>NZ_ANAH02000013.1 GCF_000335475.2 Cystobacter fuscus DSM 2262 | reverse complement strand
CAAGCCCGCCGCTCCCTCGGCTCCGGCGCCCACCGCCGCGCCCGCGGCCAAACCCGAGGCTCCCGCTCCCGCGGCCCCATCCGCCCCGGCGCCCGGCGCGAGCGACATCGCCGCGCTCCAGGAGCTCGCCCAGAAGATGAAGGAGCAGAACCACTTCGAACGCCTGGGCGTCGGCGCGGACACCAACGGCCCGGCGGTGCGCATCGCCTACTTCAAGCTGGCCAAGCTGTACCACCCGGACACGATTCCTCCCGGCGCGCCTCCCGAGATGGAGAAGCTCAAGGCCGACATCTTCGCCTACATCGGCGAGGCCCATCGCACGCTCGCGGACGAGAAGAGCCGCGCCGCGTACATCGAGGAGCTCAAGAGCGGCGGCAACAAGGAGGCCGAGGTCGACGTGGTGGCCATCCTCAAGAGCGAGGAGCTGTTCCGCAAGGCGGGCGTCTACCTCAAGGGCCGCAAGTTCGCCGAGGCCGTCAAGCTGCTCGACGAGGCCATCCAGCTCAACGACCAGGAGGCCGAGTTCTACGCCTGGCGCGGCTACGCCCGCTTCTTCACCTTCGAGGACAAGAAGGCGGGCTTCAACGAGGCCTACAAAGACATCCAGCTGTGCCTGAAGAAGAACGACAAGGTCGCCGCCGGGCACTACTTCCTGGGCGTCATCGCCAAGCTGTGCGGGGACATGAGCGGTGCGCTCAAGCACTTCCAGAAGACCGTGGAGCTGCAACCCAACCACATCGAGGCCCAGCGCGAGCTGCGCATGGCCGCGCAAAAGAAGTAGGGTGCGCCACCCCGGGAGCGCCACCGCGCGCCTCCCCACTTGAAGGAGAAGCATCTTGCCGTTGACCGGAAAGCAGCGCCGCCAGCTGCGCGCGCTGGGACATCACCTCGAACCCGTGGTCATCGTGGGCCAGGCGGGCGTCAGCGAGGGCGTCATCGCCGCCGTGGCCCAGGCGCTCCACGATCACGAACTCATCAAGGTGAAGATCAACGAGGGCCCGGAGGAGCGCCACGAGGCCGCCGAGAAGCTCGCCCAGGGCACCGGCGCCGAGCTCGCCCAGCTGCTGGGCCGCACCGTGCTGCTCTTCAAGAAGCGGGACGAGGACTCGAAGTTCGACAAGCTCTAGCGCCCCCTCACGGGGTGAAGCCCGCCGCCCGGGCCGCCAGCTCCGCCCCGGCGCCCAGTTGCTCCAACAACGTGGCGCCGAAGTACTGGCGGCGCGCCTCGCCCTCGCGTGCCCGCACGGCCTCGGGTGTCTCCACGTAGCCCACGTACCCGTCCGCCAACCCCAGCACGTCGCGGGCACCCGTGCGCCCGGCCAGGGACGAGCCCGCCGCCACCGTGGGCTCGCCCGGCACCAGCAGCCACTCGAGCGGCCCCAGCCGCAGCGCCCCCACCTCGGCGCGGCGCGCGGACGAGGCACACAGGAAGTTGTCTCCCGCCGCCCGGGCATACCAGGGCACCAGCCGCGAGGAGTCCGGCCTCGGCAGCGCCACCTCCACCCGCGCGAAGCCCAGCTCCGGGTGCTCCACCGGCACCGGCGTCGCCCGCGCCGCCAGCTCCGCCACGGCCCGCGCGTACCCCTCCACGGTCTCCAGTCCCCCGCCCCCCTCCCACACCGCCGAGGCGTTGCCACTCGCGCCCTGGAGGACGAGCGTCACCCCACCCTCCGCCTCGCGCAGCTGACTCACGCGTCCGGGCCAGTCTGGATCCACCACGTCGCGCTTGCGCGGCACCAGCGTGGGGTGCGAGGCGAACAGCAGCAGCTCCGCCACCGGCCCCCGCTCGCCGCGCAGCACCGCGCGCGTCAGGTTCCCATCCGGGGACTCGCCCCCCGAGCGCGAGCGCACCAGTCCAGGCTCGCGCGCCTGCCCCACCTCCAGGGCGACGTCGGCGAGCTGGGAGGCCGCCTGACGCAGGGCCTCGCTCGCCCCCTCGACCGCGGCCTCGAGCGACTCCCCACGAAAGCGCCCCGTCCCTCCCATCTGAGCGACCAGCCGGGCGTCATACCCTCCAAAGGAGGAGTGTGTGTGCGAGGCCACCACCACCACCGCGCCGAGCCCCAGGCTCGTGGTCCGCTCGCGCACCCTGGCCACGAGCGCATCGGGCACCAGCAGCAACTCCAGCGACACCAGCCCCACCTTCATGTCGCCCGCGGCCAGCACCACCGCGCGAGCCTGCGGAGGCAAGCTCGCCCCAGCCGCCTCGGGGAGCAGCAGCCCGTAGCCGGCCACCACCACCGGATAGGGGGGAGCCAGGGCCACCCTGGCCGCCCCGGCCCTCAAGGGACTCCCGGCGCGCGCCTGGCCCAGCAGCGTGGGTGCCCCCTGGCCCCAGCGTCCACACCAGTTCCAGGACGCGAGCGCATAGGCACACCCCAGGGTCAACAGGGTCAGCGGAACCAGGGCACGCAGCCGTTGTCGCCACGAGACGGACATGTGACGCAAGAGCCTATCCGGAACCGGAAAATTCCCGGGGATCCTCTTCATCCCCATGGATTTCGGCGTCACTTCGAGGAATACCCCCGAAGGAGGCAACCGTTAGGCAACCGTTCTCCGTTCCGTTCAGCTCCCGAAGGGGATAAGGCACGCCGCATGTGTGGAATCTTCGGAATCGTCGGTCACCCAGAGGCTTCCAACCTGGCGTACCTGGGTCTGCATGCATTGCAGCACCGGGGGCAGGAGTCCGCGGGCATTGTCGCCTCGGATGGGGAGCGGCTGCGCGCGCACCTGTCCATGGGGCACGTGGCGGACATCTTCACCGTGCCGGTCATCGAGTCGCTGCCGGGAGGAGCCGCCATCGGGCACGTGCGCTACTCCACCGCGGGCGGCAGCCGGTTGAAGAACGCCCAGCCCCTGAGCGTGGAGTACGTGGGCGGCCAGATGTCGGTCGCCCATAACGGCAACTTCGTCAACGCCGACGAGCTGCGCAAGTCGCTCGAGGCCGATGGCGCCATCTTCCAGTCGGACGCGGACACCGAGGTCGTCATCCACCTCATCGCCCGCTCCAAGAAGGCCACCTTCGAGGACAAGGTCGTCGAGGCGCTCTCGCGCGTGAAGGGCGCCTACAGCCTGCTCTTCCTCGCCGAGAAGAAGCTCGTGGCGGTGAGGGATCCCTTCGGCTTCCGCCCGCTGGTGCTCGGCCGGCTCAAGAACAGCTGGGTGCTCACCAGCGAGACGACGGCGCTCGACTTGATCGAGGCGGAGTTCATCCGCGAGCTCGAGGCCGGGGAGATGGTCGTCATCGACGAGGAGGGCCTGCGCACCAGCAACCCCTTCCCGCCCACGCGCCTGGGCCGGTGCATCTTCGAGCACGTGTACTTCGCCAAGCCCGACTCGGTCCTCTTCGGCGCCAGCGTGTACGAGACGCGCAAGGAGATGGGCCGGCAGCTCGCGCGCGAGCAGCCCGTGCCGGGGGCGGACCTGGTCATCGCGGTGCCGGACTCGGGCGTGCCCGCGGCCATCGGCTACTCGCAGGCCAGCGGCATCCCCTATGACGTGGGCCTCATCCGCAGCCACTACGTGGGCCGCACCTTCATCGAGCCCCAGCAGTCCATCCGCCACTTCGGCGTGAAGCTCAAGCTGTCCGCGGTGCGCCAGGTGCTCAAGGGCAAGCGCGTGGTGGTGGTGGATGACTCCATCGTGCGCGGCACGACGAGCCGGAAGATCGTGAAGATGCTCAAGGCCGCGGGCGCCACGGAGGTGCACCTGCGCATCTCCTCGCCCCCCACCCAGTGGCCCTGCTACTACGGCATCGACACGCCCAGCCGCCAGGAGCTCATCGCCTCCAGCCACTCCGTGGAGGAGATCGCCCGCTACGTGACGGCGGACTCGCTCGGCTACATCTCCCTGGAGGGCCTGGGCACCGCGGTGGGAGACCGCGAGCGCAACACCTTCTGCACCGCCTGCTTCTCCGGCAAGTACCTCACCGGCAACTTCGGTCCGGCCTCCTCCGACGAGGAGAAGAAGCCCGGGCCCAAGCTCGTCAGCGCCTGAGGCGCGCGCCCCCCCGCGCCCCCGGGACATGGCGAGCCCCTCCCATCCCGACCTGAGAGACGCCGAGCGGCAGTTCACCCGCTCGGTGCTCGCGGGGCTGTGCCTGCTGGGCCTCGTCGCCGTGGTGGGGCCGCTGCTGTCCTACCGCGGGGACGTGCACGAGATGCACGACCAGTTCCGCTCGCGGCTGGAGCGCGAGGGCCGGGTATACGCCGAGGCGCTCGGCCTGCACATCCAGCTGCTCGAGTCGGAGCTGTCCCGCGTGGCCCTGGGCGTGGGGCCCGAGCTGCTGGAGGGACGGGCCATCGAGGACATGCAGGACCTCACCGCGCCCGACCTCGGCCTGTTCCGCCAGGGCATCCTCCTGCTCGACACCACGGGCAACGTGCGTTGGAGCGAGCCGCTCGTGCGCACCCCGAGCGACGTGGTGCGCGCACGCGCGTGGTTCCAGCACGTCCTCCAGCAACAAGCGCCCGTCGTGGACGCGCTCGATCCGGGCTCCTCCACCTTCGTCGTCGCCGTGCCGGTGAGGGGCGAGCACCGTGTCCTGGGGATGCTCGTCGGGTTGATCGACGCCCGCATGGAGCTGCCCGGCTCGCGGCCCATGAGCAAGCACCTGAAGCTGGTGGTGCTCAACCGCGGCGGCGACATCCTCCTGCCCTCGCCACCGCCCTCGTGGGCCACCCTGCCCGGCTTCGCCGCGAAGGTGGAGCAACTGCTGGCCCGGGAAGGCCAGGAGGTGGACAGCGCGGACGGGGAAGAGCTGTTCGCCTGGGCCACGGTGGTGCCGGGCACGCGGCTGCGGCTGGTGATGGCCGCGGACGAGACGGCCACCGTGGCCACCATTCGTCAACGGCTGCTCGCGCAACTGCTCGTGCTCGCGGGGCTCCAGGTGGGCACCCTGCTGCTCTTCAGCCTGCACTGGCGGCGCGTCTACCGCCTCTTCCTGGAGATGGAGCGGCGCGCGGCGGAGAAGGAGACGATGGCGGCGCTCGGCTCGGCCTCGGGCCTCATCGCCCACGAGGTGAAGAACTCGCTCAACGGCCTCAAGGTGGCCACCGGCCTGCTCTCGCCCGGAGAGGAGCAGGCCCTCGCGGTGCGCGCCCTGCGTGGGCAGATTGATCGACTCGCGCACCTGGCCACCTCGCTGCTGCACTTCGGCAAACCCCCGCGCGTGCAGCGCATCCCCGTGGACCTGCCGCACCTGGTGCGCGAGGTGCTCGAGGGACTGCGCGTGCTGCCCGAGGCCGAGGAGGTGCGCCTCACCGCCCACCTGCCCGAGGCGCTCGAGCTCCAGGGAGACCCCCTCTTGCTGGCCACCGCGCTGGACAACCTGGTGCGCAACGCCATGGAGGCGGCCGTGGCCGCCAAGGACCTCGGACGGGTGGCCACGCCCGAGGTGAGCGTGCGCGTGCGCCAGGAGGAGGGCCACGCCGTGGTGGACGTGGAGGACAACGCGGGCGGCCCACCGGAAGGCTTCGAGGCGCGGCTCTTCGAGCCCTTCGTCACCTCCAAGCCCAAGGGCGTGGGGCTCGGGCTGTCCATGACCCGACGCGCGGTGGAGCAGCAGGGAGGCCGCGTCGGCTTCACGCGCCTTCCCGGCGGCAGCCGCTTCACCGTGACGCTGCCCCCACCCGACTCCACCGCCTCGTCCGATTCCCAGGAGCCGCCCCATGAGCGTCCCCCTGCTCTTCATCGATGATGACCGGGCCTTCTCGTCGCTGGGCGCGGCGGCGCTGCAGCGCGAGGGCTACGCCGTCACCCTGGCGCGCTCGCTGCACGAGGCCCGCGCCGCGCTCGCGCGCCTCACGCCCGCGCTGGTGGTGCTCGACCGGAGGCTGCCGGATGGAGACGGACTCACCTTCCTGCCCGAGCTCAAGGCCCAGGCGCCCGGCGCGGCCGTGGTGATGGTGACGGCGCACGGCGACATCGCCAGCGCGGTGGACGCGGTGCGCGCGGGCGCGGCGGACTACGTGGCCAAGCCGGTGGAGCTGGCGGACCTGGTGCTGCGCGCGCGCCGGGCCCTGGACACGGGCCGGTTGAAGGACCGGCTGGCCGCGGCCGAGGCCGAGCTGTCCGGGCGGCGCCGGCTCGTGCCCCCCGCGTCGGCGGCCATGCAGCGGGTGTTCGCGGCGCTCGAGCGCATCGCCACCTCGCCCCGCGGCGCGGTGATGCTGTTGGGGGAGACGGGCACGGGCAAGGAGATGCTCGCGCGCCACCTGCACGCCTTGTCCTCCCGGGGCGACGACGCGCCCTTCGTCCACGTCAACTGCGCGGCCCTGCCCGAGCAGACGGTGGAGAGCGAGCTGTTCGGCCACGAGAAGGGCGCCTTCACCGACGCGCGCACCGCGCGCCGGGGGCTGGTGGAGGTGGCGCACGGGGGCACGCTCTTCCTCGACGAGGTGGGCGAGCTGCCCCTGGGCCTGCAGGCCAAGCTGCTCACCTTCCTCGACTCGGGCCGCTTCCGGCGCCTGGGCGGCACCACGGAGCACTCCAGCAGCGCGCGCATCGTGGCCGCCACGCACCGCGACCTGCCGGGCCTCATGGCGCGCGGCGAGTTCCGGGAGGACCTGTGGTTCCGCCTGGGCGTCTTCCGCATCGACATCCCGCCCCTGCGCGAGCGCCCCGAGGACATCCTCCCGCTCGCCGAGGGCATCCTCGCCGAGCTGCGCCGGGAGCTGGGGCGTCGGGACGTCTCGCTCGGGCCCCACGCCCGCACCCGGCTCACCGCCTACGCCTTCCCCGGCAACGTGCGCGAGCTGCGCAACGTCCTCGAGCGCGCCCTGGTGATGGAGCCCGGGCCCGAGCTGGAGCTGGACGTGCTCGCGGGCACCAGGCCCGTGCCGGCCGGAGCCCCGGCGGCGAGCCCCCCCGAGCCCAACGCCTTCGTGCTCTCCGGACCGCCACGCGCCCTGGAGGAGGTGGAGCGCGCCTATACCCGCTGGGTGCTGGAGCAGATGGGTGGGCGGCGCATGGAGGCGGCCAAGGTGCTCGGCCTCTCCTACCCCACCTTCCTCAAGCGGCTGGGCGAGGGGACTTGAAGAACCGAGGCACCGCCGGCGGCCCTCACTCCCCGGGGATTTGGTAGGGCAGCTCCAGCGTGAAGGTGGCGCCCTGCCCCGGCTGGCTGTCCACGGTCAGGTGTCCGCCGTGGGACTCGACGATTTCCCGGCTGATGTAGAGCCCCAGGCCCAGGCCCCCGTAGTGCCGCACCGTGACGGCGCGCTCGAAGCGGCTGAAGATGCGCGGCAGGTCCTCGGGGGAGATGCCCACCCCCTCATCGCGCACGATGAACCGGGCGTGCACGCCGTCCGACTCCAGCCGGAGGGTGATGGGCTTGCCCGCGCCGTAGCGGGCCGCGTTGGTGAGCAGGTTGACGATGACCTGCTCCAGGCGGAGCGCGTCCCAGCAACCCACCACGGGCGCGGGCGCATGGAGCGTCACCTCGCAGCCCGCGCGGGTGAACACGTCGCGCAGCCGCTCCATCACCTCCTGGATGAGCCGGGTGAGATCCATCTCGGCGCGATCCAGGGACACGCGGCCGGTGACGATGCGGCCCACGTCGAGCAGCAACGTGATGAGCTGCGAGAGCCGCCGCGCCTGGCGTTGGGCCTCGTCCAGCTTCGTGCGCATCCGCTCGCTCGCCTCCGGAGGCAGGTGACGCTCCAGGGAGGACAACTGGAGCCGCAGCACGGTGAGCGGTGTCTTGAGCTCATGGCTCGCGATGGAGAGGAACTCGTCGCGCAGCCGGATGGCGTCCTGGGCATCACGGTACAGCCGCGCGTTGTCCAGACACAGGGCGGCCCGGCGCGCCAGCTCCTCGGCCAGCGTCAGGTCCGCGCGCGAGTAATGACGGCCGCTGTCGCCCTGCGCCAGCATGAGCGTGCCGAGCGTCCGACCCCGCGCCACCAGGGGCACGCAGATATAGGAACAGAGCTGGAGCGCGTTCAGCGGCGCCTCGGCCTCGGAGCTGCGCGCCATCTGGGCGAGCTGGCCCTCGGAGAACTCGGGGATCCACTCCGACTCGCCCGTGCGCAGCACCTTGCCGACGCCATGGTCGGCGGACAACTCGACGGGCTGGAGCCGAAGCACCTGGAGCGCCACCCGGGCCCGTTCCGGATCCCGGTGCAGCCCCGCGAGCTGCTCCACCCGTCCCTCCTCGGTGAGCACGTGCACCGCGCAGCAGTCGGCGAAGCGGGGCACCACCAGCTCCATCAAGCGCTCCATCGTGGACACGGAGTCGAGCGAGCTGCCCAGGAGCGTGCTGGCCTCGTACAGGAAGTGCTGCCGCTCGGCGAGCGCCTCCACCTCGCGCCGCGCGCGCACGTGGTCCGTCACGTCGTAGGAGAAGAAGGCCACCCCATCCACGTGGCCCGCGGTGTCGCGCAGCGGCTCGTAGGAGAAGTTGAAGAAGCGCTCGTCGCGGGGCGCCCCCGTGCGCGGATCCTCCGCCACCCGGTATTCGCGCGCGACGAAGCGCTCCCCCCACATGTAGACACGGTCGAGCACGTCGAGCATGCCCTGGCGCATGTGGTGGGGCAGGGCGTCACGCATCTTCTGGCCCACGAGGCCACTGTCGCCCTGGTGGGCCTGGTGCAGGGGGTTGTCCAGCTCGATGACGTGCTCGGGGCCGCGCATGAGGCAGACCGCCAGGGGCGCCTGCATCACCACGGCTTGCAGACGGGTGCGTTGGAACTCGGCCTCGGCGCGCGCGGCCTGCTCCTTGTCGAAGAGCCGGGCACGCTCGAGCGCGAGTGCGCCCTGGTGGGCGAGCGACAGCAGGAAGTCCCGGTCCGCCGAGTCGAAGACGTGCAGGGGCGCGAAGGTGAGGGACAGCACCGCCATGGGCGAGCCCTTGGCGAGCATGGGCAGACAGGCCAGGGCGCCGGACCACTCGGGCCGGCCCGAGCGGAAGACCCGGGTGATGGGCAGGTTCGACTCCATGGGCACCTGGGACAGCCGGTAGCCGGGACCGCCGGACATGCTCTCGCGGCTGAGCACCCGGAGCGAGCGGCCATCCATCTCGGGCAGTGCCACGGACAGCCGCCGGGCATCCATCGCCTCCAGGGCGCCGCGCGCGATGACCTCCACGACCTCGGCGGCGGAAGCCACCGCGCACAACTTCGTCGTCATCTCCTGCAACAGGGCGAGCCGCCCGACGCTCTTCTCCCTGGCCACTTCCGCTTCCCGGCGCGACGTCACGTCGCGCAGGAAGATGATCAACTGGGAGCCATATGGGACGGCGCACGCCTCGTAGGAGGTCTCCCCCAGGGGGGCAATCCACTCCGCGGTGGTGGTCACCCCCTCCGCCCGGGCGCGCAGGTAGGCCGTGCCGAAAGCGGTGTCGAGCAGCGTGGGGAAGAGCGTCCACAGCACCTCGCCGAGCAGCTCCTCGCGCGAGTGACCGAGCAAGCGCGCCGCCACTGGGTTGAGCGCCACGATGCGCCACTGCTCGTCGAGCACGAACGCCCCGTCGGGAAACAACTGGAGCGGGATGTCGAAGGGCAGTTCCTCCTCGAGTTCCATCCGTTCGCGCGACGGTGCCTGTCCGAGGGCATCCTCGGGAGAGGAGGGGGCTTCACTCATGCGCGAAAGTTATGCACCGTCCGCGCCAGGGAAGATCAGCCCGGCCGGAGTCCGGTTGGCGATGAAGTCCTGGAGGTCTCCGGGGAGCGGGGACTCGAACGTGACGCGCTGGCCGGTGGCCGGGTGGGGGAAGGACAGGCGCGCGGCGTGGAGGGCGTGGCGGGGAAGGCGCAAGCGCACCCACGCCTCGGGCTCGAGGCAGCGTTTGCTGAACCGATCGAAGTAGCCGGGGTCCGGCCCGTACATCTTGTCGCCCACGAGCGGAAAGCCCGCCTCGCGCAAGTGGACGCGGATCTGATGCTGGCGTCCGGTCTCGGGGTGGCAGCGCAAGAGGGCGAAGGGCTCGCCCTCGAGGGTGAAGCGGCTGAGCACCTCGAAGCGCGTGTGGCTTTCCTTGCCCAGGATGGGGTCGATGCGTACCGCGATGCGGATGAGCTCGGTCCCCTCGGCGATGGGGGCATCCACGCGGAAGGAGTCCTCGGGAGGATGGCCCTCGCAGATGGCGAGGTACTCCTTGTGCACCTCGCGCGAGATGAAAAGCCGGCCGAGCACCCGGCAGGCCTCGGTGGTGCGTCCGCAGACGACCAGGCCACTGGTCTCCCGGTCCAAGCGGTGCGCGGGCTCGGCGGAGGCATGGCCCAAGCGCTCGCGCAGCAAGGAGACGAGCGTGCCCTTGTGGTAGCGGGCGGTGGGGTGCAGCGGCAGCCCGGCGGGCTTGTCGAGCACGAGCAGCCAGTCGTCCTCGAAGACGACGGGCACTTCGGTGGGCGTGTCGGGCTCGGCGCTCGCGGGCCGGCGGATGCGGAAGGACAGGCCCGGGTAGACGGGCGTGGAGGGCTTGAGCCGGCGCTCCTCGCAGAGGACTCCGCGCTGGATGACGCCGAGCAGCCGCTCGCGAGGCAGCCGGCGGAGCTTCTGGGCGAGGTAGCGCTCGAGCCTCCAGCCGGCGTAGTTCGGCTCGACGACGAAGGAGATGTCGACGAAGCCCTCGGGGGTCTCACTCATGAGGCCCCTGGCATAACACGGCGCGCGAGGCGGCTAGACGGCCGCGCGTCGGGGGGCGGCGACGGCGCCGAGCGTCTCCTCGTAGAGCTGGGCGATGCGCTCGCCACTGTGGCCGTCCCAGCCATCGGGCACCCGGCCCTTCTTCTCGTGCCCGTCGAGGATGCGGTCCGCTTCCCTCTGGATGTGGGCGGGGTCGGTGCCCACGACGAGGTTGGTGCCCACGTCCACGGTGATGGGCCGCTCGGTGTTCTCGCGCACGGTGAGGCAGGGAATGCCGAGCACGGTGGTCTCCTCCTGGAGGCCGCCCGAGTCGGTGAAGACGAGCCGGGCCTGGGAGGTGAGCGCGAGGAACTCCAGGTAGCCGAGCGGATCCACGAGGCGCAGGCCCGGGGTGCGCTCCAGGGTGGGCCCGAGGCCCAGGTCCGCGATGCGCTTGCGGGTGCGCGGGTGGACGGGGAAGACGACGGGCAGGCGGCTGGCCACGTGGCCGAGCGCGGAGAGCAGTCCGCGCAGCGTGCCCTCGTCATCCACGTTGGAGGCGCGGTGCAGGGTGCACACCGCGTAGCCGCGCGGGGTGAAGCCCATGTCCTTGAGGGTGGGCAGGCGCAGGGCCTGCTCGCGCGCCGACAGGAGCGAGTCGATCATCACGTTGCCCACCATGCGGATGCGCTCGGGCTCGATGCCCTCGCGCAGCAGGTTGGCGTCCGCGTCGGCCGAGGGCGTGAGCAGCAGGTCCGAGATGCGGTCCACGAGCAGCCGGTTGATCTCCTCGGGCATGGTGCGGTCGCCGCTGCGCAACCCCGCCTCCACGTGGGCGAGCTTGATGCCCATCTTCACCGCCACGAGCGCCCCGGCCAGGGTGCTGTTGACGTCGCCCACCACGGACACGAGGTCGGGCTTCTCCTGGGTGAAGACCTTCTCCAGCTCGATCATCACCCGGGCGGTCTGCTCGGTGTGGCTGCCCGAGCCGATGCCGAGGTGGACGTCGGGGGCGGGCATGCCCAGGTCGGTGAAGAAGACATCGCTCATCTTCACGTCGTAGTGCTGCCCGGTGTGGACGAGGGTCTGGGCGAGCACGCCGCGCTCGCGGATGGCCCGGTGGATGGGCGCGACCTTCATGAAGTTGGGACGCGCCCCGACGATATGGAGAACCTTCTTCATATGGGGGTCGAAGCTAGGCACCCGCCCCGCATCGGCCAGGGGGTCCCTGGCCCGGGGGGCCTCGCAGCGTCGTGAATCTGATAGACAGCGCCGCCATGTCCGCCCCCCGTCCCGTCGCCGTCATCCCCGCGCGCTACGCGAGCACGCGCTTTCCTGGCAAACCCCTGGCGTCCATCGCCGGCCGGCCGATGATCGAACACGTCTGGCGCCGCTGCCAGGAGGCGCTCGTCTTCGGCGAGGTGCTGGTGGCCACCGACGATGTGCGCATCCAGGAGGCGGTGGAGGGCTTTGGGGGCACGGCGGTGATGACCTCGCCCGAGTGCGCCACGGGAACGGACCGGGTGGCGGAGGTGGCCCGGACGCGTGCGGACGTGGACGTCTGGGTGAACGTGCAGGGGGACGAGCCGCTGGTGGATCCGGACACCCTGAGGGTGCTCGCGGGCCTGTTCGCCGACCCGGCGGTGGAGATGGGCACCCTGGTGCGGCCCCTGGAGGCGGCCGAGCAGGCCAGTCCCCACGTGGTGAAGGCGGTGCTGGCGCTCAATGGGGACGCGCTGTACTTCAGCCGCGCCCTGCTGCCCTTCGTGCGCGAGCCGGGCGAGGCCGGCGCGGTGCGGCACTGGGCGCACCTGGGCCTGTATGGCTACCGGCGCGCGACGCTGCTGCGCCTCGCCGGGCTGAGCCCCACCCCGCTGGAAGGGGCGGAGAAATTGGAGCAGCTACGAGCCCTGGAGCATGGGGTGCGCATCCGCTGTGGCCAGGTGGCGGGACACACGGTGGCGGTGGACGTGCCCGGGGACGTGGCGCGGGTGGAGGCGGTGTTGCGCGGCGGCTGAACCCGCCTGCCGGGCGGGCGGACGGAAGCGGGGCGAGAGAGTACGGGCCGGGCGCCCCGTCGCGAGGTAGGCTGGGCGCGTGTCCGACGCCAAGAACAAACCCGACGCCTCCAAGAAGCCCCGGTTCTCCCGGGCGACGTTCAGCCGCCTGATGGGGCTGGCGCGCCCGCAGGCCCGCCGGATCATCGCCGGAACCTTCTTCCTCGTGCTCGCGAGCGCCCTGGGTCTGGTGTACCCGAAGATCATCGGGGACATCATCGACCAGAGCCTCAAGTCGGGGAACCGGGAGCACATCGACCGGGTGGCCCTGGCCATGGTGGTCGTCTTCCTCTTCCAGGGCGTGGCGATGGCGCTGCGCTACTACCTCTTCACCACCGCGGGCGAGCGCGTGGTGACGCGGCTGCGGCAGAACCTGTTCGCGAGCCTCATGTCCCAGGAGGTGGGCTTCTTCGACGAGCGCAAGACGGGAGAGCTCACCAACCGGCTGTCCTCGGACACCACGGTGCTGCAGAACGCGGTGAGCGTGAACATCTCCATGGCGCTGCGCAACGCGGCCCAGGCGTTCGGCGGAATTGGCCTGCTCTTCTACACCTCGCCGGTGCTCACCGCGCTGATGCTCACCATCGTGCCCGCGGTGGCGGTGGGGGCGGTGTCGTATGGGCGCAAGGTGCGCGGCCTCTCCAAGGAGTCGCAGGACGCGCTCGCGGTAGCCAACGAGGTGGCCGAGGAGAGCCTGTCGGGCATCCGCACCGTGCGCTCCTTCGCCGCCGAGCGCCACGAGGTGGAGCGCTACCAGAGCGCCACCGAGCACGCCTACGACGTCGCGCGCCGCCGGGCCAAACAGTCCTCGTTCTTCCTCGCGGGCGCCTCGTCCGCGGGCTACCTCTCCTCGGCGGTGGTGCTCTGGTACGGCGGGCGGATGGTGCTCGACGGGAGGATGACGGTGGGCAACCTCACCTCCTTCCTCATCTACTCGCTCATGGTGGCCTTCGCGCTGGGAGCGCTCGCGGACCTGTGGGCGGACTTCATGCGCGCCTCGGGTGCCGCCGAGCGCGTCTTCGAACTCATCGACCGCGTGCCCGCCATTCCGTCCTCGGGGGGCGAGCGCCTGGCGGCGGTGCAGGGCCGGGTCGAGTTCCAGGACGTGCGCTTCGCCTATCCCACGCGGCGGGACGTGCCGGTGCTCAAGGGCATCCACCTGGCACTCGCGCCGGGCGAGGTGGTGGCCATCGTCGGCCCCTCGGGCGCGGGCAAGTCCACGCTCGCCGCGCTGCTCGCGCGCATGTATGACCCGCAGGAGGGCCGGGTGCTGCTGGACGGGCGGGAGCTGAGCACGCTGGACACCGAGTGGCTGCGCCAGCAGGTGGGCACGGTGGCGCAGGAGCCCATGCTGTTCGCCACCTCCATCGCGGACAACATCCGCTATGGCCGCAAGGACGCCACGGACGCCGAGGTGGAAGCCGCCGCGCGCACCGCCAACGCCCACGAGTTCATCTCCCGCTTCCCCGAGGGCTACCAGACGATGGTGGGCGAGCGCGGCGTGCAGCTGTCCGGCGGGCAGAAGCAGCGCATCGCCATTGCCCGCGCGGTGCTCAAGGATCCGCGCCTGCTGGTGCTCGACGAGGCCACCAGCGCCCTGGACGCCGAGAGCGAGCACCTGGTGAAGGAGGCCCTCGAGCGGCTGATGCGCGGGCGCACCACGCTCATCATCGCCCACCGCCTGTCCACGGTGATGGGGGCCGACCGCGTGGTGGTGATGGAGGGGGGCCAGGTGGTGCAGAGCGGCGACCACTCCACCCTCATGGGCCAGGAGGGCCTCTACCGTCGCCTGGTGGAACGCCAATTCGTCGCCGCCTGAGCCGCTCCCGCCCTCTCGTCTGCCCAGGGTACGGCCTCGCCCCACACCTCCCGACGAGTGGCGCGGGGAAAGAAGGGTGATTAGAAAAGGCTCCGCAGACGAAAGGAGGTGATGCCTTGACTGATAGCAAGAGTCAGGCGTCCACCTCCGTCGGCACGGCGCGCTGATAAAGCCACCGTCCGGCGGAGATGTTGACGCCGAAGGTAGACTGGCCCGCCCGGGCTCACGCACCCCACCATTCGACGGGGCCGTGGACCGGGCGGGCCTTTTTTTATCTTCCCTCCGGGAATGCGAGCGGGCGGACCCTGTTGCAGCCCGCCGAGGGGGGAAGGCTCGTTTGATTCGCTGGAGGCCCGACCTTGTCCATCACACCCTGCCCGAGTCCGCTCCCTTGCGCCCTGCGAGACGAGTCGGTGGTGGAGGTTCAACGCAACCTGTTCTGCGCCAACTACGACGCCTGTCTGCACCTCGCGGTGAAGCGGGGCTGGGACGGGTGGACGTGTCGGCACTGTCCGCTGCGCGAGCACCGGGGGAGCGTTCCCCAGGCGCGCGACTACGCCGAGAGCCGTCCCCGCAGTCAGGGCCAGGACTGACAGTCCCGGACTCACCGTGAGTCAGGGCCTCGACGGGGGCCGGGGAACCGACAGAAACATTGACGCACCCGGCCTCTCTTGGCAGGAAGGGCCATGCGCTCCAAGAAGACCAAGTACATCTTCGTGACCGGCGGCGTGGTGAGCTCGCTGGGCAAGGGGCTTGCTTCGGCTTCCATCGGTACCCTGCTCGAGAATCGCGGGCTGGAAATCACGCTGCTCAAGCTGGACCCCTACATCAACATCGACCCGGGCACGATGAGCCCGTTCCAACATGGCGAGGTCTTCGTCACCGACGACGGGGGCGAGACCGACATGGACCTGGGTCACTACGAGCGCTTCACGAACGCTCGGATGTCGCGGCTCAACAACTTCACCACCGGTCGCATCTACCACTCCGTCATCCAGAAGGAGCGGCGGGGCGAGTACCTGGGCAAGACGGTGCAGGTGATTCCGCACATCACCGATGAAATCAAGTCCTGCATCCGCCAGGCGGCGCAAGGCGTGGACGTGGTCATCGTGGAAGTGGGCGGCACCGTGGGTGACATCGAGTCCCTGCCCTTCCTCGAGGCCATCCGCCAGATGCGCTACGACGTGGGGGCGGGCAACACGACCTACGTGCACCTCACGCTGCTGCCCTACATCGGCGCGGCGGGCGAGGTGAAGACCAAGCCCACCCAGCACTCGGTGATGAAGCTGCGGGAGATCGGCATCCAGCCGGACTTCCTGCTGTGCCGCACGGACCGGGAGATCAGCCGCGAGCTCAAGGACAAGATCGCCATGTTCTGCAACGTGGACACGGGCAACGTGTTCACCTCGCCGGACGTGGGGAGCATCTACGAGCTGCCCCTGGAGCTGCACCGCCAGGGCCTGGACGAGCGGCTGACCGAGGCGCTCAACATCTGGAGCCGGGCGCCGCGGCTGGAGCGCTGGGAGGACATCGTCCGCAAGGTGTACTCGCCGAGCCGGGGCGAGGTGACGGTGGCCATGGTCGGCAAGTACGTGGACCTGAAGGAGAGCTACAAGAGCCTCAACGAGGCCTTGATGCACGGCGGCATCGCCAACGACGTGCGGGTGAACCTGCGCTTCGTGGACTCGCAGGAGGTGGAGGACAAGGGCGCGGAGGCCATCCTCTCTGGAGCGGACGCCATCCTCGTGCCGGGCGGCTTCGGGGTGCGGGGCACCGAGGGGAAGATCTCCGCGGTGCGTTATGCCCGGGAGAAGCGGGTGCCCTTCTTCGGCATCTGCCTGGGCCTGCAGATGGCGGTGGTGGAGTTCAGCCGCAACGTGCTGGGCTTGAGTGGAGCCAACTCCCTGGAGTTCAATGAGCACACGCCCCACCCGGTGGTGACGCTCATGGAGAGTCAGGTGAAGGTCCAGGACAAGGGAGGCACCATGCGTCTGGGCACCTATGCCTGCGCGCTCAAGCCGGGCTCGCTCGCCCACAAGCTGTATGGCGAGGACTCCATCCAGGAGCGCCACCGCCACCGCTACGAGGTGAACAACACCTACCGCGCGCGCATGCAGGAGGCGGGGCTCGTGGTGTCCGGACACAATCCGGAACTCAACCTCGTGGAGATGATCGAGCTGCCGGACCACCCGCACTTCATCGGCTGCCAGTTCCACCCCGAGTTCAAGAGCAAGCCCTTCGCGCCCCATCCGCTCTTCTCGGGCTTCATCCGGGCGGCGCTCGCGCAGCGCGAGGCGGGGAGGACCCAGGCGTGAGCACCATCCAACTGTGCGGTCATACCGTGGGTGAGGGCCACAAGCTCTTCGTCATCGCCGGCCCGGACAGCATCGAGTCCGAGGACATGGCGCTGCGCCACGCGCGGATGCTCAAGGAGATGACGTCGCGGCTGGGCGTGCCCTATGCCTTCAAGTGCTCCTACGACAAGGCCAACCGCACGAGCGGCAAGTCCTTCCGGGGCCCGGGCCTGAAGGAGGGCCTGCGCATCCTCGAGCGCGTCAAGCGCGAGGTGGGCGTGCCCATCCTCACCGACGTCCACGAGACGAGCCACGTGGGCCCCGCCGCCGAGGTGGTGGACATCATCCAGATTCCCGCCTTCCTCTGCCGCCAGACGGACCTGGTGGAGGCCGTGGCGCGTACCGGCAAGGGCGTCAACCTCAAGAAGGGCCAGTTCGTGGCGCCCAAGGACATCGTCCACTCGGCGCGCAAGGCCGTGGAGACGGGCAACCCCAACGTGCTCGTCACCGAGCGCGGCGCCACCTTCGGCTACAACAACCTGGTGGTGGACATGCGCGGCTTCGCCCAGATGCGCGAGGCGGGGCTCGTCGTGTGCTTCGACGCCACCCACTCCGTGCAACTGCCCTCCTCTGGGGAT
Source organism: Cystobacter fuscus DSM 2262 (assembly GCF_000335475.2). Lineage (NCBI taxonomy): Bacteria > Pseudomonadati > Myxococcota > Myxococcia > Myxococcales > Archangiaceae > Cystobacter > Cystobacter fuscus. The sequence continues at coordinate 299,974 of NZ_ANAH02000013.1, read as the reverse complement.
GGGCAGACGGGCGGGGAGCGCAAGTTCGTCTCCCTCCTGGCGCGCTCGGCCGCCGCCGCCGGGATAGACGCGCTTTTCACGGAAGTGCATGAAGACCCGGACCGTGCCCTGTGCGACGGTCCGTGTTCGCTCTCCCCCCAGATGTTCGAGGACGTGATACGTCAGGTGCTCGCCATCCGACGTGCGCTGGGGCACGAGCCGTCATGAGAGAATCGAAGTCGCGGGGAGGGAATCCGAGGGACACGACATGACGGACCTGCCGCCAAAGCCCAGCCGGGACGAGCTGACGGAGCGCGCCGCGCGGGTGCGCCTGCTCGTCTTCGACGTGGATGGGGTCCTCACGGACGGCGGCCTGTATTACGGCGATGGCGGCGAGGTGATGAAGCGCTTCGACGTGAAGGACGGCCACGGCCTGGTGATGGCCCGGCTCGCCGGCCTGCGCACCGCCATCCTCACCGCGCGCTCCTCCTCCATCGTGGAGGTGCGGGGCCGCGAACTGGGCCTCTCCGCCATCTTCCAGGGACGCAAGGACAAGTCCGCGGGCCTCGACGAGCTGCTCTCCCAACTGGGGGCGACCCCCGAGGAGTGCGCCTATATGGGGGATGACCTCAACGACCTGGGTCCCCTGAGCCGGGTGGGCCTGTCGGCCTGTCCGGCCGACGCGGCGCTCGAAGTTCGGCAGGAAGTGCATTACATCGCACGCAACCGGGGAGGTCACGGCGCGGCGCGCGAACTGGTGGAACTGTGCTTGCGGGCGGCGGGGCATTGGGAAGCCACCGTCCGACAGATGAAAGCCGCCGAGGCCCTACAGGCTGTCAAGTTGTGAAAGCAAAGAATTTTCGCTTCCCGGTTAGGTGTCCTATCCTATGAGTGCCGGAATGAAGCAGGGCAGAGATGAGGAAAGTTCGATGACGGATCAGCTCTACACGACCCACGACATCAGCCGGTTGCTCCAGGTGGACCCGTCCACGGTGAGCAAGTGGATCGACCGCGGCATCCTCATGGCGTTCCGGACGCCAGGCGGCCACCGGCGGGTGCGCTCGGCGGACCTGCGCACGTTCCTCATCACGCACCAGATGCCGGTGCCCGAGGAGTTGGGCAGCAGCACCGTGCGCCTGCTCGTGGTGGACGACGAGCGTCAGGTGCTCGACGCCATCAAGCGCGCGTTCAAGCCCTACGCCAACCAGGTGGAGCTGCAGACGACCACCAGCGGCGTCGAGGCGCTGCTGCTGGTGTCCGAGCAGAAGCCCCACGGCATGCTCATCGACCTGAACATGCCGGACATCGACGGTATCGAGGTGTGCCGCCGCATCCGCGCTCGCAAGCAGATGGAGGGCGTGCGGCTCATCACCATGACGTCCGCCCACTCGCCCGAGGTGGTGGAGCAGTCCAAGCAGGCGGGCGCCGTGGCGTGCCTGCCCAAGCCGCTGGACGTGCAGCAGGTGCTCGACTTGTTCCGCGTGCCGCTGGCGCTCGGGGGCACCACCCCCGCCGCCGTCAAGCGCTAGACGCCACGAAGGGCGGAGCCCGTACGCGCCCCGCCCCCCATGTCACTCCCGGCGCGCCCGGGTGGATGAATCGGACCCCCGCTCTCGGGGCCCGCGCCCACCGGGTGCGTCGCTCGTGCTTCAGCCATTCACCTTCACTTCGATGACGCGCGGCTTGGTCTCCTCACGCCGGGGCAGCGACAGCGTCAGCACGCCATTCTCGTAGCGCGCCTCCACCCGGGACGCGTCCACCGTGCGCGGCAGCACGAAGGAGCGGGTGAACACACCGAAGTTGCGCTCCAGACGCCGGGTGCCCTCGTCCTTCTGCGACTCCGGACGCTTGCGCTCGGACTTCAGGGTGAGCGTGTCGTTCTCCACCTTCACCTCGATGGACTTCGCATCATGGCCCGGCAGGTCCACCTGCAGGGTGATTCCCTCGGCGGTCTCGTAGATGTCCGCTGCGGGGGCGAACTCACGCGAGCCGGACGGACGCACGGGCAGGTCGCGGAAGAGCTGGTCGAACTCCCTCATGACCAGGGGGCCCAGCGCCACGGCACCATTGCTCATCAACGGGTTCCAACGGCTTTGCATGGACGTCTCCTGTGCGCGCCAGACTCCTCGCGGAGCCACGGCGCGTGGTTGTGGTGAAACAAAAAGGGTTGGTTTGCTCGTGCGCGGCGCCCCCGCTCTCGGGGGCGCCGCGCCTCTCACAACTCCAAGAGAACCATGCTTTGGAGCGTGTCAAGGAAGCGCGCCGCGCGCCCCCGGACCGCCGCCTCAGTCGTCCTCGCGCCCGAGGGAAACGAAGACCTCGTCGTCCTCACGGGTGACGCGCACGACCCACGGCCGGCAGCACACCGGGCAGTCTTCCACGTACGTCTCCGAGGAGGCCCCCAGTGCATCGGCGGCCACCTCTACCTGCTCCCCGCAGTAGGGGCAGAGCTGCAACGAGTCATCGGCGAAGGGCTGCATCAGCGCTCTCCTCCCGAGGCGTCCAGCGGCCAGACGAGCAGGGGTCTGTCGGCTCCCTCGCCCGCTCGCCACCGGGTGATGTCCCGCCTCAACTGGTCCACATCCACGCCCTCACACAGGGGAGCCAAGGACTCCAGCCGCTCGAGGGCCCGCGAGAAGAGTGTCCACGCGCCCCGAGTGTTGCCCACGTCACGCTTGAGCCAGCCCGCCGCGGCGAGGATGAGTCCCTGAAGCAACAGCCGACGCGGGCCGTGCTCGTGCCGCCAGGCTTCCTCCCACGCCTCATGGGCCGCGTGGAAGGCGCCCTCGTTGAAGAGCGTCATCCCCTCCCCCAGACAGGTAGCGAACGCACGAGGCATCGAAACGCGACTCCAGGCTCCTTCCTTCGTAGACTGGAAATCATGGCCGCACCTCGCAACCGGATTGGAGAAATCCTCGTCAAGGCCCGTGTCCTCGACGAGATGCAGCTGCGCAGCGCACTCGCCCAGCATGATCAATGGGGTGGGCGCCTCTCGCGCATCATCAGCGACATGGGGATTGCCTCGGAGGAAACCCTCACCCAGGCGATCGCCGAGGGCTTCGGCATGCAGCGCGTCCAGTTGGGCACCGCCAGGGATGCCGGCGCGCTCGCCCGGCTGGACGTCCACCTGGCCGAGCAGAAGGGCATCTTCCCCGTGTCCCTGCGCGACAACGGCAAGACGCTCGTGCTGGCCATGGCGGACCCCTCGGACCTGGCGACCATTGATCAGGTGGCCGCACTGAGCCGCACCCGCGTCATCCCGATGGTAGCGGGCGACCAGGAAATCCAGAACGCCATCCAGCGGCACTACCGCAACCAGGAACCCACCGTCGCCCCCACCGCCCGCACCGCGCCCACCGGGCGCCCGGGCACGCCCGGGGACGAGGACGAGTTCAAGATCGTCGACATGACGGGCAAGACGGTGAGGAAGTCCATCGCCGACATCGCGCCGAACCTGGCGCGCGAGAACGCGGCCCGGCAGAACGCCGCCCCCATGCCGCCGCGTCCGAGCATCGGCTCGAGCGCCGCGGATCTGCTCGATGAAATCCTCAACGCCTCTCCCGCCGAGACGTTCTCCGCCGAGGAGATGCAGCGGTTGCAGGCCGTGCAGGTGAACCAGGAGAAGAGCTCGAAGATCCTGCGCGCCCTGCTCGAGCTGCTGCTGGAGAAGGGACACATCCAGCAGCGGGAGCTGGCGGCCCGCATGCGCGCGCCCTGAACCGCCCTACTCCCCCACTTCCCGCAGCTCGCGGGCCGTGAGCCCCAGGAAGTAGAGGATGGTGTCCAGGCCGCCCGCGGAGATGGAGGTGTCGGCCGCCTGGCGCAGCTTGGGCTTGGCGCGAAAGGCGATGCCCAGCCCCGCGCGCTCCAGCATCAACAAGTCATTGGCGCCATCGCCCACGGCGATGACCTGGTCGAGCAGGATGCCCTCCGCCCGGGCGATGTCCTCCAACAGCTCCGCCTTGCGGCGCGCGTTGACGATGGCGCCCAGGGTGCGGCCGGTGAGCTTGCCGTCCGCCTCCTCCAACAGGTTGGAGTGGGCGTAGTCGATGCCCAGACGGGCCTTGAGCGCCTCGGCCGCCACGGAGAAGCCTCCGCTGATGATGGCGGTGCGGTAGCCCAGGCGCTTGAGCACGCGGATGAGGGTCTCCGCGCCCTCGGTGAGGGGAAGACGGGCGGCGAGTTCGTGCAACACCCGCGCGTCCAGCCCCTTGAGCAGCGCCACGCGCTGACGCAGCGACTCGTCGTAGTCCATCTCGCCGTGCATGGCGCGCTCGGTGATGCGCGACACCTGCTCGCCCACACCATGGGCCCGCGCCAGCTCGTCGATGACCTCGATGCGGATGAGCGTGGAGTCCATGTCCATCACCACCAGGCGCTTGGCGCGCCGGTAGAGACTCTCGCGCTGCAAGGCCACGTCGAAGGCGCTCGTGGCCATGGCCAGCTCCAGCAACGAGCGCTGGAGTTCCCCGGGCTCCTTGCTCGCCGGCAAGGCGAGGTGGAGCTCGAACGAACCGGGCTCCACGTCGGACAGGCGGTGGATGCGCTCGATGTTGGCCTCGTGCCGGGCCAGGCACTCCGTCACCGCGTGCAGTTCGCGCGCGCCGAGGGAACGGCCCACCACGGTGACGACATGACGACTGGGAGACGCGGCGGCCTGGGCTCCTGAGTCGCCCACCGCTCGGGATTCCAGGGACACGCCCAGCGCCTGGACCGCGGAGCGCAGTTCCTGGAGAACGTCCCGCCCCTCGGGCACGCGCACGAGCAGGCACAGGGTGAGCTGCCCCTGCACCACCACCTGCTCGATGTCGAGCAGCACCGCGCCCGCGTCGGCGAGCAGGCCCGTCAGCCGGGAGGCGATCCCGGGATGGTCCCTGCCAGTGAGGGTGAGGAGAAGGGACTGGTGCGAAGCGGAGGAGGAGGTCATGGTGTCACGGCCGGGGAGTGCTACCGCGGCTCCGAGGAGAGGATGAGATCGCCCTTGGCGAGGAACGGCGCCTCGGGGAAGGACTTGTAGAAGTCCTCCAGCATGGCGTCGAGGTCCGGGTAGCGCTGGTCCACGCGGTCCTGGGTCATCTTGTCGAAGAGCGCATCCAGCCCGGAGGGCGCCTCGGGATTGACCTCGGAGGGCAGGGGCGAGCGGCGGCCGGGAATCTGCCCGGTGAGCATCTCGTAGAGGAGGATGCCCAGCCCGTAGACATCGGAGGCGGGGCCCGCGTCCTTCGCGCGCTGCGGCTGGAGGAGCTCCGGCGCCAGGTACACCATTCCGCCGGCGCCCACGAAGACCTGGGGCAGACCCTTGGAGGCATCCTGCTCCACCACGCGGCTCAGCCCGAAGTCGCCGAGCTTCGCGTTGCCATGGATGTCGAAGAGGACATTCTCCGGCTTGAGGTTGTGGTGGGAGAGGCCCACGGCGTGCGCGGCGCGCAGCGCGTAGGCCAGTTGCAGGAAGCAGCGCAGCGCGAAGGACACCGGCACGCCCTTGCCCCCACTCTCCTCCAGCATGGACTTGAGGTTGCCCTGCAAGAGCTCGAGCACGTAGTAGGGGCGCGCCGCCTCCACGTTCTGGTCGAGCACCTGGACGATGCCCGGATGGCGCACCTGGGCCTGGGCACACAGCTCGCGCTTGAGCCGCTTGAGCACCTCGCCCCGCTGCAGGAAGGAGAAGTAGCCGAAGATGTCCTTGAGCTCCTTGATGCAGACGTCCAGCCCGAGCGCGTTGAAGCGGCCCTTGCTCGCGATGCCCAGCGGACCGGAGCCCAGGGCCTCCTGCTTCTGGTAGCGCTGGTCCAGCACCTCCACGGCCTTGGAGGCAGGCGCCGAGGCGGGAGGAGGCAGCGGCACGGCGTCGTTGCGTGGGCTGGCCGCGGGAGGCGAGGCCGGAACCGGAGGCTCCCCCGCGGGGGATGCACTCGCGGTGGAGACCTGGGCGGGACGCGCGCGAGGCAGGGCGGGCGGCTCCGCGGACGGCCGCGCCTCGGAGGAGGCGAGTTCCGACTCCTCCTCGGGAGGGGGTGGCGGCTTGAGCGCCTGGGCCTGGGCGACCGTGTCCTCGGTGGTGAGCGACTCCAGTCCCAGTTGCTCGGCGAAGAACTCCCCCACCTCGGCGATGAACTGGTCCTGCATCCCGGTGTCCACCACGCGCTCGCCCATGTCGCTCAGGCGCAGCTGCGCCTCACGCGGATCCAGGGCGATGTAGTGGTACTTGCGCAGGAAGAGGTAGTAGCTGTCGAACTCCAGCGAGACGGACGGCTCGAGCGAGGCCTTCACATCGGCCAGCTTGTTCGAGCGTCCCAGACGGCCGTTCTCCCTCAGGCTCTGGAGGATGAACAGCGCCTCGCCGCAGATGGTGTCGCGGTGGATGACGGGCGTGGGCATGTGGGCGCGACTCTACGCGCTCGCGCCACCGGGACCAACGAGCGAAGAGGACTTCAAGGGATGTGGAGCAGCTGCTTCACCGTCTCCAACACTTCCTGGAAGCGCACGGGCTTGCGCAGGTAGATGTCCACCCCGAGCTGCATGGCGCGCTCGCGCGCCTCCGGGCCTCCCGCGGAGATGGCCACCACGGGAATGGACTTGAGCGCCTCCTCGGCGCGGATGCGCTCGATGAGCGCGAAGCCGTCCATCACCGGCATGTACAGGTCCGTCATCACCAGGCTGAAGCGGCTGGAGCGCAGCGCCTGCAACGCGTGATGCCCGTCGGGAGAGAAGTGCACCTCCAGGGGCACCCGTCCCGCCAGCTCGCCGCTCGCCAGCTTCTTGAGCACGTAGCTGTACATCTCGATGATGTGGGGGTTGTCCTCGACGATGAGGACACGATAGCCCTCCGCGGGGGCGGCCGTCCGGTCCGACGCGCGGGTCTGTCCTGGCGCACTCAAGATGTCACCCAATCGCTGCCGGTCCTCCGCTTGGAGCACCCGGATGCCGACACCCCCGGGTGCTTCGGGCGACACGGGCCGGACCCACGCCACCGTTCCCACGACTTCTACCGGATCCAGAAGCCCCGGGAAAGAAAGTGCCAACCCCACGGACTCACCCACGGTGAAGGAACGGTCGGTCTGCACGAAGATTCCTCCTCGTGACAGGTTCTCCGTCACCTCCGTCATCCGTGCCTGGTCCGGAAAGCGCACGCGTAACACGAGCGGCACTCGGGGCCCATCACGCTGGTCGTCTGATCCCCGATTCATAACAAGGGGTTGAAATCGCTCGGAAATTTGCTGGTGCCGACGCAGTGTAGCGCCGAGGGTTTATGTTGACAACGCGGGCGTCAGAGACTTACGAACCCCCCGCCATGGCGGAGTCCCTGTTCACCCCCGAAGAGCAGAAGAAGTTCGACACGGAGATCGCGGAGATCCTGTCGCACTATCCCGCGGACCGGAAGAGCGCCGCGATGCTTCCCGCGCTGCGGTTGATGCAAGACATCAAGGGGTGGCTGCCGCCCGAGGGCATCAAGCTCGTCGCGCAGGTCCTCGGTGTCACGCCGGAGCGCGCCTACGAGGTCGCCAGCTTCTACGTGATGTACCACCTGAAGAAGCCCGGCAAGTACGTCATCGACGTGTGCACCAACCTGCCCTGCGCGCTCCGGGGAGCCGAGAAGATGCTCGCCCACCTGGAGAACAAGCTCGGGCTGAAGGCCGGAGAGACGAACGAGCGCTTCACCCTCCGCGAGACGGAGTGCCTGGCCTCGTGCGGAACCGCGCCGTGCCTGCAAATCAATGAGGACCACCACGAGAGCCTCTCGAGGGCCAAGCTCGACGAGTTGATCGACAAGCTCTCCTGACCCGCTCCATCAAGGAACCTGATTTCATGGCGACAACGGCATTCGAACCCGTCATCTCGACCGCCTGGGGCACGCCCCAGTCCTGGACGATGGACGCGTACAAGAAGCGCGGGGGCTACCAGGGTCTGACCAAGGCGCTGGAGCTGACGCCCGCGCAGATCATCGACGAGGTGAAGAAGTCCAACCTGCGCGGGCGCGGCGGGGCGGGCTTTCCCACCGGACTCAAGTGGAGCTTCGTCCCCAAGGACAACCCCAAGCCGAAGTACCTCGCGGTCAACGGCGACGAGTCCGAGCCGGGGACGTTCAAGGACCGCAACATCCTCTCGCATGATCCGCACATGCTGCTCGAGGGCATTGCCATCGCGGCCTACGCGCTCAACGTGCACACCTGCTACGTGTACCTGCGCGGCGAGTTCAAGTTCCCGGCGCAGCGGCTCAGCCAGGCCATCAAGGAGGCGTACGCCGCGGGCATCTTCGGCAAGAGCCTGATGGGCAAGGACTACGCGCTGGACTGCTATCTGGTGCGCGGCGCGGGCGCCTACATCTGCGGCGAGGAGACGGCGCTCCTGGAGAGCCTCGAGGGAAAGAAGGGCTGGCCGCGGCTCAAGCCGCCCTTCCCCGCGGTGGTGGGCCTGTTCGGCAGCCCCACGGTGGTCAACAACGTGGAGACGCTCGCGAGCGTGCCGCACATCTTCACCCGGGGCTCGGCCTGGTACGCGGGCCTGGGCACGGACAAGTCGGGCGGCACGCGCATCATGTGCCTGTCGGGCACGGTGAACCGGCCGGGCGTGTACGAGGTGCCGCTGGAGACGACCTTCAACCAGCTCATCTTCGACGACAAGTACGGCCAGGGCCTGCCCGCGGGGCGCAAGGTGAAGGCGGTGATTCCCGGAGGCTCCTCGGCGCCCATCCTCAGCCCGGACGAGCTGGACATCGCCATGGAGTTCGAGGCGCTCAAGGTGAAGCAGAGCATGGCGGGCTCCGGCGGCGTCATCGTCATGGACGACACCACCTGCATGGTGCGCAGCCTGTGGCGCGTGGCGCGCTTCTACGCCGAGGAGTCGTGCGGCCAGTGCACGCCGTGCCGCGAGGGCACGCCGTGGCAGGCGCGCATCCTGCGCAAGATCGAGGAGGGCCGGGGCGAGCCGGGCGACGTGGAGCAGCTGAGCAACGTGGCCTCGTCCATCGCACCCTACCCGCCCATCGGCCTGGGCAACACCATCTGCGCGCTGGGCGATGCCGCGGCGCTGCCGACGCATTCCTTCCTCATGCGCTTCCGCGACGAGTTCGAGGCGCACATCCGCGAGCACCGCTGCCCGTTCGGCGACAAGCCCTGGGGCGCGTTCGGAGACTGGTCTTGAGCATCGAGCACGTCCTCTTCGGAGTCTTCGCCCTGCTGACGGTGGTGTCGGCGGTGATGGTCATCGTCGCCAAGAGCCCCATCAGCTCCGCCATGTCGCTGGTGGCCACCTTCTTCTTCCTGGCCGGCATCTACGTGCTCTTGTGGGCGCACACCGTGGCGGTGCTGCAGGTGCTCGTCTACACGGGCGCCATCATGGTGCTCTTCCTCTTCGTCATCATGCTGCTCAACCTGGGCGAGGCGACCACGACGGGCCCCCGGGTGACGCTGGCGCGCGTGGCCGGAGGCGTGGCGGCGGCGGGACTGCTGGCGGTGCTGGTGACGGCCATCTGGCGCATCCCGTCGGCCAGCACGTTCACGGGCAGCCAGGCGATGAGCCAGGGCTTCGGCACGCTGGCGGTCATCGGCCAGACCATCTACACCCGGTGGCTGCTGCCCTTCGAGGCCGTCAGCCTGCTGCTGCTGGTGGGCATGGTGGGCGCGGTGGTGGTGGCCAAGTCGCGGATTTGAGCGCGTCCCCTTCAACCCTCTGCTAGAAGGCGGGCCCGCGTCCGCCCTCCTTCCCCCGGCGTCATGGTCCACTCCGTCGACATCAAGTACTACCTCGTCCTCGCCGCCGTCCTGTTCTGCCTGGGCATGTTCGGCGTGCTGGTGCGCCGCAACGCCCTGGTGGTGTTCATGTGCGTGGAGCTGATGCTCAACGCGGCGAACCTGACGTTCCTCGCCTTCGCGCGGCAGAACGGGGACGCCACGGGCCACGTGTCCGCCTTCTTCGTGATCGCCGTCGCGGCGGCGGAGGCCTCCATCGGACTGGCCATCGTCATCGCCGTGTTCCGCAGCCGCGGCACCGTCAACATCGAAGAAATCCGGACCATGAAGCACTGACGGTCCCCCTCCCCTCTTTTCCGCCCTACGAGAGCCCTCAGAGCAATGGATGCCCTCAAGTCATTCTTCATGACCGCGCCGGTGGAGCCCGCCGTCTTCGCGCAGTCGTTGTGGCTCATCATCGCACTGCCGCTGCTGGGCGCGTTCGTGTGCGGCGTGTTCGGCAAGAAGCTGGGCCGCGCCAACGTGAACCTCATCGCGTGCGCGATGGTGGCCGGCTCCTTCGCGCTGTCCGTGCTGGCCTTCTGGTGCGTCAACCACGCGCCGTCGGGCGGCACGCCGGTGGCCATGGAGAGCGCCTTCTCCGCCAGCGCCATCCGCTACGCGCTCGGGTACGACTATGGCATCTGGTTCGCCGCCGGTGACTTCCGGGTGAACCTCGGCCTGGTGGTGGACCACCTGTCGGGCATCATGCTGCTGGTCATCACCGGCGTGGGCTTCCTCATCCACGTGTACTCCACGAGCTACATGGAGCACGACGAGAGCCCCTGGCGCTACTTCGCCTACCTCAACCTCTTCATCGCGGCGATGCTCACGCTGGTGCTCGCCGACAACCTCGTCCTGCTGTTCGTGGGCTGGGAGGGCGTGGGCCTCGCCAGCTACCTGCTCATCGGCTTCTGGTACACCGACGCGGCCAAGGCGTGGGCGGGCCGCAAGGCGTTCATCGCCAACCGCATCGGCGACTTCGCCTTCCTCATCGGCTCCTTCCTCATCGTGTTGCTGGTGGGGGCGTTCAACAACCAGGCGGGCACGAGCAACTTCGCCCCGGTGGGCATCAACCCCGAGGCCGCCCAGACGCGCTTCCGCGAGGGCCTGGCGATGAAGGGCCCCCTGGCCTTCCAGGGGCTGGAGGTGATGGCCAACTCGGTGCCCGCCTCGAGCGACAAGGCGCCCAACGCGCTCACCCTGCAGACGTCCATCCAGGCGGGTCCGCTGGCGGGCCGCACCTTTGGCGGCGTGCTGACGGCGGCGCTGCTCTTGTTCCTCCTGGGCGCGGCGGGCAAGAGCGCCCAGTTCCCGCTGTACGTGTGGCTGCCGGACGCCATGGCCGGCCCCACGCCCGTCTCCGCCCTCATCCACGCGGCGACGATGGTGACCGCGGGCGTCTACCTGTTCTGCCGCATGAGCTACCTGCTGGTGCTCAGCCCCACGGCCATGCTGGTGGTGGCCATCATCGGCGCCTTCACCGCCCTCCTCGCGGCGCTCATCGCGTTCGCGCAGGACGACATCAAGAAGGTGCTCGCCTACTCCACGGTGTCGCAGCTGGGCCTGATGTTCATGGGCGTGGGCATGGGCATCTTCTGGGCGGCGGTGCTGCACCTGGTCACCCACGCCTTCTTCAAGGCCTGCCTCTTCCTGGGCGCCGGCAGCGTGATGCACGGCAACGGCGACGAGACGGACATCAAGAAGCTGGGCGGGCTGCGCCACGAGATGACGTGGACGTGGTCCACCTTCCTCATCGCCACCCTGGCCATCACCGGCATCGCGCCCTTCTCCGGCTTCTTCTCCAAGGACGCCCTGCTGCACGGCGTGCACCACAACCACCTGCACGGCTTCGAGTCGGCCTCCACGCTGCTCTACGCGGTGGGGCTCGTCATCGCGGCGTGCACGGCCTTCTACATGACCCGCCTGTACGTGCTCACCTTCGAGGGCAAGCGCTCGGCCGAGGCGAAGACCGAGCACGCCCACGAGAGCTCCGGGTACATGACGGTGCCCCTGGTCATCCTGGCCATCCTGAGCGTGGTGTCGCTCGCGTACGCGCTGCCCCTCATGCCCAGCCGCAACGGCCCGCAGCCGGTGATGGAGAACTTCCTCGGCCCGGTGTTCGCCAGCGCCGAGCGCATCGCCTCGCGCGGCGCGCTGGTGACGCTGGACCACAGCCTGCCCACCATGGCCGACTACCTCATCGCCTGGGTCGTGGCGCTGGTGGGCGGCGGAGCGGCGGCGTTCGCCTACCTGAAGTACTACCCGAGCCGGGTGGGTCAGCCGGCGCCGGCGTTCGCCCGCGAGGTGCGCCGCTTCACGCAGAACAAGTTCTATGTGGATGAGGTCTACACCTTCCTGATCATCCGGCCGGTGAAGAACCTCGGTGTCCTGCTGTTCAAGCTGGTGGACACCATGCTCATCGACACAGTGTTGGTGCGCGGCACGGCGTGGGTCACGGCCCGCGTGGGCGGCGCGCTGCGCTACGCGCAGACGGGAGATGCCCAGGCCTATGCCGCGGTGATGGCCCTGGCCCTGCTCGGCGGTGCGGTTTACGCGATCATCCAGGTGCTGCAGTGAGCCTCTTCGACACCCATCTGCTCAACATCGTCGTCTACCTGCCGCTGCTCTTCGTGGCGCTCCTGTGCCTGCTGCCCGCGGGCGAGCGCGGACAGGTGCGCGCGATCACTCTCATCGGCATGTTGGTGGACCTGGCGCTCGGCGCCTGGGCCTACCTGCGCTTCGAGCCCGCCGGCCCCGAGTTCCAGCTCGAGTACCGCGTGCGGTGGCTGGAGCAACTGGGCGTGAGCTACCACGTCGGCGTGGACGGACTGTCCATCAGCCTCGTGCTGCTCACCGTGTTCATCGGGCCCCTGGTGGTGCTGGCGTCGCGCACGGCCATCACCGAGCGTGTGAAGGAGTTCCACATCGCCCTGCTGCTCTTGCAGGTGGCGATGATGGGCGCGCTGGTGTCGCTGGACGTGCTGCTCTTCTACGTCTTCTGGGAGGCCATGCTCATCCCCATGTACCTGCTGGTGGGGGTGTGGGGGGGCGAGGATCGCCAGGCGGCGGCGGTGAAGTTCTTCCTCTACACGCTGGCGGGCTCGCTGCTGATGCTGGTGGCCATCGTCGCCCTGTACTTCATCAGCGGCACGGCCGGCACGCGCTCCTTCGACTACGCCGCGATCTACAACAGCCTGGTGGAGGCCAACCGGCAGCTCGCCACGTGCGGCGAGGACTGTGGGCGGCTCACCGGCATGGCGGGCGCGCTGTACCGCTGGGGCCCCTGGATGTTCGCGGCCTTCGCGCTGGCGTTCGCCATCAAGGTGCCCATGTGGCCGCTGCACACCTGGCTGCCGGATGCCTACGTGCAGGCGCCCACCGGAGGCACCATCCTCCTGTCCGCCGTCATGGCGAAGATCGGCGTCTATGGCTTCTGGCGCTACGCCATCCCCTTCTTCCCCGCGGCGATGCACCAGGTGCGGCCCGTGCTGGCGGCGCTCGCGGTGGTGGGAATCGTCTACGGCGCGCTCATGTGCCTGGCGCAGCGCGATATCAAGAAGCTCATCGCCTACTCGTCGGTGAGCCACCTGGGCTACTGCATGCTGGGCCTCGTGGCGCTCACCAGCGAGGGCGCCAGTGGAAGCGCCTACCAGATGCTCAACCACGGAGTGGCCACCGGCGCGCTCTTCCTCCTGTTCGGCCTGCTGCACGAGCGGCGGCAGACGCGGCTGATGTCCGACTACGGTGGCATCGCCAAGGTGGTGCCGGTGTACACGACGGCCTTCCTCATCATGACGTTCTCGTCCGTGGCGGTGCCGGGCACCAACAGCTTCGTGGGCGAGTTCCTCGTGCTGCTGGGGACCTTCAAGAGCAACCTGAGCCTGGGCTTCGGCGTCTTCGCCACGCTGGGCGTCATCCTGGGCGCGGCGTACATGCTGTGGATGGTGCAGAAGGTCTTCTTCGGGCCCCTCACCCACCGCGACAACCAGAACCTGACGGACCTCAACGCGCGCGAGCTCGTCACGGTGCTGCCCTTCGTGGTGCTCGTGGTCGTCATGGGCCTCAAGCCCCAGCCCTTCCTCGATCGCATCAACCCCGCCACCGAGCGCTTCGTCAGCCGCGCCAGCCTGGGCGCGCCCGGCAGCCAGGTCCAGCCCGCCGACGTGCGCATCAACGTGATGGGCCTGCCCCCCTCCGGCGAGGCCGCCGCCCCTCATGCCCAGCCGGCGGGTCCGCTCGCCGACCGGCGTTAGCCGAAAGCCTTCCATCATGAACCTGCCCACCCTCACCTCGGCAGACTTCCTTCCCCTGATTCCCGCGTTCATCCTGGTGCTGGGCGCGTGCATCCTGCTGCTCTCGGAGGTGTTCCTCTCCGCGGGCTCCACCCGCGGCTACCAGGCGGTGCTGGCCAGCCTCACGGCCGTCATCGCCGGCGGCGTGTCGCTGCAGTTGCTGGTCGAGCCCGCGCGCGAGGTGTTCCTCGGCTTCGGCGCGTTGGATCCCTTCTCCAGCTTCCTGACCTTCATCGTCTGTGTGTCGCTGGCGCTGGCCACGCTCACCTCGGCGGGCTTCCTGCGCCGCCGGGGCGCCGAGCGCGGTGAGTTCTACGCGCTGATGCTCTTCGCGGGCGCGGGCATGAGCCTGTTGGGTATGTCCAACGAGCTCATCACCGTCTTCATCAACATCGAGGTGCTGTCCATCTCCACGTACGCGCTCACGAGCTTCCTGCGGCGTGGCACGCGGCCGAGCGAGGCGGGCTTCAAGTACTTCATCCTCGGCGCCTTCTCCTCAGCGGTGCTGCTCTACGGCGCGGCGCTCTTGTACGGCGCCACGGGCACCACGCTGCTGTCGAACATGGCGCAGCCGCTGCGCGACGCGATGGAGAGCCACGCGGCGCTCGTCTACACGGGCGCGGTGCTGGTGGCCGCGGGCTTCGCCTTCAAGGTGGCCGCGGTGCCCTTCCACATGTGGACGCCGGACGTCTACGAGGGCGCGCCCACTCCCGTCACCGCGCTCATGAGCGCGGGCGTGAAGGCCGCCGCCTTCGTGGCGCTCGTGCGCGTGTTCGTCACCGTGGGCAGCGGCATCAACGGCAAGCTGCCCTTCGCCCTGTTCTCCACCCTGGCGTTGCTCACCATGGTGGGCGGCAACCTGCTCGCCATCCCGCAGCGCAACGTCAAGCGCATGCTGGCCTACTCCTCCATCGCCCACGCCGGCTATCTGCTGCTGGGCGTGGCCGCCCTCTTCGTCGTGCAGCCCGGCCAGCAGTTCCAGCTGCTCGGACCCACGTCGCTCACCGGCGCCAGTGTCGAGGCCACCGCACGCGTGGAGGCCCTGCGCGGCATCCTCTTCTACCTGCTCGCCTACGCCGTCACGGCGATCGGGGCCTTCGGCATCGTCTCCCTCCTGGAGCGCCGCGAGGACGAGGAGCGGGGCACCGCGTGGGACCTGGAGCGCCTGAGCGGACTGGCCCAGCGCCGGCCGGGTTGGGCCTTCGCCATGGCCGCCTTCATGCTGTCGCTCGCCGGCATTCCGCCCACCGTCGGCTTCCTCGGCAAGCTCCTGCTCTTCCGCGCCGCGGTGGACGTGGGCCTCGTCGGGCTCACCATCGTCGCGGTGCTCTCCAGCGCGGCCGGCGCCTATTACTACCTGCGCGTGGTCGTCTACATGTACATGCGCCCGGTCCCCGAAGGCGCCCACCCGCTGGAGCGGGCCTGGATGACGGAGCTGGCGCTCATCATCTCCACCGCCGCCGTGGTGCTGCTGGGCATCCTGCCCGGGCCCCTCACCGAGTGGATCGCCCAGGCCGGCAGCCTGCTCAACCGCTGAAGTCGCGCGGCCTTCGTTTCACCCACGCCCGGGCGGCTCACGCCCGGGCGTTTTCGTTCCGGCACTCGAGCGCCCCGCCGGACGCACTCCCCGTTCCGCACCGCCCGGACCTCTCGGAGCCGGCAGACGCCACAGTGAGGGCGTGAACGGACGCGAGGGGAATCGATCCAGCTTGGCGCCAATCCGACGAAAGGTGTCCACCGCGGGCAGACCCGCCAGCGGCCTCGCCTCGAGCACCAGGAAGGGCCGGAGCAGCGTGTGGGTGAAGGAGCCCTCCACGGCAGACCCAGGAGCGATGAAAAGAAGACGGCCCGGAGCCCTCAGAAAGGGCTACCGGGCCGCGGGTTCTTCTCAGAAGCCATCTGGAGGGCTGAAGGCGGTGGGGGGGAACCTCCTTCGACCAGCTCCGACGTGCTCCGGGTCTATGCTTTAGCACGCCCCATGCCACCCCTCCCTTCCACATAAAACCCAAGGGATTCCGAGGACTTGGCCTCCAGGGCGGAGGCATGGGAGCCGGGCCGCTTTCAGCTCTGCATTGCAGCCCTGCAATCGCCTTTCACATGTGAAAAGCCCCCAGTCCTTCCCTCCCGGGAGGCGGGGTTGGATCAGCGCCCGAGGCCCAAAAAGAAGACGGCCCGGAACCCTCGAAGAGGGTACCGGGCCGCGGGTTCTTCTAAAGGAAGCACACCGGAGACACTGAAGCGGTGGGGGGGAACCTCTTCAGCGCCACATCAGCGCGTTCTGACTCCAACCTCTAGCACGCTGCATGCCAGCCCTCCCCGCCGCCTCAAAGCCCCGTCATTTCAAGGACTTGAGCGGCACTCGCCTCCCCGAGGGGCTCCTTCCGGCATTGCACGGCTGCAATCCGTTTTCAGCGCTGCAAATCCGCTGTCATCCCGGGGGGTTCCAGTTTTCATCATTGAACGGCCCTTGCAGCTCCGCTGTCACTCCCGATGTTCTCCTCCAGGTGGACGGAGGTTGAGGCGCTTCATCTTCCGCCACAGCGTGGTGGAGGAGACGGCCAGCTCCTCGGCCACGCGGCCCAGATCCATCGCGTAGCGCTCCAAGGCCTGGGCGATCGCCCGCCGCTCGGCCTCCTCCACCGCCTCGGCCAGCGTGGGCACGCGGGAACTCGCGTCCGTGGTGAGCGGCGCGGGCGGCGCCCCCAGGGCCCCACCCACTCGGGCATTGGGGCGCAGGGGAAAGTCCTCCGGGAGCAGCTCCTCGCCCTCGGACAGCGCCGCCGCCTGCTCCACCAGGTTCTCCAGCTCCCGGACGTTGCCCGGGAAGCTGTGGCCCATCAGGTGCTCCACCGCCGTCGCCGACAGGCGCTTGGGGTTGGGGCTGCGCGCATTGGCGCGCTTGAGGAAGTGCTCGGCCAGCGCGGGCACGTCCTCCAGCCGCTCGCGCAGCGGAGGCACCCGCAGGGTCACCACGTTGAGCCGGTAGTAGAGATCCTGCCGGAAGCGCTTCTCCTGCACCTCCAACTCGATGTCCCGGTTGGTGGCGGCGACGATGCGCACGTCCACCTTCACCGCGGTGGACTCGCCCACGCGCCGCACCTCGCCGTCCTGCAGCGTGCGCAGCAGCTTGGACTGGAAGGCGGGCGTCGTCTCCGTCACCTCGTCGATGAAGAGCGTGCCCCCGTCCGCCTCCTCCACCAGACCCCGGCGGGCCCGCACCGCGCCCGTGAAGGCGCCCTTGGCGTGGCCGAACAGCTCGCTCTCCAACAGCGACTCGGAAATGGCGGCGCAGTTGACGGGCACGAAGGGCAGGGCCTTGCGCCGGCTGTGCGCGTGCACCGCGCGCGCGACGAGCTCCTTGCCCGTGCCGCTCTCGCCCTGCACCAGCACCGTGGCGTCACTCTGCGCCACGCGCATCAGCCTCGACGTCAGCTCGAGCATCGCCGGACTGCGGCCCACCAGCGCGCTCAAGCCGTGACGCTCGTTGAACTCGCCGGCCAGCATGTCCACCGTGGCCTGCAACCGCGCCCGCTCCTGCGCCCGCTCCACCCGGTAGCGCAGCTCCCCTTCCTTGAAGGGCTTGGTGACGTAGTCGAACGCCCCCTGGCGCATGGCCTCCACGGCGCTCTCGATGGAGCCGAACGCCGTCATCATGATGACCTGCAGGCGAGGCGACACCTCCAGCGCCTTCTTGAGCAGGGTGAGCCCATCCATGGGCTCCATCTTCAGGTCGGTCAGCATCAGCTCCACGCGGCCGCCCGACAGGATCTGCAGTGCCTCCTCGCCCGTGGCGGCCTCGAGCACGAAGTAGCCCTCGGAGCGCAGGAGCAGCGCGGTGGTGGCGCGCATGTTGCGCTGGTCATCCACCACCAGGATGCGGCCACGGGGAAGGGTAGTCGTCGATGGGTCTGTCACGGCGGACTCGTCGGCTGGTTGAGGGGGAGACGGATGGAGAAGGTCGTGCCACGGCCCAGAGTGCTCTCCAGGGAGAGCTCCCCGTGGTGCTCCTCGATGATGCGTTTGACCACCGCGAGCCCCAATCCGGTGCCTTGGGCCTTGGTGGTGAAGAAGGGCTCGAAGACGCGGTGGATGAGCTCGGTGGGAATGCCGCACCCCTGGTCCACCACGTCGATGCGCAAGAGCTCCCGGTCCTCATGCAGCTCGCGGCGGGCGAGCACCCGCACCCCGCCGCCCTGGGGCATCGCCTGCATGGCGTTGACCAGCATGTTGATGAGCACCTGGCGGATGTGGCGCCGATCCAACGGCACCCGGGGCAGCTGCGGCTCCACTTCGATGGTGGGCGTGATGTGGCTCGGGCTGCCCTGCTGCTTCCACGCCGCCTCCACCGCGTCCTGCAGCATGCGCGACACGTCCTCGAGCTGGCGCATGGGCTCGCGCGGCCGCGTGTAGTCGAGCAGATCGCTCACCATCCGGTCCAACCGGTCACTCTCCTCCGCGAGGATGTCCAGGAGCATGGCCGTGTCGCCATCCGGCTTGAGCAGGTGGCGCA
This sequence comes from Cystobacter fuscus DSM 2262, assembly GCF_000335475.2. Lineage (NCBI taxonomy): Bacteria > Pseudomonadati > Myxococcota > Myxococcia > Myxococcales > Archangiaceae > Cystobacter > Cystobacter fuscus. The sequence goes on along the minus strand of NZ_ANAH02000013.1, from coordinate 281,462 downwards.
ACGAGGCCACGGCGTTGAAGATGGCGCCCAGGGGATTGCGCACCTCGTGGGCCACGATGGCCGACAGCTCGCCCAGGGCCGCCAGGCGCTCGCGCTTGACCATCTCCGCGCGCGCGGCGGCCAGCTCCGCGTAGGACGCCCACAGCGACTCGTACAGACGCGCGTTGGTGATCGCCAGGGCGATCTGCCCGCACGTGGCCTCGGCCAGTTCGATGAACGCCGTGGGGAAGAGCCGGGGCCGGCGGATGTCGTCCAGCAACACCACGCCGATGAGCTGCTCGCGCGAGGTGAGCGGCAGCGCCAGCATCGCCTTCTGCCCGAGCTGCTGCACGAGCGAGCGCCGCCCGATGGCCCCGACCTTCGACAGGTCCGGCACGGAGATGGACCGGCGCTCACGCGCCACGCGCGCCGCGAGGCTCTCGGGGTCATCCACCGGCACCACCAGGCCCCGGAAGAAGTCGCGATGGGTGACGGAGGCCGCGGCCCCCCGCAGCACCCCCGCCTGCTCGTCATGCAGCAGGATGAAGCAGTTGGAGACGTCCAGCAGCTTGACGAGGAAGTCCGAGGCCACGTCCAGGATGCTCGCCACCTCCAGCGTGGCGGCGGTGGTGCGCGCCAGATCCAACAGCAGGCGCGAGTCGGTCAGCTGGCGCGCGGACTCGGCCCGCAGCCGGCGCTGCTCCAGCAACATCATCAACAGCTCGGCCAGCGTGCCCAGCAGCCGCTGCTCCTCCGCGCTGAAGGGAGGGTTCGCGCCGCGCAGCACCTGCAAGAGCCCCCCGGGCTGACCTCCCAGCAACAGCGGCACCGCCGCGCTGCGGACCAGACGGCCCGCGGACCGCGCGCTCCACTCGCGCTCCTCCGCCTCGCTGGAGAGCACCACGTCCCGAGCCGACATCTCCGTCGACAGCCACTCCCCCCGCGGCATGGGGAGCGCCTCCACCAGGGCCGGCTCCAGCCCCACCTGCGCCACGAGCCCGAAGGGCCCCTCCGGCGAGTCCGCCCCGTACAACACCACGGCCTCCGCGCCCACCAGCAGCGACAGCCGCGCGAGGAAGTCCTCGGGTGAGGGAGGCTCGGGCAGCGCGACGAAGCGCGCCACCTCGGCCACGGACGACAGCTCCCAGCGGCTGCGCTCCACGTCCGCCAACAGCCGCGCGTCGAGGAGCGCCGCCCCCACCACCTTGGCGAAGAGCTCCAGCACCGGACCGTACGAGGGCCGCACCTGCGAGCCCACCACCCACAGCACCTCCGACGACGGGGTGCCCAGCGCGAGGTAGACGGCCGTGGACTCGGTCTCGAAGTGGCCGAAGACGGGGCGTCCCTCGGACAAGGCCCGCTGGGCCAGTGCCTCCTCGAGGCCCTCGAAGGGACTGAAGCGCTCCCCCTCCCGCACCAGGAAGCGCGCGGAGAGCCCCACCCCCTGGAAGCCCTCCAGGGCGATGCGCCGCACCGCCTCCTCGGAGCGCGCCGCGACGAGCTTCGCGGACGTCTCCACCAGGCGCTCGGCCATCTCCAGCTCGTTCGGGCGGTCGCCCAGCACCAGGTGGTTGCACAGCAGCGCGAAGCCACTGCCCTCCAGCTCCACCTCCTGCACGTGCACCGCCAGCTCCCGCGGCCCCACGCCCGGACGCGCCGGGAGCACGTAGCGTCGGGGATCGCTCTCCGCCAGCATCCCCTGCTCCCGCAGGCGGTAGCGCGTGCGCAGCCTCGCCAGGTCCTCCGGGTGGAGGAAGTCGAAGAAGGAGCGGCCCTCGACCTGCTCGCGCGACAACCCGTGCATCGACAGGTAGGCGTCGTTGGCCATCCGGATCCGCCCCTCCTGGACCACGGAGATGGGATTGGTGAAGTTGTCGATGAGGCTGCGCAGGCTCGCCTCGTTGTAGAGATTCCTCGTCATGCGCGCCGCAGCACCCGTTTCTCTCCGACACGGAGCGTGACCTTCTCGCGGTCGAAGTACTCCGAGAGGGGAATGACGAACTTCCGGCTCTGCCCCACCAACTCCTTGAACGCCTGGGTGGAAATCTCGCTCTTGTCGCGCAGGTAGGCAACGAGCCTCTCCTTGAGACCGGCCAGCGCGCCCACGTCGAAATAGAGCTCCTCGCTCACCCCCACCACCCGGCCCTCCGCCACCGCCACCCGCAGCAACTCCCTCACCCGGGGCACGGGCAGGCGCAGCCGCTCGGCCAGCTCGTTGAGCGTGGGCGGAGCGAGCCCCGCCGCCCCCAGGTCCGCCACCAGTCGCGTGCGCGCCGCGTCCTCATCCAAGGACAACGTGCGGCCCCGCCCCACCCGCCTCACCGTCTCGCGCTCCACCTCCACATTGCCCGCCTCCACCAACGTCTGCACCAACCGGGAGAACACCCGGGCCTCGAGCTCGCCCGACAGGCGCTGGCGCAGCTCTTCCCTCGACAGCCCCTCGCGCAAGGGCTCGCGCTCATGGAAGGCGTCGAGCAGCGCCAGGGCCCGCGCCCGCATCCCCTCGAACACCTCGCCCGAAAGGTAGAGCCGCCGCTCCTTGTCCACCAGCAGCGCCGTGCCCCGCGCGCCGAGCGTCTCCAGCGCCCGCGACAGCACCCGGGACGCCAGGGCGGAGCGGGCGAAGAGTTCCTTCCAGGTGAGGCCCCGGTAGCCCGCCTGTCTCAAGAGCCATGCCACCTGGGTGCCCGGATCCGCCTCCAGCAGGGGAGCCACCACCCCGGCCCCGCCCTTGCGCCGACGCGGAGGCGAGATGGACAGCACCCGCCCCCCGGCCAGCGTGGCGCCCCGGCCCGGCAGCGCGCGCGAGCCCCGGAGGATGAAGCGCTGACCGGGCAGCGCCGCCACGGGTGCCGCCAGCCGCAGCTGCGCGAGCCCCGTCTCCCCCGGCTCCAACCGCTCCAGGTCCAACAGCGCCACCGTGGCCTCCGTCTGCGTCGTGCCCAGGTGCACGAGGAGCTTGCGGCGCCGGGGCAGCGCCTCGGGCGCCGCGGCCAACAGGCTCAGCTCCACGTCCAACATGGACGTCTCGGACACCTCGCCCGCGTGCACCAACACCGCGCCGCGCGCGATGGCCTCGGCCTCCACGCCCACCAGGTTCACCGCCGCCCGCTGCCCGGCCACCACCCGCGGCACGCCCTCGCCATGCCGCTGCACCCCGCGCACGCGCCAGGGTCCGGCGAGGCCCGGCAGCAGGGAAACCGCGTCCTCCGCCGCGAAGGCCCCCGACAAGAGCGTGCCCGTCACCACCGTGCCAAAGCCCTTCAGACTGAAGGCCCGATCCACCGGCAGGAAGGCGGGGCCGTCCACGCCGCGCGCGGGCACGTCCCGGGCGACCTCGACGAGCGCGGCCCGCAGTGCCTCGAGCCCCTCGCCCGTGCGCGAGGAGACGGGCACCACGGGACGGCCCTCGAGGAAGGTGCCCGCCACCAGCGTGGCCACGTCCGCGTCCACCAGCGCGCGCCACTCCGCGCCCAGCCCCGGAAGCAGGTCCGCCTTGGTGAGCGCCACCACGCCGGCCTTCACGCCCAGCAGCCGGCAGATGTCCAGGTGCTCGCGCGTCTGGGGCATCACCCCCTCGTCCGCCGCCACCACCAGCACCGCCAGATCCACCCCGCCGGCCCCCGCCGCCATCGCCTTCACGAAGCGCTCATGGCCGGGCACGTCCACCACGCCCGCCACCTGCCCCTCGCCGAGCGCCAGGTGCGCGAAGCCCAGCTCCAGGGTGATGCCCCGGCGCTTCTCCTCCTTCAGCCGATCCGTGTCGATCCCGGTGAGCGCCTTGACCAGGGACGTCTTGCCGTGATCGATGTGCCCCGCGGTGCCGATGATCATCGCGCTCCGCGCCCCCCCGCGGCCTTCACGCCCCCGCCTTGTCCGGATCCACGTCGAAGCGCCCGTCCTCGGCGACGTCCTCGTAGTCCCACGGGAAGACGACCAGGGCGTCGGTGGACAGCGCGCAGAAGTCCGGCTCGAAGCCATCCGGCCGGGACACCAGCGCCGCGGTGTTCACCTCCCGGGCGCCCACCTTGCGCGCCAGCGCCACGGCCAGCGCCAGCGTGTCACCACTGGACGCCACGTCGTCCACGATGAGCACCCGCTTGCCCTTGAGTTCGCGAGGCATCTCCCCGCTCAGCTTCGGCTTGGCCTGGCCCTTGTCCCGGCTGCGGCGGCTGATGCGTACCGGGAAGAACTCGGCGCCCAGGGCGCTCGACAGTGCTCCGCCCACGAACACGCCCCCATGCGCCACGCCCACCACGGCCGCGGGCGAGTACGACTGGCGGATGGCGAGCGCGAGCGTCTGCACGGCGCGATCGAACTGCGCCCACGTCAGCTCCTGCACCTGGGTGCGGGCACGCGACTGGTCGCGTCCGGTGGCATGACGGGGGGCTTCCACCTGGGGCGCGAGCACCACGTCGGGTGGAATGGAGACGAGTTTCTCCACCTGTTTCTGGGAGGGCTTGCCCTTGGTGACCTTGGGTGTTGCCCGCTTGGTGGCCACGGCGCGGACTCCAGTGTGAGAGGCGGGGCCCGCGTCATACCCCGGGCCGTGCGCTGCCGCCACTCCCTGTAGCAACCCCGCCTGCCTCCTCGCTCAGCTCGTGGACGCCTCCATCTCCCCGAGCAGGCCGCGAATCTCCTCCCCGGTGATGACGTAGTGCATCGTACAGAAGTGGCAGTCCGCCTCGGCCTTGCCCTCCGTGGCGAGGATGTCCTCCAGCTCCGCCCGGCCCAGGGTCGTCAGCGCGCGCTTGACCCGGTCCTTGCTGCAACTGCACGTGAAGGACACCGGGTAGCGCGACATCACCTCCAGGTCCGGCTGGGACACCAGCGCCTTGAGCAGCACGCTCGTGCCCAGGGCGGCGTGCGCCCGCACCGCGGACTCGAAGTCCCGGGCGAGCCGGTCCCCCAGCTCCCGGAAGGCCTCCATGTCCCCCTGCGGCAGCGGCTGCAAGAGCATGCCGGCCACCAGTCCCAGCGGCTCGGGCTGCTCGCCCTGGGACAGCGGCTGCACGGAGAGGTAGACACGTGTGGGGAGCTGATCCGAGATGCGGAAGTAGCGCTCCAGATCCCTCCCCAGGTCGAAGCTCTCCAGCTCCACCGCCGAGCGGTACTGCTCGCCGCCCCCCAGGTCGCGCAGCACGGACAGGAAGCCCTTGTTCCCGAGCGCCGGACGCCAGTGGTACTCGCCCTCGGCGCCCACGTGCGACACGAGGGGATTCTTGGCGTAGCCCCGCACCACCCCCGCCCCATCCCCATCCACGAAGAGGCCGCGCAAGGGGCCATCACACTCCACCTGGAGGTTGATGCGTGAGTCATTCTTCTGCAACGAGCCGAGCAGGGCCCCGGCGGTGAGGGCCTGCGCCATCAGCGAGGCCGACGCCGACGCCGAGCGGTGCAGCTCGCGCGCCCGGCGGGCCAGGTCGCTCGTGGTGACGAGCACCACGCGCAGGTCGGTCTCCTTCAACAAGCCACTGACGAGTTCATCGGCCATGAGGGGGCAATAGCCTGCCTCCCCCGGAAGCGCTCGCCAATGACAATGCGCACCCGGGCGCTCCCCCGGTGGCCCCCCCGCCAGGGACCCGGACAGTGGAGCCGGACCCAGTCATCACCCCCGCTGATACCTCCCGGTTACCGCCCTGTGCCCCGGAGGTGTCTTCCCATGGCGGAAAATCCTACCCCGGCCCCAGGACGGGCTATAACGCCCCGTCCGACTGACTTCCTGGCGCGACCCCCCAGGCCGCGCGACGTCCGGAGTTCCGATGAGCACCCAAGCCGCTGCCGCCGACGCCCTCCCCCAGAAGACGCCCTTCATCCAGTCCCGTCTGGGCTCGTTCCTCGCCGTGGTGCCGCTGAGCATCTGGGTGGTGAACCACCTGTGGGACAACCTCGCCGCCTTCCAAGGCGCCCAGGCCTGGCAGTCCGCAGTGACCGAGTACAAGCACCCGTACTCGATGATCTTCACCTTCATCATCGTGCTGCTGCCCCTGCTCATCCACACCGTGTGGGGCGTGGCGCGGCTGTTCAGCTTCCGGCCCAACCTGGGCGCCTACCCCAACTACGGCAACCTCAAGTACATCCTCCAGCGCGCCGCGGCCGTGGGCGTGCTTGGCTTCATCGGGGCCCACATGTGGCTGGCCTTCCTCCAGCCGCGGCTGGTGCACGGCGCGGCCGAGCCCTTCGCCGCCATCGCCTACGAGATGCACTGGCACACGCCCACCATCGTCGTCTACGTGCTCGGCATCCTCGGCACCGCGTACCACCTGGCCAACGGCCTCCAGGGCTTCGCCATGGGCTGGGGCCTGCTGGCCAGTGAGCGCTCCATGCGCCGCTTCGAGCCGTGGTCCATCGTCATCTTCCTCGTGCTGCTCGCCATGGGCTGGGGCGTGCTCTTCGCCATGTACCAGGCCGGTGGCACCCAGGCCGTCATCGACGCGCGCAACGCCATCGTCCAGTCGCAGGGCGACATGCACTGAAGCCCCGGGGCGCTCCCCGCCGAGCGCCCGCAACGACAACGGCCGCCCCGGTCTCCCGGGAGCGGCCGTTGGTGTTTCAGGGGCAGGCCCTAGAACGGGATGTCGTCGTCCCCGCCGTGGCCGCCACCCATGGGGCCACCGCCCTCGTCCATGGGAGGAGCGCCGTAGTCGTCGTAGCCGCCGCCCTGGGACTGGCCGCCGCCACCGCCGCGCTGCTGCGAGTAGCCCCCACCGCGGCCCCCGCCACCACCGCCGCCGCCCCCACCGCTCATGCCCGCGCCGTCACGGCCGCCGAGGAAGGTCACCGCGTTGGCCACCACCTCGGTGGTGTAGTTCTTGCGGTTCTCCTTGTCCGTCCACTCGCGCGTCTGCAGACGGCCCTCGATGTAGCACTGGCGGCCCTTCTTCAAATACTCACCGCACAGCTCCGCGAGCTTTCCCCACACCACGATGCGGTGCCACTCGGTGCGCTCCTGCTTCTGGCCGCTCTTGTCGGTCCAGTTGTCGCTGGTCGCGATGCGGAAGTTGGCCACCGCCTGTCCGCCCGGGGTGAAGCGCACTTCCGGGTCCGCCCCCAGGTTGCCAATGAGGATGACCTTGTTGACGCCTCCAGCCATGATGCCGTCCTTTCTCGAGCACCGGCCCACCACGGGCCAGTTACCTACATCCAAGAGCGAGAATGCCGCTCACGCTACTTTCCCTACCATAAGGGGCTGACAAGCACCTGAACAGGGCTTCAGCCCCCACCCTTCCCGGACGGTCGGAAGAAGGGAAGGAGGGAGGGCGAGCGGGCGGGCCCTCACCCGCCGGGACGGGTCTCCGAGAGGCCCGTACCGATGACGGGCGGAGAGGCCAGGACGGGCGTGCCCAGCGGCGGCTCGGCCCGGGGCGCCTTGGCCTCGGCGACCTTGCGCGACATCAGGCCCTCGAGCGAGCGGGAGAACTCCGCCACCTTCGGATCCGACGCGCCCAGGCTCTTGCGCAGCGCCTTCCAGAAGGGGTGCTCCGCCTCGCCCGTCTGCACGAGGCCCCGCGCGAGCAGCGTGGTGGCCGCCTCACGATCCTTGTCGCTCGCGGCGCGCAGCGCCAGCACGAGATCCTCGGGCGCCGAGCGGGCGATGGCGCCCAGGCCCTCGGCCATCTCCCCCTCGGCGAGGTTGTCGCCCGCGGAGGCCCCGGCCAGCTCGGCGACGCGCGAGAGCGCCTCGACGTTGCCGCTCGCGGCGAGCTCCACGAGGCTGCCCAGGCCCGGCACCTCCACCGACAGCTCCCGCGCCACGGTGCGCAGCCGGCCGTACACCTCCGCGCCCGCCGAGTAGCTGTCCAGGAGTGTGCGCACCCCGAGGTAGTCCTGGGGGTTGGACTGGTAGAGGCCCTCGGCCACCACCGCGCGCACCGCGGGGTCTCGCTCGCTGCGCCACGCCGTGCGCAGGAAGCCGATGTTGCGCGGGTCATGCTGGCTGCTCAGCGCGAGGTACGTCTTCACCCGGCTGCTCATCTCGCCCATGGGGCTGCTGGACTTCTCGCCGCTGGCGAGCTCGGCCACCGCGCGCCCGGGGCCCATCGTCGAGCCCACCGAGGCCACCGCCGAGCCCAGCGCGTCCAGGCCCCGCACCACCGGGCCCGAGCGGCCCGGGTAGTCGTTCACCATCATGGAGAAGATGAACTTCTCGCCGCCCGCCGCCTGCACGTAGCCGCTGAGCGCCGACACGTTCTCCAGCGTGCCCGTCTTGGCGCGCAGCCGGCCCACCGCCTCGGTGCCGTCGAAACGGTAGCGGAGCGTGCCGTCCTTGCCGGCGATGCCCAGCGAGGACAGGTACTCGGGCGCGAGCGGGAAGCGCTCGTACATGTAGCGGAGGATGCGGTCGAGCTGCGTGGCGGAGAAGCGGTTGGCGTCGTTGAGCCCGCTGCCGTTCTTCATCACGTAGGTGCCGCGGGGGATGCCCACCTCGCGCGCGAGGAAGTCCTCCACCACGTCCAGCCCCTTGGCGAACGAGCCCGGAGCACCCCGCGCCTCCGCGCCCATCGTCTTGAGGAGCGTCTCGGCGATGAAGTTGCTCGACAGCTTGTTGAGCCGCTTGAGCACGACGTCGAAGGTGTCCGAGTGCGCCACGAACACGAGCTTCGCGCGCTGCGGCGTCAGCCCCGCCTTCACCTTGCCCTTCACCTTGACGCCCCGCGCCACCAGCATCTGCTTGAGCGTCTGGCCGAAGTAGAGCGGCGGGTTGTCGATCTTCTTGTACACGCTCATGGCGCCGCCGGCCTCGGGCACCTGGCCGCGCACGATGATCTTCTGCTGCGCGCCCGCCGCGTCCGACGACACCGAGAAGCGACGCGCCTTCCGGTCGCCCGTGGTGAGCGTGTTCTCCACCACGAAGTAGTCGCTGGGCGGCTCGACCTCCACCACGCCCTTGGCGCCCAGGCGCTCACCGGGACGCAGGAAGACGCCCACCGCGTTCCAGTTCAGGCTCAGCGCTCCCGTGGGCGCCATGTAGGCCCGGTCCGAGTCCTCCTGGTCATACCCCGGCGGGGTGCGCTCGTCGTCGAACCACGCCTCGTCCACGACGATGTCCTGCACCTCGCGCAGGCCCGTGTGGAACAGGTCGCCCACCATGCCGTACAGCCGCTCGGTGGTGATGGAGGGGTCGCCCTTGCCGCGCACGTAGAGCGTCTTGGCCTTGAGGCCATCGGACTCCGTCTCCACGAGGAACTCGGTCTCGAAACGGAACTCGGGCCCGAGCGTGGAGAGCGCCGCCGCCGAGGTGACGAGCTTCACGTTGGAGGCGGGGTTGAGCAGCTCGTCCGCGTTGTGGCTGAACACCACCCCGCCGTCGTCGAGGCTCATCATGTGGACGCCCACACGGCTGGCGTTGAGGGGGTCGCGCTGCAGCACCTGCAACAACGACGCCTTGAGGGCCTCGCGCTCGGCGCGCTTCTTGTCATCCGCGGCGGCACTCACGCGCGGATGGGCGACGAAAAAGGCAATCGTCACGGCCAAGAGGGTTCTGGCTCGGGGGACCTGCACACACTCTCCGGGGAAGGTGATGGGCATTATGAAAGGGGGAGTCTGGGGCGGCAAGAGAGACACTCCCGAGCACCCCAGCTCCGGGGTGCCCGGTCTTCCACCAGGCGGCAAAGCATGCCCGCGCGGGGCCGGGAATTGATCGCTGCCCAACGTGAGGAGCCCACCGCCGGGCAGAAGGAATCGGCTACCAGGCGATGGGCTGGCGATCCCGGAAGAACCGTCCGGTGGGGCCCTCGGGAGGGAGGAGCGCCGCCCACACGAGGGTGTCGGCCCCCTGCTCCACATCCCGCGTGGCCCGGGCTCCACCCATGCGCGTGCGCACCCAGCCCGGACAGACGGCGTTGACGAGCACGCGCCGGGGTTTCAACTCCTCGGCCAGTAGCCGGGTAAGCGCGTTGAGGCCCAGCTTCGAGACGCGGTAGGCCGAGCCCGGCCAACCCTTCTGCTCGAACTGACCGGCGCGCACCTCGGCGGCGAACTCGTCCACCCAGGCGACCAGCGCGTCCTTGGAGGGGGGAGGATCGATGCGCTGGCGCAGGGCGGGTGGCAGGCCCTCCAGCGCGCCCATCCCACTGGACACCATGACGATGCGGCCGTGTTCGCGCATGAGCGGCAGCAGGTGTTCGGTGACGCGCAACGCGCCCGTGAAGTTCACCGCGAGCGTGCGCTCGACGACATCCGCGTTGAAGCCCTCCAGGGCGATGCCCGCGTTGTTGACGAGCGCCGCGAGCCGCAGCTCCTGACGTGCGAGCCGATCCGTGAGCTGGGCGACGCTCTCCTCGGAGGTGACGTCCAGGGGCTCGAAGCTCACCTCGAGGCCCTCCTCACGCAACGCGGCGGTGGCCTTGGCCCCCTCGGCGATGTCCCGAGCCGAGAGCAACACCCGCATGCCCCGCTGACCGAGCTGCCGGCAGACCTCGAACCCCAGTCCCCGGTTGCCGCCCGTCACGAGCGCCACTCCCGTTGCCTTGTCCATGGACCCACTCCTCTGGTGAGAAGGGAAAAGTAATGACGGACGCAAGCACGGGTAGGGGCACGCGCACGACGTGTTCTGTGTCACAACACGCCTTGCATGCCCCCGCCACTCCGATCCGCCCACCTGGGGCTCGTCATGGCACTCGTCATGGCGCTCGGGAGCGGCTGCCGCGCCGAGCCCGCCCCCGAGGGCATCACCGTGCTCATCGAGGCGCCACCCGACAGCCTCGACAGCCGGCTCGCGCTCACGGCGATGGGGCAGCGACTGTCCCAGTTGCTCACCCCTGGCCTCGTCACCGTGGATGACCGCGGCAGGCCCGTGCCCGACCTCGCCGAGTCCTTCCAGGAGCTGAGCCCCACGCTCGTGGAGTTCACCCTGCGACCGGGACTCACCTTCCACGACGGCGGCCCCCTCACCGCCTGGGACGTGAAGGCCACCTATGACAGCGTGAGGGAGCCCGCGCTCGCGAGCCCCCGGGCCGAGCGCTACTCGGCGCTCGCGTGGGTGGAGGTGAAGAACGCGCGCACGGTGCGCTTCCACCTGCGCCAGCCCTTCGCGCCCCTGCTGGCGGACCTGTCCCTGGGCATCCTCCCGGCCCGGCGCGCGTCGGCCGCCTTCAAGCAGGCCCAGGACGCTTCCCCGGTGGGCGCCGGCCCCTTCCGCTTCGAGTCCCAGCCGGACGAGGAACACCTGACGCTCGTGCCCTTCGCGGGCTACTTCCGGGGCGCGCCCGCCATCCCCCGGCTGCACTTCCGCGTGGTGCGCGACGAGACGACACGCGTGCTGGAGCTGCTCAAGGGCCGCGCGGACCTCGTGCTCAACGCGCTCTCCCCCGCCACCCTGCCCACCCTGGAGCGCGAGCCTTCCCTGCGCGTGCTCACCCGGCCGGGCACGGGCCTCGCCTACCTGGGCATGAACCTGCGCGAGGGGGCCCTCGCCGACGCGCGCGTGCGCCGCGCCCTCTGCCAGCTCATCGACGTGGAGCCGCTCGTCACCTACAAGCTGCACGGCCTCGCCCAACCCGCCCAGGGTCTGCTGCCGCGCACCAACTGGGCCTGGGCGCCCGTCGCCGGCTGCCGTCATGCCCCCGAGGAGGCGGCCCGGCTGCTCGACGAGGCGGGCTACCCGGATCCGGACGGCCCCGGAGGCGCTCCCCGGCTCACGCTCCAGCTCAAGACGAGCACCGACCGGCTGCGCCGCTCCATCGCGCTCGTGCTGCGCGAGCAACTGGGCCTCGGCGGCGTGGCCGTGGAGGTGCGCTCGCTCGAGTTCGCCACCTTCTTCAACGACGTGCGCCGGGGCAACTTCGAGCTCTTCACCCTCAAGTGGGCCTCCGTCGTCGAGCCGGACCTGATGCGCGGCGCGTACCACTCGGCCAACGTGCCCTCGGAGAAGAACCACTTCGGCGGGCTCAACCGAGGCGCGCTGGAGGACGCGGCGCTCGACGCCCTGCTCGACGAGGCCAGCCGCGTCACCACCCCCGAGCGCCTGCGCCTCTACGCCCGGGCCCAGGAGCGCCTGGACACACTCGTCCCCGTGGTGCCCTTGTGGCACGAGGACTCGGTGGCCGTCGTCTCCCGGCGCCTCCAGGACTTCGAGCCGAGCCCCCATGGCTTCTTCACCCCGCTCGCGCGTGCCCGCCAGGTGGGGCCATGAGGAGGCTCTTCTCCACGCTGCTCTCGGGCGTGGGCGCGCTGCTGCTCGTCTCGCTCTTCCTCCACCTCGTGCCGGGAGACCCCATCGACGTGATGCTCGGCGAGCAGGCCACGCAGGTGGACCGCGAGGCGCTGCGCCGCGCGGTGGGCCTCGACGAGCCCATCCCCGTGCAGCTCTGGCACTTCACGCGAGACTTGTTCACCGGCGAGCTGCGCACCTCGCTGCCCCCCTTCCAGAAGAAGGTGATGCCCGCCATTGGCGCGGCCCTGCCCTTCACCCTGGTGCTCGCGCTCGCGGCGCTGGGCGTGGCGGTCGTGCTGGCGCTTCCGCTCGGGGTGCTCGCCGCGTCGCGCCAGGGCACGTGGGTGGATGCCGCGGCCATGAGCGCGGCGGTGGCGGGCGTGGCGCTCCCACGCTTCTGGCTCGGGCCCGTGCTGCTGCTCGTCTTCTCCCTGAGACTCGACTGGCTGCCCGTGTCCGGCGCGGGCTCCTGGCGCCACCTCGTGCTGCCCGCCTTCACGCTGGGCACCGCGCTCGCCGCCTTCCTCGCGCGCATGACGCGCGCGAGCCTCCTGGAAGCACTGCGCGAGGACTACGTCACCGTCGCCCGGGCCCAGGGACTCAGCGCCCGGCGCGTGCTCTGGCGCCACGCCCTGCGCAATGCCCTCCTGCCGCTGCTCACCGTGCTGGGGCTCGAGCTCGGCGCCCTGCTGGGCGGGGCCATCGTCACCGAGAAGGTGTTCGCCTGGCCCGGCATGGGCACCCTGCTGCTGTCCGCCATCGAGCGGCGCGACTACAACACCGTGCGCGCCACCGTGCTCGTCTTCACCGGCTGCTTCCTGCTCGTCAACGCGCTCACCGACATGGCCTACACGCTCGCCGACCCCCGGCTGCGGAGGCGCGCATGAGGCGGCTGTCCCCCGGAGGACGCCTGGGCCTCGCCGTCACGGGCACGCTCGTGCTCGCCGCGCTGCTGGCCCCCGTGCTCAGTCCCTCGTCGCCCGAGGCCCTCGACCTGGCCGCCGAGCTGTCCCCGCCCGGCCCTGGCCACCCCCTGGGCGCGGGGGAGAATGGGATTGATCTGCTCACCCACGTGCTCCACGGCGCCCGCCTGTCGCTCACCGTCGCCGTCTTCACCGTGGCGCTCTCGGCCGCGGTGGGCACCGTGCTCGGAGGGATCGCCGGCTGGGTGGGTGGGCTCGTGGACGAGGTGCTCATGCGCCTGACCGACGTGCTGCTCGCCTTTCCCGGCCTGCTGCTCGCGCTCTTCCTCACCGCCGTGCTCGGGCCCTCGCTCGCGCATGTCGTGCTCGCCTTGAGCCTCACCGGGTGGACCGGTTACGCCCGGCTGGCGCGCGCCCAGGTGCTCACCCTGCGCGAGCGCGACTACGTGCAGGCCGCGCGTGCGCTCGGGGCCAGCGACGCGCGCATCCTCTGGTACCACCTGCTGCCCAATGCCGCGGGACCACTGCTCATCCAGGCCACCTCCGCCCTGCCGGGCACCCTCCTCGCCGAGTCCTCGCTCAGCTTCCTCGGACTCGGCGCGCCGCCGGGGACACCTTCCTGGGGAGCGCTGGTGGATCAGGGCACCCAGTACCTCCTCGTGGCGCCCCATGTCGCGCTCTTTCCCGGACTCGCCCTGGCGCTCGCGGTGCTCGGCTTTCACCTGCTCGGCGACGCGGTGCGCGATAGGTTAGATCCCCGGCATGCGGAACGCCGATGACAGGAGAGCCATGCTGACGTGGAAGTGGAAGAACTTCGCGGAGCTGACGCCCGACGAGCTGTACCTGGCGCTCGAGCTGCGCCAGCAGGTGTTCGTGGTGGAGCAGCGCTCCATCTATCTGGACGCGGATGGCTATGACCGGAGCGCCTACCACCTGCTCGGGATGGAGGACCAGCCGGAGGCGCCCTGGCTCGCGGCCTACCTGCGCGTGCTGCCCCCCAAGACGAAGTACCCGCAGGCGAGCCTGGGCCGGGTGGTGGTCGCCCCCGAGGCGCGGAGTCATGGTCATGGCCGGGTGCTGGTGCAGAAGGGGATCGACTTCATCGAGGCGCGCTACCCGCGCGTGCCCATCCGCATCGGCGCCCAGAACCACCTGCGCGCCTTCTACGAGGACTTCGGCTTCCGGGTGATGAGCGACGTCTACGACGAGGACGGCATCCCCCATGTCGACATGGTGCGCTGAGCCGCGCCGCGCGAGGGAAGGAGAGGCACGATGAAGGCAGTGGTGCAGCGGGTGCTCGAGGCCTCCGTCACGGTGGCGGGCGAGCGCGTGAGTCAGATGGGACCGGGGCTGCTGGTGCTGCTCGGCGTGGGCCAGGGCGACAGCGAGGCGGAGGTGGCATGGATGGCGGACAAGCTCGCCACCCTGCGCATCTTCGAGGACGCCGCGGGCAAGATGAACCTGTCGCTGGAGGACACCTCGCGCCAGCTCATCGTCGTCAGCCAGTTCACCCTCTATGGCGATGCGCGCAAGGGCCGCCGGCCCAGCTTCATCGAGGCCATGGAGCCGGTGGGGGCCAAGGCGCTCTACGAGCGCGTGTGCGAGGTGCTGCGCGCCCGCGGCCTCACCGTGGGCACCGGCGTCTTCGCCGCGGACATGAAGGTGGCGCTCGTCAACGACGGCCCCGTCACGATCCTGCTGGAGACTCCTCCGAAGGCTCCCCTTCCGGCGCCTCGTTGAGCGGGCGAATCACGTGCGCCACCAGGCCCGCTTCCTCCCGGGCCGCCTCGCGCACGAGCGCCGCCAAGAGGCCGATGCGCTCCACCCACGCGCCGCCCTGAGGCCCCGCCAGCGGCTCCGACAGCGCCGGACACTCGGTGGAGTGGCCCAACAACCAGGCCCGCACCGCCTCCCACTCCGGAGGCCGCGCCGACTCGAGCCGCTCGTGCTCGCGCTCCAGCAGTCGCTCCAGCTTGGACTCCAGCTGCGCGCTCCATTGCGCCACCGTGCTCGCCGGCCGCCACGCCCAGTCCGCGAAGGCATACTGCTGGCGCGACGCGTACTCGCCCCGCCCCAGGGTGGAGAAGACGCGATCCGGTGGGAAGGAGGGGAAGGGCTCCCACTGGCCGCCAATCAACGACGCGAGTCCCAGGTCCGCCACCGGGTAGCGCCGGAAGCCCTCGCGCCGGCCATGCGAGGCGCGCGCCTGGGCGTAGGGATAGGAGGGATCCTCCAACATCAGCGCCAGGTGCAGGGCCTCGTCCCAGTCCCCCACATAGCCCGCGTGCTCGCCGAGCACCCGCCAGCCCGAGGAACCAGGCGCCCACTGCATCCGCGTGAGCCTGTCCACCAGCGCCACCCAGGACGTCTGCTCCACGCCCCCGAGCCCGCCGCCGATGTGCGAGGCGAGCAGCTTGCCCGCCAGGAGGCTCGATTCGCCGTCGTCGAGCTGCCCCAGCAGGGTTTGCAATGCGCTGGCCGAGTCACTCATCGCGAGGGACAAGAAGGACAGCACGTGCTCATGGAAGAAGCGGTCGTTGACCGGCCGAAGGACCAGATCCATCCCCGCCAGCCTACCACGGCCCCTCAGGGCCGAGCGTCTTCCTGCACGATGAGGGCGTGAATGGCCTCGACGCTGGACGCTTCGAGGATGGAGGCGCGGAAGCGCGGATTTTTGAAGAGACGCGAGATCCGCGCGAGGGCCTTGAGGTGCACGCCCGCGCTGTTCTCCGGGGCCACCAGGGCGAAGAAGAGGTGCGTGGACTTGCCGTCGATGGCCTCGAAGTCGACGCCCTGACGGGACACGCCGAAGGCGGCCACGAGCTGGCCGAGCCCCGGCAGCTTGCCGTGGGGAATGGCCACGCCCTCGCCGATGCCGGTGGAGCCGAGCTTCTCGCGCTCGCGCAGCACCTCCACCAGCCGCTCGGCCTTCAGGGTCGGATGGGCATGGGAGAGTGCCGCGCTCAATTCGCGCAACACCTCTTGCTTGTCGCGGGCCTTGAGGTCCGAGACGACGGCTGGTGGGCTGAGGAACTCGGAGATTCGCAAGCTGGCGCTCCCGGCGGTGGCGCTCCCTGCGCGGGCAATTACTCCTGGCCCTTCATTCGCGCAAGGGTCGCATGCCCTCCTTCGCAACTCCTTGTCCGTCTTCGTGTGTTCCCGTGCTTCGGCGGCCGGAAGATGGAGGGGGTGGAAGGGCTCGTCTAGTCTCCATGGGAACGTGTCCCTCCGGCCCCCGCACGCCCTCGCGCTCCCCCTCGCCCTGCTGCTGGGGGCGTGTACCGTGGCGCCAGCCCCGCGCCGGGCCCCCGCCCCCCCTCCCCCGCCGCCCGCGCTCCCCCTCGTCGTCCCCGTCCCGGTGGACGCGCTCGCCGACGAGGTGGAACGGCTGCTCGCCCGCCTCTCCGTCGAGGACAAGGTGGGACAAGTGATGATGGTGGGCATCGGGGGGCGCGAGGTGGATGGCGCCGTGGAGGCGCTGGTGCGCGGCCACCGGGTGGGGGGCGTCTGCCTCTTCAAGCACAACATCTCGGACGGCCAGCAGGTGGCCCGGCTCAACCAGGACCTGCGCGAGCTGCTCTCCGATGGCATCCCCCCCTTCCTCGCGCTGGACCAGGAGGGGGGCAACGTCGTGCGGGTGAAGGACGACGTGGTGGTGTTGCCGGGCAACATGGCGCTGGGAGCCACGCGCTCGGCGCGGCTCGCCTACGCGGCGGGGCATGCCCAGGCGGAGGACCTGCGGCGGCTGGGCTTCAACATGAACCTGGCCCCCGTGCTGGACGTCAACCTCAACCCGCGCAACCCCGTCATCGGCAGCCGCTCCTATGGAGACTCGATTCCCCTCGTGTCCGAGCTGGGGCGCGCCTTCGTGCGCGGCCAGCAGGACGCGGGGCTCGTCACCGTGGCCAAGCACTTCCCCGGCCATGGCGCCACGGACGCCGACAGCCACCACGCGCTGCCCGTCATGCTCGAGTCGCGCGAGGAGGTGCTCGCCCAGATGGAGCCCTTCCGGGCCGTCATCCGCGAGGGGCTGGACGGGTTGATGACCGCGCACGTCGCCGTGCCCGCCCTCACCGGAGACGACGCGCCCGCCACCGTCCACCCCCAGGTGCTGCGCGGCCTCTTGCGCGAGCGGCTCGACTTCCAGGGTCTGGTCCTCACCGACGAATTGGAGATGGAGCCCATCGCCCGACGCTACGGCGTGGGTCAGGCGGCGGTGCTGGCGGTGAACGCCGGCGCGGACATGGTGCTCGTGCCCTGGCACGCGGAGAAGAAGCGAGAGGTGCACGCGGCGCTCCTGTCCGCGGTGCGCAGTGGCGAGCTGTCCGCCGCCCGCCTGGATGAAGCGGTGCGTCACATCCTCGCCACCAAGGTGCGCCGGGGGCTGTTCACCCCGCCCCTCCCCGTGGAGGAGCGTCTGGCTACCCCGCGCTCGGCCGAGCACGAGGAGGTGGCCCACCGCATCGCCCGCGCCGCCGTCACCCTGCTGCGCACCGACGGCGAGCACTTCCCCCTGCCCTCCGGCGTGCGCCTGGGCGTCCTCACCGCCGAGGACTCGCTCGGGCAGGCCATCCGGGAGCGGATGCCGGGCGCCCGGGTGTTGGACGTGCCCGCCTGGCCCTCGCGGGCCCAGCGCGCGCGCATGCGGCAGCGGGCCCGCGCCCTCGCGCTCCAGTCGGACGTGGTGGTGGTGGGGATGATCAACTCGCGCCAGCTGGAGCTCGTCACCCTGGCCGCCTCGCTCGGGCGCCCCGTGGTGCTCGTGTCCATGGGCCTGCCCTACCTGGCCGAGCGAGCCACCGCGGCCCGCGCGGTGCTCGCCGTCTACTCGTACCAACCCACCGCCACCGAGGCCGCCGCGGCCGCGCTCTTCGGGGAGATTGGCACGCCGGGCCGGCTGCCCGTGGACCTGGGCCGGCTCACCTTCGGCTACGGCCTGGAGGTGCCACGCCGTCAACAGGCCGCCGCTCCACCCGCCCCTCGGGGAGAGGCGGGAGGCGGCCGCCCGCGTTAGCCGGCGTTGGGCGGCGCGTGCACGCCGATGAGGCCGAACTGCCCATCGTCCTTGCGCCGGTACACCACGCAGACCTCGTGCGTGGTCGCGTGCTGGAAGACGTAGAAGTCCTGGTTGAGCAGGTTCATCTGCATCACCGCCTCATCCACCGACATGGGCTTCACGGTGATTTCCGAGGTGCGCACGATGCGCTGCGCGGGGGACTGGGGGGCCGGAGCGGCCGCGGGCGAGGCCGAGCGCAGGGCCTCGGCGGTGTCCGAGGCGTCCGCGAACGCCTCCTCCTCGGGCAGCTCGAACACCTTGTGGCGCACCTTGAAGTTGTTCACCAGCTCGTGCCGGTGGTGCACGCGCTCGCGCCCGTGGTGGTTCTTGATCTTCTCCTTGTACTTGCGCAGCTGCGCTTCGATCTTGTCCATCGCGCTGTCGATGGACGCGTACATGTCCTCGCTCTTCTCCCTGCCGCGCAGCACCCAGGCGCCCGAGTGGATGGTGATGTCCGCGTGGTGCAGGTGCCGCTCGAGCGACAACACCACGTGGGCCTCTCCGGCGCGATCCAGGTACTTGTTCACCCGCTCGACCTTCTCCTTCGCGTACTCCTTGAGGGAATCGGACGAACCGAACTGGCGGAAGGTGATGTTGAGCTGCATGCGTTTCTGCCTCCTTGTTGGGGCCCAAGAGAGACAACCGGGACCGCGCCCCGATCAGAAACGCTCCACCGCATCGAATGCAACCCACCCACTCCACAGGATGGCTGCTCGTACACCACCCGACAGGCAGTGTCGTCCTGACTTTCCAATTGGGCTGGATTTCCAACACGCGATGTGTGGGCGAGGCCACCGTGCGTCGGAGCGAGGGAGAAGCGAGCGATGAGCGACTAGAGGGGCAACTCGACGAAGAAGGCCGCGCCCCGTCCGCCGGGTCCGGGCTCCACGTACACACGGCCCTGGTGGCCCTCGACGCACTGGCGCACGACGAAGAGTCCCAGGCCGAGTCCTCCCGCGCGCGCCTCGCCCTGCACCTGCTCGAAGCGCGCGAAGATGCGCTCGCGATCCGCCTCCGGCACACCGGGCCCCTCGTCGCGCACCACCAGCCGCGCGCCCCCCGCGAAGCGCTCCAGCAGGACCTCCACCGGATGTCCCCCACCGTGGCGCAGGGCATTGAACAGCAGGTTGACGAGCACCTGCTCCACCCGCAGCCGATCGAAGCGTCCCACCACGCGCGGCTCGATGAAGCTCATGAGGGACACGCCGGCCGTGCGCGCCTCGTCCTCGGTGCGCGCCACCACCTCGGACACCAGCGCCGACAGGTCTCCGGTGGTGAAGATGAAGTCGAGCTGGCCGTGGCGGATGCGGCTGACGTCCAGCAGGTTGTCGCCCAGCGTCCCCAGGCGCCGCAGGCCCCGGTCGATGGCATCCAGACGCGCCTGGACGCGGGGCGCCCTCAGGAGGGTGGAGACGTCCTCCTCGCCCAGCCGCCGCAACATCTGCACTTGCAGATTCAGGCCCGTCAGGGGCGTCTTGAGCTCATGGCCCGCGAGCGACAGGAAGTCCTCGCGCACGCGCACCGACTCCTGCAGCGCCAGCTCCGTCTCCTTCAACTGGGTGATGTCGAGGATGGCGCCGCGAACCACCACGGGCCGGCCGTCCCCATCGCGCAGCACCCGGGCCCGGCTGGTGAGCCAGCGCCACGAGCCCTCCACGCCCCGGACGCGGAAGGTGGAGGTATAGGCCTTCACCTCCTGGGAGGAAAAGACGGTGGCGACCTGCGCCTCCACCTCGGGCCGGTCCTCCGGATGCAGCGCCGCCAGGAAGCGCTCGTGCGTCCACGTGGCCAGGGGCTCGGGGTAGCCGTAGAGCCGATCATGCCCCTCGGAGCGGAAGACCTGGCCGGTGGCGAGGTTCGTCTCCCAGACGGCCATCTGCGCGGAGTCGAGCGCCACCTGGAAGCGCTCGCCCAACAGCCGGAAGCTCTTCTCCGTCTGCTCCACCAGCGCCTGGGCCTCCTCGCGCTGGGTGATGTCGGTGGCGAGCACCCACAACTCCTCGCCCACCGGCACCACCGACACCTCCAACCAGGTGCGCGGGGGCAGCGAGGCGAGAAAGCGCGCGGGCTGGCGCGACTCCAGGGCGGCCACGAGCCGCTCGTGCAACGTGCGGCCCATCAGCCCGGGCGCCGCCGTCCACGGCGCCTGGCCTCGAAGCCGCTCGGCCTCCACGCCCAGGAGCGCCGCCGCGCGCGTGTTGCACCGCAGCACCCGGCCCCGCTCGTCCAGGGACAGGAAGGCCTCGGCCATGTGCTCGAGCAACAGCTCGAAGCGCTCGTCCGACGGAGGACGCGGGGTGTCGGAAGTGGAGTCAGGCGCCGGATGAGAACCGGGCACGCGTGAAGCAAGGGGCGCGCTCACCTCGCCACGCTCGCTGGAGCGCCTGTTGTCGTCAAGCACCGCGACAGGTCGGGTAGGAAAGAAGACGCCGCGGGTGAGCCCCACCGCCCGGAATCAACGGACGGTGCGGCCGGCCCGGGGCATGGCACCCGGCCCGCCCCGGGGGTTGGGTGCACGAGGCACCCGGTGCCTCACACCCGCCTGTACGTCGTCCGATGGATGGCCCGCAGAATCAATAGCAGGACGACGGCGCCGACGAAGGCCACGATGATGGTCGAGACGATGCCGCTACCCGGAGCGCCCACCCCCATGGCGCGGAAGAGCCATCCGCCCAGGAACGCGCCCACGATGCCCACGACGATGTCGCCCACGAGGCCATAGCCCCCACCCACGACCGCCGAGGCCAGCCAACCCGCGATGAGACCGATGAACAGCCAGAGCACCAGTGTTTCGAGACCCATGTGAGAACCCCTCCAGCTCCAGTTGGTGACGACTGAAGAGGTAAGCACCCTGGGGCCCAATGGGAGGGGCGGCCGGGCGGGCGAGCCCTCCAACGAACCTTTCATCCGGGATGGCGAACTTCCACGCCCCGGGAACCGGCCACGATGAGCTCCGACGTCATCCCGAGGAACAGGCCATGCTCCACGAGCCCGGCCCGGGCCTGAAGCCGCGCGGCCAGCGCTTCCGGGTCCTCCAGGGCACCCCAGGCACAGTCGAGGATGAAGTGGCCCTGATCCGTCACGAAGGGAGAGCCCTCGGGGCCCAGGCGCTGGGTGACGCGTGCCCCCAGTCCTTCCAGGTAGAGCGCCTGCGAGCGCCAGCCAAACGGCACCACCTCCACCGGCACCGCCCAGCGCGTGCCCAACCGGGGGGACAACTTGCCCTCGTCCACCACGATGATCAGCCGGCGGCTCGCCTGGGCGACGATCTTCTCGCGCAACAGCGCGCCGCCCCCGCCCTTGATGAGCCGCAGTGCCGGGTCCACCTCGTCCGCGCCGTCGATGCAGAGATCCAACACGGGGTGCGCCTCCAGCGTGGTGAGGGGCACGCCGAGCGACTCCGCCAGGGCCTCCGTCCGCCGCGACGTCGGCACGCCCTTCACGTCCAGCAGCTTCCCCTCGCTCCGCAAGGCGGCCAGCCGGTGCACCACGTGGGCCGCGGTGCTTCCCGTGCCCAGCCCCACCACCATGCCCGGCTGGATGGACTCCACCGCGCGCTCGGCGGCCTCGCGCTTGTGCCGGTCGGCATCGATGGCGGCACCCTTCTCGACGGATGGGCTCATGGCGGGGCTCCTCGTGGCGTGGAGGGGAAGTCCTTCAGGCAAGCGCAGCCTGCCCCGGACCTCTCGCTCCAGCCCGCAAAAGGTTTGGGGAGGAGCCGCCCCCCAGCGGCTCCTCCCCAATGAACAACGAACAACCCCCACTACCGCCCCTGACAGGGCACTCCCCTCCAACGACCCTTCGACCCCCCGCCCCCCACCTGCCCCACGCCCCTCGACCCGACCTGCCCGCCCCCCACCTGCCCACCCATCCCCGTCACTGCGTGAGCGGAGATAAAGCATCGCGCGTGCCAAGGGGTCCACGGCCAGAAAGACCTGGGATTTCAAGCGGTTGGGTTACGAGCGAGGAATGACCCGTCTCCGAGCCGGTAAGACTTACGCGGACCCGGAGACGGGGGAGGACAGCGCGGCGGAGGCGACTCAGGCGAGCAGCTTGCCGCCGGTGACGCCGAGCACCTCGCCGTTGACGTAGGTGGACTCGTCGGAGGCGAGGAACACGTAGGAGGGCGCCAGCTCGACGGGCTGACCGGCGCGGCCGGTGGGGTTGTCCTCGCCGAAGGACTTCACCTTCTCCGCGTCGAAGGAGGCGGGGATGATGGGCGTCCACACGGGGCCGGGCGCCACGCAGTTGACGCGGATGCCGCGCTCGATGAGTTCCTGGGCCAGGCCCTTGGTGAAGGTGACGATGGCGCCCTTGGTGCACGCGTAGTCGAGGATGCTGGGCGTGGGCTGGTAGGCCTGGATGGAGGCCGTGTTGATGATGGTGGAGCCCTTCTTCATGTGCGGCAGCGCGTAGCGCACCAGGTGGAACATCGCGAGGATGTTGGTGCGGAAGGTGCGCTCGAGCCGCTCGGCGGAGATCTCCTCGAACTTCTCCACCGCCTTGCCCTGGTAGGCGGCGTTGTTGACGAGGATGTCGATGCGGCCGAAGCGCTTCACCGTGTCCTCGATGAGGCGGCGGCACACGGCCTCGTCCGTGAGATCTCCCCGGAAGGACACCACCTGGTGGCCGGACTCCTCGACGGCGCGCCGGGTCACCTCGGCGTCCTGGTCCTCGTTGAGGTAGCCGAAGGCCACGTCGGCGCCCTCGCGGGCGAACGCCAGGCACACCGCGCGGCCGATGCCACTGTCGCCGCCAGTGACGAGCGCCACGCGGCCCTTCAACCGGCCAAGCCCCTTGTACGAGGTCAGCCCGTAATCGGGCTCGGGCGTCATCTTGGACTCGAGCGCCGGGGCCGACTGCTCCTGCGGAGGCTGCGGGGGCGGGTTGCCGGCGGAACGCGGATCTTTCTGAGCCATGTGGGAAATCCTCGGGTTGGGTGTACCCAGCCCACGGTGGGGAGGCCGGGTGTGACTGGCAACCACCGCGCGAGGACCCCACGCCCGGGAAGCGGGCGGGCTCAGCGACCAGTGATCTCCAGCTTGCGCGCGAGGCCCGCCTTCACCTCGGGCCACTCGGTATCGACGATGCCGTAGTAGGCCGAGTCGCGCACCTGACCGCCGCGCACCAGCATGTGGTGGCGGAGGACTCCCTCGAAGCGCGCGCCCAGCCGCTCGATGGCCGTGCGCGAGCGGGTGTTGCGCCGGTCGGTCTTGAGCTGCACGCGCATCACCCCGAGCGTCTCGAAGGCATGGCGCAGCAGGAGGAACTTGCACTCGGTGTTCACCCGGGAGCGCCAGACGCGCCGGGCCAGCCACGTGCTGCCAATCTCCAGCGTGCGGTGCGTGCGTTGGATGTCCAGGTAGCGCGTGGTGCCCACCGGCGTGCCCGTCTCCCGCTCGAGGATGACGAAGGGCCGCTCCACCCCCGCCTCCGCGGCCTTCAGCGCGGCGGCGACGTAGGCCTCCACGTCCGCGGGCGTGCGCAGCACCAGGTTGAAGTGCTCGAAGATCTCTGGCTCGAGCAGCGCCGCGAGCCCGGGGACATGCGAGAGGGCGAGCGGCTCGAGGCGCACGTGCTCGCCCTCCAGGGTCACCGGAGGGACGACGAGCGGCGTGGGTTCACGCGTGGGGACGGGGCCGGACTCGGGGCTCATGGCGGACATGGGCCGCATCATGAGCCCCCTCCGGGCCTTCCGGACAAGCCCTGTCCGGGAGGGGGCGCGCGGGGCTAGAAGTAGCGCTTGCGCTTGCTGCTCGGCAGGATGTTGAGCACCTCGCGGTACTTGGCCACGGTGCGCCGGGCGATCTCCGTGCCCTGGGCCTTGAGCAGCTCGACGATCTTCTGATCCGAGTAGGGGTTGCGCGGATCTTCCTGGCTGACGAGCTGCTTGATGTGGTGCTTGACGGCCTCGCTCGCGGTGTCGTCGCCGGACACGCGGGCGATGGACGAGTTGAAGAAGTACTTCAGCTCGAAGATGCCCTGGGGCGTGTGCACGTACTTGTTCGTCGTCACGCGCGACACGGTGGACTCGTGCATGCCGATGTCCTCGGCCACGTCCCGGAGGATGAGCGGCTTGAGGTGCGCGATGCCCTGGTCGAGGAACTCGCGCTGGAACTTCACGATGCTCTCGGTGACCTTGTAGATGGTGCGCTGGCGCTGGTGGATGGAGCGGATGAGCCACTGGGCGCTCCGGAGCTTCTCCTGGATGAACTCCTTGGTCTGCCCGGGGCCCACCCCGCCCGCCTTGAGCGCGTTACGGTACATGCCGGAGATGCGCAGCTTGGACAGGCCGTCGTCGTTGAGCACCACCGTGTAGTCGTCCTCCATCTTGTAGACGAACACGTCCGGGGTGATGAACTGCGCGTCGTCGCCGCTGAAGTTGCGGCCCGGCTTGGGATCCAACCGCGGCAGGAGCTTGGAGGCCTCCACCACCTCCTCGAGCGACACCTTCAAGTCCTTGGCGATCGCCGGGAGGTTCTTGCTCTCCAGGTACTTCATGTGGCGCTTGATGATGAGGCCGAGCAGCGGTGCGTGCTTCTCCTTGAGCGCGGCCACCTGGATGAGCAGGCACTCCTGCAAGTCGCGCGCGGCGCAGCCCTTGGGCTCCAGGTTCTGGATGCGGCGCAGGGTGCGCTCGGCCACGCTCATGGGCACGTCCGCCTCGTTGGCCAGGCGGATGAGGGGGTCTCCCTCCACCTCCTCCAGCTTGAGGTAGCCGTCGTGGTCCAGGTTGCCGAGGATGAGCATACCCACGCGGCGCTCGGCCTCGTTGAGCCGCAGCGTGCCCAGCTGCTCCTGCAGGTGGTCGACCAGGTCCTCCTTCTCCACCATGTTGGCTTCGAAGGAGGGCATGTCGTCCGTGGCCACGTTGCCCTTGTTGGACGCCGTGGTCGGCTCGTTGAACTGGTAGCTGTTGAGGTACGCCTCCCAGTCGATCTCCGGCGGGCCGTCCTTGTCGGCCTTGAACTCCGTCGCCGTGTCCGGGGTGCGTGCCTCCATGTCCCTGGGAATCTCGGTATTCGCGGCTTCCAGGGAAGCCTCGCCCGGCTCCTTGTCGGACAGGTCGCCGAAGGGCGTCTCGTCCGGCTGTT
The DNA here is from genome assembly GCF_000335475.2 of Cystobacter fuscus DSM 2262. NCBI lineage: Bacteria > Pseudomonadati > Myxococcota > Myxococcia > Myxococcales > Archangiaceae > Cystobacter > Cystobacter fuscus. The sequence continues at coordinate 256,256 of NZ_ANAH02000013.1, read as the reverse complement.
CCAGGAGTGGATTCTGATCCATCTCCTCCCGGACCTGCTCCAACAACTCCATGCGCGAGAGTTGCAGCAGCTTGATGGCCTGCTGCAGCTGGGGCGTCATCACCAGCTGCTGCGAAAGCTTCAGGCTCTGCTTGAGTTCCATCGCCATTTCTGGGGTCTCCCGCCCTTTTCAATGCTCGACTTGACGGCGACCCGCCATCAAGGACCGTGCCAAGCTAACAAGGCCCCCTGACTTCGTCCAGTGCCCCCGGGTCCGGCGCATCCCTTGCAGTGAGTGAATTTCTCCTTTTATTCCGCGAGTTTAGCCAACCTCGCGAATCGCGGGAGACGTTCAGGAATGGACGGGTGGACACCAGGCGACGAGGCGGGCACGGGCGGAGCGACGGCCTCGGGGGGGCGGACGGTGGGCCCTCACCCGGACTGCAGGCGGAAACGCTCGCCGAGATACACCGCTCGCGCCCGGGGTGAAGCGACGAGCTGTTCGGGCGTCCCCTCTTCGAGGATCTGCCCCTGTGCGATGATGTACGCCCGATCACAGATGCCCAGGGTCTCCTGGACGTTGTGATCGGTGATGAGCACGCCCAGGCCGCGGGACTTGAGCAGGGAGATCTGCGCCTGGATGTCGCCCACGTTGATGGGGTCCACGCCGGCGAAGGGCTCGTCGAAGAGGATGAAGCGCGGCTCGGGAATGAGCGAGCGGGCGATCTCCGTGCGGCGGCGCTCGCCTCCGGAGAGCACCTCGCCGGGGGCCTCGGCCACGTGGCGCAGGTCGAACTCCTCCAGCAGTTGCTCGGCCCGGCGCTCGCGGGCGGCGCGGTCCAGGCCCTTCTGCAGCTCGAGCACGGACAGGAAGTTCTGCCGCACGGTGAGCTTGCGGAAGATGGAGGACTCCTGGGGCAGGTAGCCCAGGCCGTGGAGGGTGCGCCGGTGCATGGGCAGCCCGGTGAGATCCGCGCCCTCCATGCGCACGCGGCCGGCATCGGGCCGCACCAGGCCCACCACCATGTTGAAGCTCGTCGTCTTGCCGGCGCCGTTGGGGCCCAACAACCCCACCACCTCGCCCTGCGCGACCTGGAAGGACACGCCCCGCACCACCTGACGCTTGTTGAAGGTCTTCTGGAGACCCTCCGCGAACAACCGGCCGCTCATGGTTGCCTGGTACTCCCCGACTGCGAGTTGTCAGGCGACTTGCCTGGAGGCCCCTTGCCCGCCCCCTTGCCCCGAGGCGCGGACGGCGCGGACTCGACGGTCACAACGGCGTCCTTCACCTCGAAATTCGCGTCGCCGATCGTCATCCGCACTTCCGAGCCACGCAGGTGGGTGGTGGCGTCGCGCGCCTCGGGGTTGCCCGTCAGCCACAGCACCCCGGTGGGGACGTTGAGCTCGGCCCGCTCGCCCCGCGCCTGCCGCGCCCCGTCCTGGGCGCGCACGTGCCCCACGCACTCGGCCCGGCTCACCTCCCGCGTCGCGCTGAAGTAGGTGATCATCTTGTCGCACCGCAGATCCAACGTCCGGTGCTTCACCACCACGTCTCCCGTGAAGACGGCCTGGGTGGACGAGCCGACGACCCGGCGGGCGGTGATCTCCGCGGGGAACCGCTGCGCGCCGCCCTCCTTGCCCCCGCCCTTGCGCGGCGTGCGCAGCGGAGCCGCCTCGAGGGTGACGACGGCCTCGTCCACCTCGTACTCCATGCCCCGCGCGCCCATGAGCAGGCGCACCTCGGAGCCGCGCAGGGCCGTGGTGGGATCCCTCGCCTCGGGGTTGCCCGTCACCACGAGCCTGCCGCTGGGCACGTCGAGCACGGCGCGCTCGCCCTGGGCGGTGCGCTCCCCGTCCACCAGGCGCATGTTCCCCGCGCACTCCACGCGCGTCACCTCGCGCGGGCCCGTGTAGGAGGCGGTCATCTCGTCACAGCGCAGGTCCATGGTGCGCTGCTTGACCACCACGTCGCCGGAGAAGACGGCCTGATCGCGCGAGCCCCTCACCCGCTTGGAGGTGATCTCCACCGGATTCCTCAGCCGCGGCTCCTCCTTGCGGGGCGCGGGGGCGGCCCCCGGGGCGGCGCTGGCCACCGGCACGGGCTGGGCCACGAAGAAAGCCGTCAGGAGGTACTCAATCATCCGCGGCCTCCAGCACGGTGTGCACCGAGCCCTCGAAGGTGAATTGCCCATCGGGCAGGGAAATCAGGAACGTCTCGGCGCTCAGGCGGTAGTCGGGGCCCTGGACCTGGACCCCCTCGGCGCCGCGCGCCGTTTGTTGGACGGCGTCATAGGCGACCCGGGGGGTGCGCGCCACCATGCCGGAGGGGTTGCGCACGACCACGTCCCCGGTGGCCACGAGCTGCCGGGTGCCCAGGTGGCCCTCCAGCTCCCGCGCGGTCACCACCGTGACGTCCCCGGGCGTCTTGCCGGGCACCCGGATCGTGGCCTCGGAGGCGGTGAGATCACCGCTGCGCTCGTAGGTGGCGCTGCGCGCCTGGCCCTCCAGCGAGGGGGTGTTCCCCTCGAACGAGCGCAGGCGAACCCCATGCATCACCACCGCGGGCGGCGAGGAGGCATCCGCCTGCCCCTGGGGGGGAGTACAAGCCGACCCAAGGGAGAAGACGCAACCTAGGAAAATGACGGCACGTGTCACGACTCCCTCTCTATCACCCCATGAGAAAAGGTTGTGGCATCCGAGCGCTCGCCTGGAGGTCCGCTTCAGGAATGATCCAGGTGAGGGTGCACGAACTCCCTGGACATTTGGCTGCCCCGTCCATCACATCTCGGCGCGCTTTCCGACCGCGGCCGGCCCCCCGTCCGCACCTCGGGTCGGAAGCCCCAGGGCCGGTCTTCCTTCTGGATCTTATGAAACGCATCCTGCTCGCCACCATGCCCGTTGGAGGAGGCCACACCGCACTACGCGACTCACTGCGGACGGCGCTGGCCTCCCTGGATCCCGGAAACCGCGACTACGAACTCCTCAGCTTCGACAGCCAGGACACCCGGGTCAGCGGCTTCTATGACTTCTGCATCCACCGGGCGCCCTGGATACAGGCGCTCCTGTTCAGCCTGGGCCACGCCCGGGGCGCCCTGACCCCGACCGTGTTGCTCAATCCGCAGTTGGAGGCCGAGGCCCGGCAGGCCCTGGAGCAGCACCGGCCGGATCTCGTGATCTCCACGCACTTCCTCCAGTCGGCGATGTTCGTGCGTGCCCGGCGCCAGCTGGGGTTGGACATGCCCATCGTCAGCGCCATCCCGGACTATGGCGAGCCGACGGAGATCTTCGCCCCGTCGCAGGAGGCCTACCGGCTCGATGCCCTCATCGTGATGGTGCCCCAGGTGCGCGAGCGGCTCCGGGTGCGCGGTCACTATCCGCTCTCGCGCGTGCACCTGTCCGGGTTCATCCCCAAGGCCCCCTTCCTGGAGATGGGCCGGGAGATGGGCACGCGGGGCCGGCTGTCGGAGACGCGCCGCCGCGCCCTGCTGGAAGCGCTGCGCGCCGAGCACCCCCAGCTCGAGGGCGTGGATCCCTCGCGCCCGACGCTGCTGTTCCTCGGGGGCTCCGCCTGGACGAGCAAGACGATGCCCGTGCTGGAGCGGCTGCTGCGCACGCCCGCGCTGATGGAGCGCCTCAACGTGATGGTGGTGTGTGGGCGCAACGAGCGCTTCCATGACGCCTTGAAGGCCCGGGTCCAGGGCCAGCCGCGCGTCGCGCTCTTCGGCTTCGTCAACGCCTCGCTGATGGCGCGGCTGATGGCGCTGGCGGACGTGCCCGTGCTCGGCAGCCTGGCGCCCGCGTCCATGCACGAGCTGATGGAGACGCGCTGCGGCCCGTTCATGCTCTTCCACATCATCCCGGGCAGCGAGGACGCCCATCCCGCCTACATCCAGGAGCAGGAGATCGGCGTGTACGAGACGGACCCGGACGCCATGCTCAACCTGCTGGCGCAGGCCACGGGCATCAGCCCAGCGGGGCCCGCCATGGCCCGGCTGCTGCGCGTGTGCCCCGAGCGCATGCGCACCCTGCGCTCCACCCACATGGAGCGCGCCTCGCAACTGGGCACGTTCCTGGAGCGGCTGACGGGGCGCGAGCCCCAGACGTCCCTGATGCTCGAGCCGGCACGCGCCCGACGACGCGCACAGGCCGACAGCGCGTCCTGAACGCGGCGGCCCGGCGGGCCTCACGCGGCGCCGGAAGGTGCCCCGGGCCCGCCCGGCTCCTGCCCATGGGTCTTGGACACGCGGAAGACGATCCGCCACGCGGGGTAGCTGAAGCCCACGTAGATGACGAACGTCACGATGAGGTTGGCCAGCTCGAGGGGCAGGTGCAGCGACCTGATCAGGAAGCGGAAGAGCAGCCAGTTGAGCGTGAGGGTGATCGACTCGACGGCGCAGAACAACAGGGCCTGGCGGCGCAGGCTGCCGCCGGTGGCGTGGAAGGCGAACGTGCGGTTGCCGAAGAACTGGACCGAGAGCCCCACCAGGAAGGAGAAGATCTTCGCGGTGGAGGGCTCGACGTGCAGCAGCCGCACGCAGATCTCCAGCACGGCGAAGTCGGCCACCGTGGCCAGGATGCCGACGAAGCTGGAACGCAGGAAGCGGAAGAAGCGCGAGAAGAACGACATCACGCGCCCGACCCTAGCAGTGATCCACGCGGGTCACGGATGTGAAACGGGCTCCGGGCTCGACGGGGGAGCCATTTCGTCGTCGGGAGTCGTGAAGTCCCACGCGCCGTCGTGCCAGAAGGACGAGGACAGCACGAACTCCACCTCTGGATCCCCGTCCCCGTCGTTCAAGGGCAGCCCCAGCGCCTCGGCGAAGGCCAGATCATAGTCGAGGAAGAGGGCCTGGAGCGCGGGGGCCGCGCTCTTCGGGTAGACGAAGAACGGCACCAGGAGGTCGTCCTTGGAGATGGCGAGGAGTTGCCGCGCGAGGACGCTTCCCCGCGAGTCCCGGGCGTAGAGGACACGCTTGTTGACGTCGAGCGCCACGGCGGCCGCGGACTCCGCGTAGAGGCCATTGAGGCCGAAGCAGCTCCCCACGTAGGTGCCCATGCGGAGCACCTCCAACGCATCGCGCTCCAGGGCCAGGGTGACGCGCCCGAAGCCCGGCACCTCCCGGCACAGCACCGGACCGGTGAGCCAGGTCTCCGGCTTCACCCGGGGATGGCGCGCGAACCAGGACCGGGACTCGGGGTGGTGGACGATGAAGTCGCGCTCGCCCGCGAAGTAGTGGTTCAACAGCCTGCGCAGCCCCCGCCGGTTGCCGCCCTCCACGAGGCGCGCCATCTGCAGGGCATGCCGCACGCGCGTGTCGCCCACGTCGGCCTCCAGGTTGCCTCGCAGGAACTCGAGCACGCCGCGCGCCAGCACCTGGAGCCGCAGCCGGGGCAGTTGCGTCGCGGCGAGGCGCAAGGCCCGCTCCGTCTGTACCGGCGTCAGCGCCTCACCCGCCTCCCACGCGAGCCGGGCCTTCCTGGGCAGGGGGCTCTCCACCCCGTCCACGCAGTGCTCACGCAGGCTGGCGGCGAGCACTCCGGGTGGCCACTGGAAGGGATCCTCTCGGACCCATGGATGCCGGGCGAAGTCTTCCAGCAGCGCGGCCTGGGCCTCCTTGTGCGGCGTGCCCAGCAGCTGCGCCGTGCGCACCAGGGTCTCGGTGCAGGACTCCAAGGCATCGAGCACCAGCGACGCGTGGCGGGCGACCAGCAGCCGCATCCCCTCGCCCACCAGGCCCACGAGGTCTCCGCGCGAACAGCCCTCCTCGAAGCGCAGCAGGCTCCGGTCAGAGACACGCGAGAGCCGCTCACGCACCTCGGGCAGGGAGTGGTGCAACAGGGGCTCGAGCACCGAGACGAAGCGGTCGACTGTCGCGAACGAGGGCCCACAGAGACGTTCGACCAGGCGGAACGTGGTGGACTCCAGCCAGTCGGGACCCGACCACTTCGCGCCCCGTCTTCCCAGCACCTTGAACACCATCTCGACGGCGCGCTGCTGGTGACTCGCCGGAATCCGCTCCAACAACCGCAACAGCCGCGGATGCAACCGACGGATGGCCGCCCACTCCCGAGGGCGCTCCTCACCCGGGTCCCAGAGACAAGAGAGCTCATACGCCAGATGCCAGGCGGCCTCCGCGCTCAGGGCCCTCCACGGTGTGGCGACGAGGAGCTCGGCGAAACCCGGAAGCGCTCCACACAGCTCCCACAAACAAACCGGGAGGTAGGCGCCGGACAGCTTCGACGCCACGAAGTCGAAGAGGTCCAGGAGGCACTCTTCCGGGACGGGACCACTCGACCTGGGAAGCACGCGGGGCAATCCCTCCCTGGACATGCCGAGGGCATCCAAGAGACGCAGGCCACTCAGCAGGAAGTCACTGGAGAGACCCGACGCGAGCCCACGCAGGTAGTCCACCCGCCAATCGGCCCGGAGGGACGCGAACGCCTCGATGCGCGGGTCATAAAGGCTGGCATCGAACGGGGACGTCTTCGCCTGGAAGAGGGCCGCGAGCAGGGCCGTCTGGGACTCGGGCACGAGCGACGCCGCGACTTCCAGCCAGCCCAAACCCTTCTCCGGTCCCCATTCGGCCAACAACCGCGCCGCGAGGATCATCACCTCCGGATGCGTGTCGAGCGCCAGCCGTCCCCGGAGCGCGAGCAGTCGGCCGAAGTCGGCCGGCACGCCTGGAGTCAGGAGACAACCCAGCCGGACGAGGGACGCGGGCAGCTCGGCGCCGCGCTCCTCGAGGACTCCGTGGCGCCAGGCCAGGGCCACCTCGGCGCGCCCGGCAGCCAGCAACGCCTGACGCACGAGTGCCAGGCGCTCAAGCGACAAACCCTCGTCCCCGAGGCGTTGGAGCGCCTCGTCCACATGGGGGCGCAAGGACTCGAGCAGGGCCCGGACCGTCGCGCGATGGAGCAGGTAGGGACGGACGTCGAGCACCTCTGGAGAGGCGCGCTTGGGCGGCTGATGGATGGTGCCCCGATAGCCCCGGGGGTGGGCGGCGGTCCTCCGGTGCGGCGCGGGAGGAGACTCCAACCAGGGGTGGGCCAGCGATGGCGCGGGGCCCGGCTCACCGGCCACGGTGTGCAGCAGCACGCGGAGCACATGGGTGAGCGTGTCCACGGTCGCGCCACGCGCCCGGCCCAGGTGCTCCCAGGACGCCCGCAGGGACGCACGCTCCGCGGCACCGGGTCCGGAGAGCTGCTCCAGCGGGACCCGGAGCAGACGGCTCGCGCCCTCCTCCTCGGGAAGCACGAGCCCCATGAGTCCTTCAGGCTCGCGCGAGACGCAGATCAGGCGTGACATGGGGTGTTCTCCTCCCCGTCACGATAGCAAAGGAGCACAGGAGGCCTTGCTCCCTGGATCCTGTCTGGGGCCGTCCACAGGACCATCACCGCGGGCATCACCTACGTCCTCGCGGCGGTCAACAGCAACCAGGACGCCTGAGGGACGAGCCCGGCACGGACTCCCGAGGCCATCAACGAGTCAGCCCGTCTTGGCCGCGTCGGCCTTCCAGTCGTAGCGCATGCGGAACTTGCTCAACTGGGCGGACGCGACCTGGACCCGCTTGCCGTCCTCGACGAGCTTCCAGGCCTGGCTGTGCGTGAAGATGAGGTTGCGCCCGGAGCGCACGACCTCGGCTTCGAACAGCACCTCGGTGCCCAGCGGCGTGGCCGACATCATCATGCTGTTGAAGCTGTTGGTCAGCGCGTACTCGTCCGGCCCGAGCATCGGCAAGGTGGCCAGCATGCTCACCACGTCGAGCATGGAATACAGCACCCCGCCATGCAGGGTATGGCTGAGGTTGTCGATCGCCTCCGTCACCCGCAGCTGGCACTGACAGAAGCCGGGACGCTGCTCGATCAGACGCAGGCCGCAGTAGCGTTGGTACGCATGCTCCAGCAGCGCCCGCGAGTGTGCCTGGGCGTGCTCACTGATGATTGTCATGGTGTGACCCGTCACAAAGACCTTCCAATGATTTCCAACATGACTTCCCGGGCGCCCCCACCGATGCCGAGCAGCCGCGCATCGCGGTAGATGCGCTCGACCACCGAGGGCTCCACGCAGCCGTGCGCGCCATGCACCTGCACGGCGTCGTGGGCAATGCGCTCGAGCACGTCCACGGCCGTGTTCTTCGCGATGGCGGCCTGGGTCGCGCTCAGCTCGCCGGCGGCCTGCCAGCGCACCGCCTGCTCGACATACACGCGCACCAGACTCAGCTCCGAGTGCCGCTCCGCGAGCCGCTGACGGATGACGGACTTGTCCAGCAACGCCTCTCCACCCACCTGGCGCCCGCGGCAGTGCTCGATGGCCGCGCGCAGGGCCAGCTCCGCCGAGGCCATCGCCATCACCGCCAGGTTCAACCGCTCCTGTTGCAGGCATTGCTGCAAGAGCCGCCCCACCCCATTGCCCTGGGTCAGACGACGCGCGACCGTCCGCTCGAAGCGAAAATCCGCCAGGGGCAGGCAGCGCCAGCCGAGGCAGGCCTGACGCGTACCGCGAGACCCCGCCGCGTCGCCGTCCACCAGGAACAACTCCAGCTTGCCCTCGAGGAGCGCGCCCACCAGGAGCCAATCCGCGCGGGAGCCATTGCAGATGAAGGCCTTGTCGCCCGTGAGCCGGTACTCGCCGTCGATGAAGTCCGCCCGGCACTGGAGCGCCCGGAGATCCGAGCCCGCCTGGGGCTCGGTGAGCGCCAGGACGATGCTCCGCTCCCCCTTGAGCACGGCGGGAACCACACGGGCCGCCACCTGGGGATCGCCGCCCTGCACCGCCTTCAGGCTGACGAAATGCGAGGCCAGCCCCATGGTGATGCCCTGCGAGCCTCCCAGGGTCAGTTGCTCCACCAGCACCGCCAGCGCCGCGGGATCCTCCGGAAGCCGCTCTGGCGAGTGCCCCAATGCCAGCAGACCGGCCTCGCCGGCCCGCCGGTGCAACTCCATCGGATAGGCCCCGTCGCGCTCCCACTCCGCCACGTGGGGCCTCACGAAATCATTGACGAAGGAGCGGACCGCGTCTCGAAGATGTTCAGTCATGGCCCTTGCCTAGAACACCGTGCTCTGCGCGAGGTGGTGGAAGCGCTGGACGATGGGGGTGAGCCGCGCCTTGCTGACCTCGCCTTCGCGCTCGAAGTAATACAGGTCCGTCATGTCCCGCATCACCTTCAGCATGTCACGCGAGCGCTGGGCCGCGCGCAGCTCGTAGCGTTTCAGGGCGGACTCCAGGCTTTTGTCGCAGTGGCCGACCAACGCCTGGGCCAGCATGAAGCCGTTCTCCAGTCCGAGCGTCAATCCATAGCCCAGCGTCGGCAGCATCGCGTGGATGCTGTCGCCGAGCATCACGACCCGTCCCCGGAACCAGTGGCCCTCACCCGTCAAGGCCTTGAGCTTGTGGGTGAGGATCTCCTTCTCCTCGGTCGCCCCGATCATCCGCAGCAGCTCCTCCGGCAGGGCGGCGAACAGCTCCAGCAGGCCCGCGCGGTCGAGCAGCGGCTGATTGCGATGCTGGTAGGCGGCGAACCAGTAGCGCAGCGAGGTGGCCTCGTTGAGCGGATAGGTGACCACCCGGGAGTGCGTGGAGGTGAAGATCTGGCACCGGTCGGAATGCAGCAGCGGCGAGCGGAAGGCCACCACGCCCCGGCTCGCCACCAGCCCGGTGTCGTAGGGGATCATGCCCGGGTCGACGAAGCTCCGCACGGTGGAGGAGACGCCGTCGGCACCGATGACCAGATCGAAGCCCTCCACCTGCCCATTGCTGAAGGTGACCTGGACCTGGTCCCCCAGGTCCTCCAGCCGCTCGCAGCCCATGCCGTAGCGGATGTCCCGCTCCTCCAGGCTGGCCGCCAGCAGACGGAACAGCTCCGTGCGCAGGAACATCATCGCCGGCGCCGGAATGCCGAGCCCCTCCGGACGCACCGGCTGGCTGTGGATCAGCCGGCCCTGCTTGTCATGGGTGTCCAGGAACTCGATGGCCTGGCCGCGGCCGAGGAAGTCCCGGTTCTTCAACACGAAGCGCAGGACCTGCATGGCTTGCGGCCAGACATAGATCCCCGTCCCCGAGTCGCGGGGCCCCTGACCGCGCTCGAAGACGGTGCACTCCAGACCGAAGCGCTTCAACATGATGGCGCAGGCCAGGCCATTGAGGCCCGCGCCAATGATGGCGATTCTCATGCCGCGACTCGCGAATTCCAGTGAGCGGAAGCTCCGGAAGACCCCATGGCGAAGCGGCGCTGCAACAGGCAGAGACTCGTCAGCTCCATCAACATCGGATCGAGCAGACCCTGCTCCTGGGCCGACAGTCGCGGCAGCTTCTCCAGCAGCGAGCGGACCTTCGCCGGCTCGAAGAACGGCAGCGCGTCCAGTTCCCCACCGCGGAGCACGTCCTGGACCAGCTGGTACAGCCGTCCCTGCTGCTGCAGGGTCGCGGGCGGAGCGCGGAAGTAGTGCTTCTTGCGCTTGTACAAGGCGTCCGGCAGGTACGGCCGCATCGCCTCACGGAACACGTACTTCTCCGTGGAGCCCCGCACCTTCATCCACACCGGCAGCCGGCAGGCCAGCTCCACCACGTGGTGGTCCAGCAACGGCACGCGTCCCTCGATGCTGTTGGCCATCTCCATGCGGTCGCCCAGCGTGGTCAGCACGAAGTTGGGCAGGTAGGACTTGGCCCACAAGTACATGGACTTGTGCACCGGATCCCGGCCCTCGAGGTTGCGGTGATCCAGCCGATCGAAGAACTGGCGGTAGGGGTCCACGCCCTGGAAACGGTCGTGGAAGTCCGCGCGGTAGAGCGACTCCAGGGCCTTGAACCAGCCGGCCTGGTTGTCCAGCCAGGAGACGCCATGGCGCAGCTGCTGAATCATCCAGTGGATGTCCTGGGGCATGTCCGGCTGCACATAGCCCTGCTCGCTCTCCTGGATGCGCTGGCGCAGCTTGTTGACCACCTCCGGATCCTGCTGCTCGGAGTTGTACAGCAGCATGTCCCGGCGGAAGTGCGGGTAGCCGGCGAACACCTCGTCGGCGCCCTCGCCGGTGAGCACCACCTTCATCCCGGCCTCACGCACCTGCTGGCTCAGGATGTACTTGGCCACGCCGTGCGCGTTGAAGAACGGCGTCTCGTTGTGCCACAGGGCCTGCTCGAAGAAATCGGCGAGGTTGTCCTGGGAGACGGCGATGGTGTGGAAGCGCGCACCGTTGTGCTCCGCGGCGAGCCGGGCGAACCGGTTCTCGTCGTAGTCATCCATGTCCGTGAAGGACAGGTTGAAGGCGTTCAGCGGCTGGCTGGACAGGTGCGTGGCCATGCCCAGCATGGCCGAGGAGTCGATGCCACCGCTGAGATAGACGCCCATGGGCACATCCGCCCGCAGGCGCAGGCGCACCGACTCCTCCACCGCCGCGCGCACGGCCTCGATCATTCCCTTCTCGTCGGCCGGATAGACGGCGTCCTGACGGGCGAACTCCATGTCCCAGTAGCGGCCATTGTGCAGGCCGCCGTTGTCGACCATCACCCAGCAGCCCGGCTGCACGCTGCGCACGCCCTTGAACAGGGTGTGATCGCGCAGATAGAAGGCACGGCTCGCGTACGCATCCTCATCCCACTCCGCGGGGATGCCGGCGGCCAGCAACGCCTTGATTTCCGACGCGAAATACCAGGCGCCCCCGTGCTGGGCATAGAACAACGGCTTGATGCCCATCCGGTCGCGCACCGCCATCATCAGCCGGCGCCTCCGGTCGAACAGCACGATGGCGAACTCGCCACGCAACTGCTTGAGCCCCGCCACGCCGGAGCGGCGATAGAGATGCAGCGCGATCTCGCTGTCCGAGGCGGTCTTGAAGATACACCCCTCGGCCTCCAGCTCGCGGCGGATCCGCTCATGGTCATAGAACTCCCCATTGACCACCAGGGTCAGATCTCCCTGCTCCGCGACAATGGGCTGACTACCATTGTTCAACCCGATGATGCTCAAGCGGACGTGTCCGAGCGCCGCGCGGCCCGACGGGTCATGCCACACACTGCGCTCGTCGGGACCCCGGTGGTTGATGCTGCTCAAGGCCTTGAGCAGGGAGTGTTCATCAATGACAGCGGGATTGCGTTGATAGACGCCAATGAAGCCACACATAAGATGTCTCTTCCTCGCGAATGCAGATGTTCCATCGGCGCCAGGGACGCGAGGCTGGTGAGCACTCAGCGCCACGGCGCGACCATGGTTGACAGATCAGACACAACAAGACAGGACGGGACACCCCATCCAGCAAGCACTCTATTGAAATGATTGGATGACCGGATCAGCCCCTGGCGCGGACACGCGCTCAGACACTCATTCCACAGCAGCTGTTCTCAAGGCGGGACATCGTGGACCCCCAGACTCGCAAAGGTGCCTCTTACAACCCTCGTGAAACTCGGCCCGAGTGACACATACGGCGACGTGTCGTCCCTAGATGATTCGCGGCGTACATATCATTCTTTAAGAGAACTTGAAAGCCTAAAAAACTGTAACAGACCCATCCAGGAGGATTTCTTGAAATTGACACACAAGAAACGGTGGTACGGCCGGAACACGCACCTGTCCCGCGAATGAAGGGGCGTGTCACGGCGGAGAGCACGTGCCTTGAACATGGAAAAGCCACACGCCTCGAACCAGCTCGCGGCATCGAGGTCCGTGATTCGTGGAATCGCGTCCCCGGTTGTCTGGCATGAGTCAGGGCAATGGTGTTCATGGCGGTCTCCCATCAACGAGCGGCATCGTGGAATCCACTGATTGCCCTGATTCGGGGGATGTCTGCTTTCCTACAACCGCCAACCGCTTCCACCAGGACGCCAATCCATGGGGACCCTGCCGTCATACGCCGGGCGACGAGCAACCCCTCTCACCGACGACACCATGGCCAGAACTCGTGGTGACGCCATTCCAGGAGTCAGACAGCGACTCCCGAGCATGACCGCGCCATCCCGAAGCCGGCGTCCCGTGGATTCCGTCAGGAATTCGTGGCAGGTGCTTCCCCCGGGGGAGGATACGGACTCATCCCTGGGGCGACAGGGGGAGATCGAAGAACAGCACCTCGGTCACCTCTTCCGCCACGAGCTCCACGGAGGGAGTCTCCACCAGCTTCAGCGCATCGCCCGCGCGCAAGAGCACCGGCTGCTCTCCCTCGGGACGAGCCTCCAGCCGACCCCGGGCCACGTGCAGATAGCCACCACGTCCCGCCGCCAGTTCGCGGGAAAGACGGATGCCGGGCTCCATGATCGCGGCGGAAATGCGCGCATCCTGATGCAGCTTGACCGAGCCGTCCTGACGGTCTGGCGACGCGATCAGACAGAAGCGATTGTGTTTGGCGGCGTCGTCGAAGTGCGCCTGCTCGACGCTGGGCGGCAGACCGCTCACGGAGGGAAGGAGCCAGATCTGCAGGTGGTGATCCAGCTTGCTCTGTGATGCGTTCATCTGGCTGTGCATGATGCCATGGCCGGCACTCATGCGCTGCACGTCGCCGGGGCGTACGAGGGCGTGAGTGCCCAGGCTGTCACGGTGCTCGATGACGCCGGACAGCGGATACAGCACGATTTCCATGTCGCTATGGCCATGAGGGCCAAAGCCGGTGCCCGGAAGAATCACATCCTCATTCAGCGCGCGCAGTGGGCCAAAATTCTCATGCGCCGGATCCTGGTACGAGGCGAACGAGAAGCTGAAGCGCGCGTCGAGCCAGCCGAAATTGGCGTGTCCACGGTCCTGCGCGCGCCGCAGCATCACCCGCCGCGACTCAGGAGGAAGGGAAACAGCGGTGGCGCTCATGTGCGTGCCTCTTGGGGTCGCGGATTGACCAGCCAGCTCCCCGCCAGGAGGATGGCCATCGCCACCCACGTCGGGACCGTCAGGTGCTCGTTGAAGAACAGCAGTCCGGAAATCACGCCCGTCCCGAGCAGGATTCCGGCCAGGCGCAACGACCGGTAGCGTTCGACCCAGGCGAACGCAGGGGTGAACAACGGAGGCGACGTGTACACCCATGAGGTCAGGCGCGTGCCCACATTGTCCCTGGCGCCGGCCCGCGGCCCCGCGAGGGCCAGGAGCAGTCCACTCCCGAGCGCGGGCCAGAACGCGAAGGCCAACGGCGACCAGCCCGCGGCACGGGCCAGGCGAGACATCGGCAACATGCTGCCGAGCACCGCCCCCGTGACGAGCAGCAACGACAGCGGCGAATCGCCGAGCTGACGCAGCCTCGGGTCTGGACGAAATCCGGATTTCAACGAACTCCCCTATCGAGCGGAATTCACTGTACCGGCTTTCGCAACCCAAAATTCGGCTGAAAACGAAAACAGTCAATTTCCAAGAAGAAACAATCCCCTCTTGCAAGGGAGGCGCCTGCAAGGGGGGGTCTTCCGCACGGCCCTCTCCGTCCTGGTGTTCCCGGGACGGGAGCCGCGCATGGAAAAAAAGGGGCCCGTCACCGGGCCCCTTCGGACAACCCACGGCGCTCGCGGCGGACTACTTGGTGTCGGTGGCCGCCTTGGCCGGCGCCTGCTTCTTCGTGAGCTGCAGGTCGATGGTGATGGAGACCTCCTCGCCCACCGCCACGCCGCCCGTCTCCAGCACCTTGTTCCAGCTCAGGCCGAAGTCCTTGCGGTTGATCTTCGTGGTGGCCGTGCCGCCGCGCTTGAAGTTCCCCCAGGGATCCTTCGACTCGGTGGTGAAGCCCTCCACGTCCAGCACCACCGGCTTGGTCACGCCGTGCATGGTGAGCTGGCCGGACACCTTCAGGTTCTTGCCCGCCTTCTCCACCTTCGTCGACTTGAAGGTGAGGGCGGGATACTTCGCGGTGTCGAAGAACTCCGGGCCGCGCATGTGCTCATCCCGGGCGGTGTCGTTGGTGTTGAAGGTCGTGGCGTCGATGCTCGCCTCGATGGTGGACTTGGTGATGTCCTTCTCGTCGATGTTGGCGCTGCCCGTCACCTTCGAGAAGGAGCCGCGCACGTTGGACACCATCATGTGCTTCACGGCGAACTGGGCGCTCGAGTGGGCCGCGTCGATGTCGTACTCGGTGGCGAAGGCGAACGACGGGGAGGCGAGCACCAGGGCGGCGACGGCGGACTTCAGGGACTGCTTCATGGGGTTTTGCTCCAAGTGGGAACGACGGGAATGGAAAGCGTTTCAGCGCTGGGCGTAGGAGCCGCTGCGCAGCTCCTCGATGATGCTGGGTCCACGGGGCGCCCAGCCCAGGGACTGCTCCGCCCGGCGGGCGGAGAACTTCTGGTCGAGCGCCAGCGCATCGGCGAACGCGCCGAACTGCGTCCGGGCCTCCTCCAGGGGCCAGGCAACCGTCTTGCCTCCCGCCCCGGCGCCCTCGCTCGCCGCGGCGGCGATCTCCTTCACCTTGAAGGAGGGGCCCTGGACGGCCAGGAGGGTGGTGCCCGCGGACGCCCGCTCGACGGCGCGCACGTACAGGTCCGCGAGATCATCGATGAAGACCACCGGCCAGTGGTTCTCCCCGGTGCCCACGAAGCGCGCGGCGCCCCCCTCACGCGCGGACGAGCCGAGCATCCCGGGGATGCCGCCCCCGCGTCCGTAGACGATGCCCGGGCGGATGACGATGCCCCGGATGCCCTGCGTGGCGAGCACCCGCTTCTCCACGGCCGGACGCCAGGCGACGAGCTCGGCCGCGTTGAGCGGGCTGTCCTCATCCGCCACGCCGCCGCGCGTGCCACCATGCACCCAGACGCCGCTCGTGTAGAGGAAGGTCTTGCCCGTGCCCGCCAGCTTGTCGAGCACCGCCGCGACCGCGGGCGCGTCCACGGCCTCGCTGTTCGCGGTGGCGGTCCAGACGATCGCGTCGAAGTCCTGCACGAGGGCGGACAGGCCCGCCGCATCCGTGAGGTCACCCCGCACGGGCTGGATGGCCAGCGACTCGAGCTTGCGCTTCGCGTCGTCGGAGCGGGCGAGTCCCTTGACCTGATGGCCGGCCTTGGCGAGCGCTCCGGCGACGGCCGAGCCGATGTAACCCGTTGCTCCAGTGACCAGAATCTTCATGTCCATCCTCTTTCACGTCTGTTGAATCAATCGACCTGGACGTCCACGGCCTGACCCTCACGGGCCCAGACGTAGGAGCGCAACAGCAGTTGCCACACCACCTCGAGCTCGGCCGCGTCCCGTGGCCCGAAGACCATGGGAGTCCCGGAGCGGGGATGAGGCGCGCCCCAGCCCTGCTGGTACACCTTCTCCGCCACGCCGGGAGGAAACTTCATGTGAAGGCTTCCATCGTGCGCCGGGTGGATGTGAGCGAACTCGGTTCCCACCTGGAAGGCCGCACGGGGCCCGAGGACCGCCTCGGGCCGGAGCCAGAAGGCACGAGCGCCCGGGACCGAGATTCCGCTGGGTGCCACCACGACATCCGCCAGGGCCGCGGCCCGGGCGAAGAGCGCCTCCTGCATGTCCCTGGGGGACTGCTGGCTGAGCTGCCGGTGCGCGAGCGGGGTTCCGGGCGGCGCGTCACTGACCTCGGGTGCCGGCCCCGGCCGTCTGCCCAGGCGGAAGGCCGTCTCCAGGAGGACCCCCCGCGTGGCGGGAGCGGAGGGGAACTCCTGCTCGACGGAGGGCTCGCGCGTGGCCGAGGTGCAGGCCGCCAGCGGAAGCAGCAGAGCCGCGACGACGGCGAACACCCACCTCTTTGAGGTCATATCTTCATCTCCGCCGGGCTGCGCGCGTGTCTGGGAGGTCACCTTTCCCACAGCGTTTATTTGTTTCCCCGGGGTAGAAACAATGAGGGGAATGGAAAAGGATTGTTTCCAGGAGAAGACCAATGAAGGACGTGGGGTGTTACTTCACCTTCGCGGAGGTCGTGCGAACCGGAAGTTTCACAGCCGCCGCCCGAGTGCTTGGGGTCACCAAGGCAACGGTCAGCAAGCAGGTGATGCACCTGGAGAACATGCTGGGCATGCGGCTGCTGCACCGCACGACGCGCAAGCTGTCCCCCACGGCCGAGGGCGAGGCGTTGTACGCGCGCTGCCGGCGCATGGCCGAGGAGCTGGAGGCGGCGGAGGCCGAGGCCATGAACCTGCGCAGCAAGCCCCGGGGCCGGCTGCGCGTGAGCGTGCCCATGACGTTCGGTCTGGTGCATATCGTCCCGGCCGTACCGGAGTTCCTCAACCGCCATCCGGAGATCGAGTTCGATCTCCAGCTCGATGACCGCGTGGTGGATCTCGTCGAGCAGGGCTTCGACATGTCGGTGCGGATCGCCGAGCTGCCGGACTCGTCCCTCACCGCCAGGAAGATCGCCAGCAGCCGCCGCGTGGTGTGCGCGACGCCCGAGTACCTCAAGCGCCACGGCACGCCGCGCAAGCCCGAGGAATTGCGCCAGCACCGGTGTCTGCAATACACCTATCTCGCCTCGGGAACGACATGGCGGCTGAGCGGCCACGGGGAGGACTTCCTCGTCCCGGTGGGAGGACCGCTGCAGGCCAACAGCAGTCTGGCCCTCAAGGCCGCGGTGCTCGCGAACATCGGGATTGGCCAGTTCCCCCTGTTCGTGGTCTTCGAGGAGCTGAGCAGCGGCCGGCTGGTTGCCGTGCTCGAGGACTACACGCTCCCGCGTCTGACCATCTGGGCCGTTCACGCCTCGGGACGCACCGTCACGCCGAAGGTCCGCGCGTGGGTGGACTTCCTGGTACGTCGCTTCGAGAAGGAGACGGGCTGGAGCGACGGGCCCGGCGGTTCAGCGCGCGAGCATCCCCATCCATGACTTCACCTCGGCCGCGCGCTGGGAACTGCCCGCCCGGGTGAAGCGCTCGAGGGCCCGGGCCGCCTCGAGCTGGGCCTCCTTGACGCGGCCGTCGCGCCACAACGCCTGGGCCAGGACGAACCCCGTGCCACCGAGGACCTTCTCGGGCACGTTCTCGAAGGTGCCGGCGCGCCGCAGGATGGCGATGGCCTCGCGCGTGCGGCCCAGGGCCAGCAGCGCCTGGCCGACTCCGTCATAGGAGGACTGCAACTCGCCGTCCTCGGGCGGCAGGTTCTGGAGCTTGAGTCCGAGCGCCTCGCGGAAGACATGCAGGGCGTCCTCGTTGCGCTCCAGGGCCAGCAGGCACATGCCCTGCGAATCCAGGGCATCGGCCAGCGACAGCGGATCCACCGAGGAGGAGCGGTAGAGGTCCGCCGCGAAACGCGCGTGCTCCAGGGCGCGTGCCGGCTCCGCGTTCTCGCGCAGCGCGCGCGACAGCTCTCCGTGAAACCACGCCAGCTCCAGGTGCCGCGGGCCCACCGCCGCTTCCATCTGCCGCAGCGCTTCCTCCAACATGTCCACCGCCCGCCGCGTCTCGCCCAGGTCCAACAGCGCCCGCCCGAGCGTGTACGTCACGCGCGCCCGCTTCGGATGCCCGGGCGGCAGCCCTCCCAGCAGCGCCAGCGACCGCTCCAACAAGACACGCGCCTGCTGGGGCTTCTCCTGCCAGAGGGCCAGGTGGGCGCGGTTCATCAGCAAGTCGCTCTCCAGGAGCGTGTCTCCGCCGAGCCGTCGCACCATCGCCTCGCCCAGCCGGCCCCAGCGCTCCGCGTCCGCGTAGTGCTCCAACTGCCCCGTCACGAAGAGCAGCTTGTTGAGGATGGACACCTGCAGGCGGTCCGCCCTTCCCGCCGCGGCGTCATACACGGCCTGCTCCAGCAGCGAGGCGCCCTCCTGCGTCCTGCCCATGAGCGCCAGGAGCCAACCCTGATGCAAGCGCATCTCCGCCAGCAGGGGCAGATGGCCGCTGGCCACCACGCGCGGTGCGAGCGCCTCGGCCTCCTCGAGCGCCGCCGGGTAACGGCTCACGTCGAGCAGGGCCTTGAGCTCGGCCACCCGCGTTTCCAACCGCTCGAGATCCGCGCGCCGGGAGGGATCCACGGGCCGGGGCTGCTGCTCGGACAGCGTCCCCACGTTCGCGCAATCCGAGGGAGCGGGCAGCGCGTACACCGCGTCCAGCGACTTCTCCACGCCCCGGGCGTCCACCTCTCCCAGCACCTTCACGAGCGCGCGCAGGCTCTCGCGCCGCAGCTCCAGGCACACCACCTGCTGGGACAACAGGAGCTCCGTGCGCTCATCGCGCAGGCGCGTGGCCTCACAGGCCTCGGTGCTCTGCCGGGACCACGCCACGGCGTACGTATCGAGCACCGCCGAGGCCCGGCGGAACATCTGCCCCGCCGCGGGGCCCCCGGCCTTCTCGAAGGCGGCCTCCACCCGTTGACGCTCCGGCGCGCCCCACACCTCCGCCATCTGCCGCTCGGCGCCCGTGCACAGCCGGGAGCGCCAGACGGCCGCGCTCCCCACCGCCACGAGCGCCAGTCCCATCAGGGCCCCCACGCCCAGCCAGCGCCACCGCGTCAGCCGCCGCTCCTGGGAGAGCGCCCCCAGCAGCGCATCCATGGAGGCGAAGCGCGCACCGGGCTCGAGCGACAATCCTCGCATCACCGCGCGCCGCACCCAGACGGGCACCTTCACCCCGCGCGGCGGCTCCTGGATGATGGACGGCGAGGCCCCCCGGTGCGCCGCGGCCCGGGCCATCTCCTCGGGATCGAAGGGGCGTGTGTTGTACAGCGCCAGGTACAGCGCGGCGCAGAAGCTGAACTGGTCCGAGCGCGCGTCCACCGCGTCCCCCCGCGTCTGCTCCGGTGACATGTAGTGCGGCGTCCCATGCACCATGCCCTCCTGGGTGAGCGACCGCCGCAGCACCGACACCGGCCTGGGCAGCGGCAGCGCCTCCTGGGTCAGTCCCCGCGAGGGAGTGAAGCGGGCATCGCGCCGGGCCAGGCCGAAGTCGGTGACGTAGACGCGGCCGTTGTGGCCCACCAGGACGTTGGCGGGCTTGAAGTCGCGGTGGACCAGTCCCGCCGCGTGCGCGGCCGCCAGGCCCTTGCCCGCCGCGACGTACTTCTCCAACACCTCGCGCCAGGAGCGCGGCCGCTCGCGCAGCCACTCGCGCAGCGTGCCCCCCTCCACCAGCTCCATGGCCACGAAGACCTGATCCTCCCAGGAGCCCACCTCGAAGACGGGGATGACGTGGGGATGGGAGACACGGGCCATGGCCTGGGCCTCGTGCACCAACCGCGCCCTGCCCTCCTCCAGGTCCGTGCCCTCGTCCTTCACGAGCCACAGCTTGAGGGCCACCTTGCGATCCAGGTCTGGATCATACGCCGCGTACACCACGCCCATGCCGCCCTGTCCCAACTGCTTGAGCAGCAGGAAGCGGCCCACCTGCCGCGGCGGCCTCGCGGGGAGCGGCTCTCGCGGAGCCTGCTCCACGGGCGCAACCCCGGTGGAGGCCAGCATCGGCTCCGTCTCGGTCTTCTCCTCTCCGTGCGGCACGGGTGGGGGCATGGCTTCGTCGCGATGGGACATGGCGGATCACCCGTATCCTAACGGCTTCTCCACCCCTTCACGCCAGGGGCCGCAACTCCACCCGGTCCCGTTGCGATAATGGGAGAAGCCGTGGTGTGCGTGGCCCTCGCCCAAAGACTGCTCCGCCCAAAGACTGCTCAAGGACTGCTAGACATCATCGAGGCCAGTGAATGCTCCGGGTGGACGCCAATGCCTTGCTGAATCACCGCGGCTCCACGGGACGGATGGGTATCTGATGGATGCTCAGGTCCGTCCCGGTGACGCGGCGCCCGCATGCGCGGCACGTCAACACCGTGTGCAGCGGCTCCCCGCAGTCATGCACGAGCGCACCCGGCGTGGCGGGCACGTCCGACGTCCACCGCCGCCCCCACTGCAGCAGGCTGAGCAGCGTGGGCGCCAGATCCAACCCGGCCTCGGTGAGGTGGTACTCGCTCCTCGCGGGCCGCTCCGAGTACTGCACCCGGCGCAGCACGCCCGCCTCCGACAGCTTGCGCAGCCGCGCGGTGAGCACGTCCCGCGGCGCCCCGGTGTTCTGGGCGATGCCCTCGAAGCGCCGCACGCCGTAGAACACCTCGCGCACCACCAGCAGCGACCACTTCTCTCCCACCACTTCCAGCGCATCGGCCATCGAGCACACCCGAGGACCGGCCTCCTTCTTCGGCATGCCCCCATCCTAACGAATCAGTTGGAAATCCCAACCCACGTGCTAGGGTGCACCCAGTTGGAAAATCAAACCGACCCCGGGAGACGTCCGAGAACGCACCGGGGCCGCTCGAGGAAAGCCGAATGAGTCTGCTCGCCGTGCTGTTCGTGGGACTGGTCGCCGCCATCCATGTCTACATCGTGGTGCTGGAGATGTTTCTCTGGACGAAGCCCCGGGGGATGAAGGTGTTCAGGACGGAGCCGGCCTACGCCGCGCAGACGGCGACGCTCGCCGCCAACCAGGGGCTGTACAACGGCTTCCTCGCCGCGGGCCTCGTCTGGGGCCTGGTGGCCGCGGAGCCGGTGGCCTTCCAGGCCAAGGTCTTCTTCCTGGCGTGCGTGATGGTGGCGGGCCTGTACGGCGCGGCCACGGTGAGCCGGCGCATCCTCTTCGTGCAGACGGTGCCCGCGGCCATCGCGCTGGTGCTGGTGGTGCTCGCGCGCGCGTGAGTCAGGAGGCCGGGGGAGGCCGGGTCTTCCAGCGCTGGTGCATCCACACCCATTGCTCGGGAGCACGGCGGATGGCGGCCTCGATGCGCTCGGAGAGCGCCGCGGTGAGCGCCAGGGCGTCCGCCTCGCGGTCCGTCCCCGCCCGCCACGCCACCTCCTCCATCCACAAGCGGTAGCCCTCGCGCTCGCGCTGGCAGAAGCCCACCACCACCGCCGCGCCCGTGCGCAGCGCCAGGTCCGCCGCCGCCCGGGGCGTGGCCGCCAGCTCCCCGAAGAAGGGCACGAAGAGCGACTGCACCCGCGTGTCCTGGTCGATGAGCAGCCCGAGAATCTCCCCCGCCTTGAGCGCGCGCAGCATGGCGCGCGCCGCGCCCTCCTGGCCGCGCCAGATGCTGCGCACCCCGCCCAGTTCCCGGAAGCGTCCGACGAGCGCGGTGAGACGCGGGTCCGTCGTCTCCTTGGCGATGCTCTGACTCGGGTAGCCCGCGCGCGACACCCGCCGCGCCAACAGCTCCCAGTTGCCCACGTGCCCCGAGACGAAAACCACTCCCTTGCCCCGGGCGAGCGCCGCGTCGAGCACGCGCCGATCCGCGTCCTCCCAGCGCACCAGCCGATCCAACTGTCGATCCATGGACGAAGTGGCCCCCACCTCGAAGGCGGCCATGCCCAGGTGGCGGAAGGAGGCGCGGGCGAGCGAATGACGCTCCGCGTCGGACTTCTCCGGGAAGGCGCGGGCGAGGGACTTCAAGGCCTTGCGCCGCTCCCCCCCGGCCAGGGCGAAGGCGAGGCGGCCGAAGCCCGCGCCGAGCCACCGGGCGAAACCGAGCGGCAGGGCTCCCACCAGGGCGAGGGCGGCGCGCACGAGGAGGTAGCGGAGGAAGCGCTTGAGGCGCTTTGTTAGGGGAGGACGCTCCACGAGCGTGTCCATACCTCATGCGCGAATACAACTTCGACGGCCTCGTCGGTCCCACCCACAATTACGGCGGTCTCTCGCCCGGCAACCTCGCCTCGGCCCAGCATGGCGGCACGGTGAGCCATCCCCGCGCGGCGGCGCTGCAGGGGTTGGAGAAGATGCGCTTCGTGGCGGGCCTGGGCGTGGGCCAGGCGGTATTGCCCCCCCACCCCCGGCCCTCGCTCAAGACGCTGCGCGCGCTGGGCTTCACCGGCACGGACGAGGAGCTCATCACCCGGGCGGCCCGCGAGGCGGAGCACCTGTTGCGGCTCACCTCCAGCAGCGCCGCCATGTGGACGGCGAACGCGGCCACGGGGGCGCCGAGCGAGGACACCGCGGATGGGCGCATGCACCTCACGGTGGCCAACCTCCAGCAGATGTTCCACCGGGCCCTGGAGGCGGAGACGACGCACGCGGTGCTGCGCGCCATCTTCGCGGACGAGCGCCACTTCGCCGTCCACGCGCCGCTGCCCGGAGGCGGGCACTTCGCGGACGAGGGCGCGGCCAATCACACCCGGCTCGTCACGCCCGGCCACCGCGCCGTGCACCTGCTCGCATGGGGCCGCAGCGCGTGGCGGAGCGACGTGCGCCACCCCACCCGCTTTCCCGCCCGGCAGACGCTGGAGGCCAGCGAGGCGCTGGCGCGGTTGCACCAGCTCGACCCCGCCCAGGTGCTCCTGCCCCAGCAAGCCCCCGAGGGCATCGACGCGGGCGCCTTCCACACGGACGTGCTGGCGGTGGGCAGCGGGGGCTTCCTCATGCTGCACGAGCTGGCCTTCGTGGACGCGCCGGGGCTGCTGCGTACGCTGAGCGAGCGGCTCGGCGAGGGCTTCACCTACGCGCTCGCCACCGAGGACGAGCTGCCCGTGCGCGACGCGGTGAAGGCCTACCCGTTCAACTCCCAGGTGCTCGCGCTGCCGGACGGCTCGCTCGCCATCGTGGCCCCGGAGGAGAGCCGGGAGACGCCCACCACGCGGCGCTTCCTCGAGCGCGTGGTGGCCGGGGACAACCCGGTGAAGGCGGTGCACTACCTGGACGTGCGCCAGTCGATGAACAACGGGGGCGGCCCGGCGTGTCTGCGCCAGCGCGTGTGGCTCACCGACGCCGAGCGCGCCGCGGTGAAGGCCCACGTCTTCTACACGCCAGAGCTGCACGCCTCGCTCGCCGACTGGGTGACGCGGCACTACCGCGAGGAGCTGCGCGCGGAGGACTTGAGGGATCCCCGGCTCGCGCGCGAGACGATGACGGCGCTCGACGAGCTGACGCGGCTGTTGCACCTGGGCCCCGTCTACGACTTCCAGAAGTAGCCCGCCCCGCGCCCGGGTGGCCTCCGCTTGCATCCGGAGCCCCATCTGGCATCTTCGGCCCCCTCATGCGCCGATCCGCCGTCCTCTGTCTGAGCTTCTCCGTTCTGCTCGCCCTCGCCGGTTGCAAGAATCCGTGCCGGGAGCTGTCGGAGCGCTACTGCGACTGCCTCGATGAGTATCAGCGCGCCGACTGCGTCATCGAGGTGGCCAATCGCGAGCGCAACGTCGAGCCGACCGACGCGGAGCTCGCGGCGTGCGAGCAGCGGCTGGAGACCTGCACCATCAAGGCGGACGATCGCGCCAGCTGCGACATCCTCCAGACGGACGAAGGCAAGCAGGCCTGTGGACTGTCCCGCTAGTCTGGCGGGGAGGCGCCGTGGAGTGCGCCTTCCCCGACTGACCGCTCGAGTGAGGGCTAGCGGCGGCCGAGGCCCATGTACGTGAAGCCCAGCTCGCGCATGCGCTCCGGGTCGTAGATGTTGCGGCCGTCGAGGATGACGGGCGTCTTCATCAGCTTCTTCATGCGCTCGAAGTCCGGGTGGCGGAACTCGTTCCACTCGGTGACGACGAAGAGCCCGTC
Organism: Cystobacter fuscus DSM 2262; assembly: GCF_000335475.2. Classification (NCBI taxonomy): domain Bacteria; kingdom Pseudomonadati; phylum Myxococcota; class Myxococcia; order Myxococcales; family Archangiaceae; genus Cystobacter; species Cystobacter fuscus. Next base: position 231,934 of record NZ_ANAH02000013.1, on the reverse strand, counting down.
CACGCCCTCCAGGGCCTCGTAGGGCAGCTGGGTGTAGCGGATGCGATCGCCGAAGACGCGGCGCGCGGTGCGCTCGGCCACCGGATCATGCGCCGCCACCCGGGCGCCCTTGGCGAGCAGCCCCTCGATGACCTCGATGGAGGGCGCCTCGCGCATGTCGTCCGTCTTGGGCTTGAAGGCCAGGCCCCACACCGCGAAGGTGCGCCCATCGAGCGAGCCGAAGTGCTTGAGCGCCTTCTGCACGAGCGTGCGCTTCTGCCGCTCGTTGGTGCGCTCCACCGCGCGGAGCAGATCCAGCTCCAGCCCCAGCTCGCGCCCCTTGGCCACCAGCGCCTTCACGTCCTTGGGAAAGCAGCTGCCGCCGTAGCCCACGCCGGGAAAGAGGAACGGATAGCCGATGCGCTTGTCGGCGCCCATGCCCTTGCGCACGAAGTCCACGTCCGCGCCCACCTTCTCGCAGAGCGCGGCCATGTCGTTCATGAAGGAGATGCGCGTGGCGAGCATGGCGTTGGCGGCGTACTTGGTGAGCTCCGCCGAGCGCGTGTCCATGTAGAGGACGGGGTTTTCCGTGCGCACGAACGGCGCGTAGAGCTGGCCCATCACCTTGCGCGCCCGCTCGGACTCGGTGCCGATGACCACCCGGTCCGGCTTGAGGAAGTCGTCCAGCGCGGCGCCCTCCTTGAGGAACTCGGGGTTGGAGACGACGTCGAACTCCACCTGGGTCACCCGGGCGATGGTCTCGCGCACCTTGTCCGCGGTGCCCACCGGCACGGTGCTCTTGTCCACCACCACCGTGTACTGCTGTATGGCCCGGCCGATCTGCTCCGCCGCGGACAGGACGTACTGGAGGTCCGCCTCGCCGCTCTCGCCCTCGGGCGTGCCCACGGCGATGAACACCACCTGCGAGCGCGCCACCGCCGTGGACAGCTCCGTGGTGAAGGACAGGCGTCGCTCCCGCGTGTTCTTGCGGATGAGCTCCTCCAGGCCCGGCTCGTAGATGGGAATCTCGCCTCGCTGCAACTGGGCGATCTTCTCCGCGTTGATGTCCACGCAGATGACGTCGTTACCCGAGTCGGCGAAGCACGTCCCCGCGACGAGTCCCACGTAGCCTGAACCAATGATGGAGATGTGCATGCGCGTCCTTGGCGGGCAAAAGGTCTGCTCCCGCTCTTACGCTGACCGACGCTCCGAGGGAAGGGGGAGTCCCCCTCACTGTCCGGTCAGCAGCCGACGCAAGCGGTCCGACCCCCGCGCATGGCTCATCTTTCCGGGTTCACTGGCGGGAAGGACGACGAGCCGATCGAGCAGCTCCCGGGTCGCCCGGCGCAGGGGCGGGAGAGCAGGCGTGATGAGGGCGGCCGTCTCGGGGAAGAGCCGCGAGACGATGGACAACGAGGAGTAGAGGGCACGCTCCAGCCGCCACGCGCGGGCCCGCTCCAGCAGCGCCGCCACGTCCAGGGGACGCGAGTAGACGCCGCCCATCGACGGCGCCCCCAGCACCAGCTCGCGCAGGTCCACGAAGGACAACCACGGCACCTGGTAGCCCTCGCGCGCATGCTCCAGGCACACGAGCAGCAGCGCGTCCTCCAGGTCCGGACGGAACAACGACGGGCCGTACATCTTCAGGGGACTGGCGCGCTCGAAGACGCCCCGCAGCTCGACCTGGCGCTGGGAGCCGAGCACGTCGGCGTAGAGGAAGATGGGGGTGCGGGTATCCGACAGCACCTTCTGGGCGCCGTGGAGCGGCTCGTCCGGCTCGGGGCGGAACTCGTGCTGGGCGAGGTAGCCGGTGAAGCCCTCCACGTCCATGCGCCGCAGCAGCACCTGGACCTCCAGCACGGGGCGGAAGCCCACATGGGGGTAGAGCGAGTCGGCGAAGGACGCGGCACCGATCAACAGCAACTGGCGGCCCTCGAGCTCGTCCACGCACTGCTTGAAGTTGACGAGCTTCATGACGTTGTCGTTGACCGTGCCCGAGTAGATGCTGAGCAACCGATCCCTCGCCCACTCTGGAGCCCCCGAGTTGGGCAGGCGGTACTCGAGGTTGTAGGACGCCAGCGGCGCCAGTCCCTGGGCGATGGCCCAGTCGACGTATTGCTCCCAGGGCGCCCCGCGCAGCGAGCCCCGAGGTGGATCGAACGAGGAGAGGACGCGGAAGGTGTCGAGGAGACTGATGGCCATGGGAGCGCTTTAGCGACTCCCGCGCCCGGGACGCAATCGGAAGACCACGGCCCCCGCCATCCTCCGAACGATATAGAAACCAGGGGGCCATGAACCCGCCCCCCTCCCCTGCCCTCGCGGACGAGGCCCGGCCCATCGACGCCAGCGAGCGGCTCGTCCTGCTGGACGTGCTGCGCGGCTTCGCGCTGGGTGGAGTCTTCGTGTCCAACGTCTTCGGGTGGTTCACCGGCCGCGCCTTCCTGCCGCGCGCACAGCTCGAGGCCCCCCTGGCGGGGACGCCCTGGTGGGACGTGCTCGCCATCCACGGCATCGCGGCCCTGGTCAACGGCCGGTTCATGACCCTGTTCTCGTTCCTGTTCGGACTGGGCTTCTCCGTGCAGTTGCTCCGGGCCGAGGCGCGCGGGGCCTCCATCGCTCCGCTCTACACGCGGCGGTTGTGTGTGCTGTTCCTCATTGGCGCCGTGCACCTGCTGGGGATCTGGTACGGCGACATCCTCACCACCTACGCCCCCGTGGGCTTGCTGCTGCTGCTGTTCCGAGGACGCTCGGACAAGGAGCTGCTCGTCTGGGCCACCCTGCTCATCCTCGTGATTCCCATCGGGGTGGCCGCCGGCATGCAGTGGCTGTCCGGGCCGGGACCCGCGGCGGGGACGGAGGCGGCCCGGGTGCTGAAGGAACAGGCCGACGCGAACCGGGCCGAGCGACTGGACACCTTCCTGCATGGCAGCTACCCCGACGTGGTGGGCGCCCACGCCCGGTTCTACTTCGGCGAGTTCGTCCGGCGGCTGCCGCCCATGCTGTGTGCCCTCTTCGGCCGGTTCCTGCTGGGCTTCCTCGCCGGACGGCGGCGCCTCTTCCACGACGTGTCCCGGCACCTGCCCTTCTTCCGCGCGCTGCTGCGCTGGAGCCTCGTCGTGGGAGCGCTCGGCACGATCGCCACGCTCGGGGCGCAGTACCTGATCCGCCAGAAGCTGCTGGATGCACAGGGACTGTCCCAGTACTACCTGCGCCCGGTGCGCCAGCTCGCCGAGCTGGGACTGGCCGCCTTCTACGCCTCGGGCCTCGTGCTCCTCTTCCAGCGCGAGAGGTGGCAGCGGCGGCTGCGGGTGCTCGCCCCCGTGGGCCGCATGGCCCTGACGAACTACCTCGCCCAGAGCGTGCTCAGCCTGCTGATGTATTACGGCTTCGGCCTGGGACTGATGGGCCGGGTGGGCCCCGCGGCGAGCATCGCGCTCACCCTGGCCGTCTTCGCGGTGCAGGTGGCCTTCAGCCATGTGTGGCTCGCCCGCTTCCGCTTCGGTCCGGCCGAGTGGCTGTGGCGCTCGCTGACGTACGGCAAGGCCCAGCCCTTCCGCCAGAACAAGGGCGTGGTGGCCCCCAGTTCCTGAGTCAGTCCACGGGAACCGCCGCGGGCAGGGTCCACTCGAAGTCCCGGGCCTGGAAGCTCACCCACGGGCGCGCGCCCGCGAGGCCGAGCGAGGCCAGGGGACTGTCCTGGGGGATGGACCACTCGGCCCCTCGGAGCAGCCGGGGCGAGAACCGGAAGATCGTGCCGGGCGGAGCTTGGAGGCGCTGGGCGGGCACCCACCAGAGGGAGGCATACATCTGTCCGCGGAGCCACCAGGGGGCGGGTGGAAAGTCATTCGACACCGGGTCCACCTTCGATTCGAAAGGGGAGAAGGCCGCAACCTGGCGCCCCGCCCTCACGGGACAAGCCGCCGTGAGACCGGGCGGCCTCGGATGTCGCCTTTCCGAAGAGTGCGTCCCCTCCCACGCGGAAGCCCGGGGTTGTGATAGGCACGAAGCCGTGAGCCCCTCCGTATCGATCGTCATCCCCTATACCCCCCTGTCCGCTCCGGCCGCGTCGCGCTTCGCGCGGGCGCTCGCCCAGCGGAACGAGACCGAGGTCATCCTCGTGGGAGACGGTCCCCTGGACGCGCCTTCCTCCCCCAACGTACAGGTCATCCCGGGCGTGGCCGGCAAGGGCGTGGCCATCCGGACGGCGTTGGACCGGGTCAAGGGCGGCATCACGGTGCTCCAGGACGCGGATGGGGCCTACTCGCTGGAGTCCTGCGAGGCGCTGTGCCGTCCCATCCAGGAGGATCGGGCGGACGCGGTGTTCGGCAACCGCGCGGGCACGGGGCTCGGCGCGAGCGTGCTGGCGGACCGGGCGTTGGGCCAGATCACCCGCTTCGTCACCGACGTGACGCTCACGGATCCCCTCTGTGGCCAGCGCGCCTTCCGCACCGAGGCGCTCAAGTCCGTGGCGCTCACCAGCGACGACGACGCGGTGGACGCGGAGATCGTGGTGAAGCTGGCGGCGCAGCTCTACCGGCTGGCGGAGGTGCCGGTGGGGTTGGACACGCCGCCGCACCAGCCCCTGGCGTCCCAGTGGTCGCGGCTGCGCACGCTCGTGCGCTACGCCACGGTGCGCGACGACGCGGACAACCAGCACGAGGGCTACACCACGCTCGAGCGCATGGACGGCGCCAACAACTACAACGCGTGGCTCGGCCAGCGATTCCGCGAGCACCTGGGCCGGCGCGTGTTGGAGATCGGCGCGGGCATCGGCACCATCACCGAGAAGCTGGAGCCGGGGCTGGAGCTGCTCATCGCGCTCGAGGTGGACCGCTTCTACGTGGACCGGCTGAAGAACAAGTTCCGGGGCCGCCCCCATGTCCGGCCCTACCTGTCGGACGTGGCGCTGGCCGACTGGGAGTCCTTGAAGGCCGAGCGGCTGGACACCATCGTGCTGTCCAACGTGCTGGAGCACATCCCCGACGACGCCTCGGCGGTGCGCCGCTTCCGGCAGATCCTCCCGCCCGGGGGACGCGTGGTGGTGCTCGTGCCGGCGCTGCCGCGGCTCTTTGGCAGCATCGACGAGGCCGTGGGCCACCACCGCCGCTACACGAAGGAGGGGCTGCTCCAGGTGCTGGAGGGCAACGGCTTCGAGGTGGAGACGTTGGAGTGGATGAACCTGGTGGGTGTTCCCGGCTGGTTCATGAACAGCCGGGTGATGCGTCGTCGTTCGGTGCCCAAGTTGCAGCTCAAGGTCTATGATCGGCTCGCCCCACTGTTCGCCAAGGCGGAGAGCCGGGTGACGCTGCCCGTGGGAATGAGCCTCTTCGCCGTGGCGCGGGCCACGGGAGGTGCGCAATGAAGAAGATCGAAGCCATCATCAAGCCGTTCAAACTCGACGACGTGAAGGACGCGCTGCACGAGGTGGGAGTGCGAGGCCTCACCGCGATGGAGGTGAAGGGGTTCGGCCGGCAGAAGGGCCACACGGAGCTCTACAAGGGCGCCGAGTACGTGGTGGACTTCCTGCCCAAGGTGAAGGTGGAAGTGGTGGTGGACGACGACCTGGCCGAGCGCGTGGTGGACGCCATCGTGCGCGCGGCGCGCTCCGGCACGGAAGGGAAGATCGGCGACGGGAAGATCTTCGTCATCCCCGTGGACGAGGCCGTGCGCATCCGCACGGGGGAACGCGGCAGCGACGCGCTGTGAGCGTCCCGTCCCGAGCAGTCCTGGCGGCGCTGGTGGCGCTGTACGTGCTGCTCTTCCCGTACCACCCCGGCCTGCGCTCGCCCAACGAGCTGTGCCGGTTGTGGCAGACACGCGCCCTGGTGGAGTACGGCACGCTCGACATCAACCGGGCGCTGCGTGACTTCGGCTACGTGGGGGACCTGTCGGTGAAGGACGGGAAGTACTACCCGTCCAAGGCGCCGCTGCTGTCCTTCGCCGCGGTGCCCGTCTACGGCGTGCTGCGCGCGGCGGGCGGCGGCACGCTCCGTTCCGTGGGCGAGGTGCCCCTCGTCTTCTTCAGCCGGCTCGTGCTCACGGTGCTGCCCACGCTGCTCTTGCTGGGACTCGTGCGCCGCTTCCTCGGGGCCTACGTGTCCGCTGGAGTGGCCGACGCGGTGACGATCACCTACGGGCTGGGCTCGCTGGCGTTCAGCTACTCGCTGCTCTTCATGAGCCATCAGACGACCGCGGTGCTGCTCTTCGGCGGCTTCTACGCGCTGTGGCGGGTGGCGCGCGACGAGTGGAAGCCGTGGGGCTACCTCGTGGCGGGAGCCTGCGCGGGCGCCACGCTGGCCGCCGAGTACACCGGGGGCCTGGGCGTGCTGGGCCTGGTGCTGTACGCCGCGCTGAGCGTGTTCTGGCGCGAGGAGCCCTCCCGGGCCCGCGCGCGCCGGTTGCTCCAGGGCACCGGACTCGCCGTGCTCGGGGCCCTGCCCTTCGTGGCGGGGTTGATGCTCTACCACCAGGCGGCCTTCGGGCACCCGCTCGAGACGGGGTACAAGCACCTCAACGACGCGGCCTACCAGCCCTGGCACCTGGGGGGCTTCCTCGGCATCCGCTACCCGGATCCGCGCGCCTTCGCCCTCTCCTTCTTCTCCCCGCTCCGGGGCCTGTTCACCCTCTCGCCCTTCCTGCTGCTCGCGCTGCCCGGACTGGGCGTGCTCGCACGCGAGGCGCGCACCCGCCCGGAGATGCGGGCGCACCTGGGGCTCACGGTGGCGCTGCTGCTCGGCTACACCTACTTCACCTCGTCCTTCTCCTATGACTCCTGGGGCTGGACGACGGGCCCCCGCCACCTGACGGGACTCGTGCCCTTCCTCCTGCTGCCCGTGGGCCTGCTGCTGGAGCACGCACGGAGCGCGCGACGGAGGGCCTGGGCAGGCGTCGCCGCCGCGCTGTGCACCACCTCCATCGTGTTCACGGGACTGGCCACCTTCGTCAACTACGTCCCGGACGACGTCTCCAACGTGGTGCTCGGGCTGGCCGTGCCGCTGCTCCGGGCCGGCTACGTGCCCCCGAACGTGCTGAACCTGCTCGGCCTGCCCAACCCGGTGGCGGGCCTCGCCCTGGGGCTCGTGCTGCTCGGCGTGGCGCTCTGGGTCTTCGTTCGTCTGGCCTCGGCCGGGGAGCGGCCCGGACGTGCTCCTCTCCTGGCTGGGCTGGCGGCCTTCGCCGTGCTGCTCGGCATCCAGGCCGTCACCGTGCGGCATGACGCCCATGACCAGGGCGCGGTGAACCTCCTGGAGCAGGTGTGGCTCGTTCCCCCGGGCCGGACGCTGTTGTTTTGACCCTCCGTGAACCTCCGCGCGGGGGGAGCGGGGAAGCCTCCGCCCGACTGGCACGCCGCCTCGACGGCCACCCAGGGAAACCCGGGAAGCGGGTGGGATTCTCCCTGGCCATCTCTGGCCCGATGAGTTGACATCCACACATCGCGCCGGGCCGACGCCCGACTGGAGGTCCCACATGAAGTTCCGGTTCGCCCTGTTGATGCTCTCCCTCGCGGCCACCGCCGCCCAGGCCCAGGAAGACACCGTCGCCGAGACGTGGACGGCCAAGTGCAAGTCCTGCCATGGCCCGGACGGCAAGGGGCAGACCCAGATGGGCAAGAAGGAGGCCATCCAGGACCTGTCCCTGCCCTCCTGGCAGAAGTCCTGGACGGACGCGCGGATCCGCGAGGTCATCGCCGAGGGCTCTCGCGACAACAAGAAGATGAAGGCCTACAAGGACAAGCTGACCCCTCAACAGATCGACGCCCTCGTGGCGTACGTCCGCGGGTTCCAGAAGGGCTGAGCCGCCCGGGGCTGAATATACCCAGGAAGCCCGGCGTCCCCGCCGGGCAGGAGGCAGTTCCATGCGCACCCTGACCTTTGCCCTCGTCTCCCTGCTCGCCCTGACCTTCGCCTCGCGGTTGTCCGACCGCCCGACGGCCCACCCGGACCCGGAGGGCACCCAGCCCACGGGGACCTCGCTGTCCAAGGGGGGCAGTGGGGGTGGGAAGGACGGCGGCAGCGGCGGGGGGGACGACGATGACGAGGACTTCACGGTGGTACACGCGTAGCCAACCGGGCGCCTGGGCCCCCGGATGACCTGCATCCGTCGCTTCCCGCGCTCTTCCGTTGACCCCCTGGGGTCCGGCTCCTAATTACCGGAACACGCCTCGTGGCGTCTCCGGATGGACACTCCTTTTACCCAGAAGCTCGATGCGGAGGGCCTCCGCGCGCCTCCAGTGGCCGGTGACCCCGTGGCGCGCGTCGTGGAGCTGCTGCGCCCCGGCCAGCGCGTCCGCACCCAGGGACTGCAGGGGGCGGGACGGGGCTATGCGCTCGCCCGGCTGCTGCGCACCCTGAAGGCCCCCCTGGTGTGCATCGCCCCCGATGAGGAGGCCGCGGACGCCCTCGCCCACGATCTCGCCTTCTTCCTGGGCGGCCCGGGCACGCCCCGCGAGCCGCGTGTCCTGCGGATGCCCGCGGACGAAGTCCTCCCCTACGACGAGCTCTCCCCGGACGCGGACGTCGTCGCGGACCGGCTCGGCGCGCTCTTCCACCTCAACCAGGGCACCCGCGCACCCGCGCTCGTGCTGTCCCTGCGCGGACTCTTGCGCAAGGTGCTGCCGCCCCAGGTGATGAAGGAGCTGTCCGAGCGGCTGAGCGTGGGCCAGGACTTCGACCGCGACGAGCTCGCGCGCAAGCTCGCCCACATGGGCTACCAGTCCAGCCCCCTCGTCGAGGACCTGGGCACGTTCTCCGTGCGCGGCGGCATCATCGACGTCTTCAGCCCGCTCTACGACAAGCCCGTCCGCATCGAGTTCTTCGGCGACACCATCGAGTCCATCCGCGTCTTCGATCCGGAGACCCAGCGCACGGTGGATCCGCTCAAGGAGATCATCCTCCTGCCCGCGCGCGAGGTCATCTTCTCCGAGAAGACGCGCGTGCACGCCGAGGCGGCCGCGCGCGCCGTGGCCGATCGCATCAACCTGCCCACCTCGAAGCTGCGCGAGCAGCTCGATGCCCTCCACGAGGGACTGCCCGGCTTCGGGCTCGAGGCGCTGCTGCCCGGCTTCTTCCCGGGAGGACTCGGCACCGTCTTCGACTACCTGGCGCAGTGGAGCGCGGAGCCGCTCTTCTACCTGGATGATCCGCTGAGCCTCGAGCGCGCCGCCGAGGACTTGTGGGCCGACATCACGCGCTCGGCCCAGGCCGCCCACGAGCGGCAGGATCTCGCCCTGCCGCCCGAGCAACACTTCCTCACCCGGGAGCAGGCCGAGCAGCGGCTGCGCGCCTTCCGGGTGATGGAGGGTGGAGGCCTGTCGCTCTCCCAGGGCGAGGCCCCCGTGCACTTCTCGTACGGCACGACCCAGGACGTGCGCGAGGCCATCCTCGCCCACCACGGAGAGGAAGGCGCGCTCACCCCGCTCATCGAGCGGCTCCAGCGCTGGCGCGACAGCCACATCGCCTGCGCCGTGGCGTGTGGCACCCTGAGCCAGGCGGACCGGCTCAAGCGACTGCTGCTCGACCGCAACGTCATGGTGCGCGTGCACACCGAGCCGCTCGCGGACGCCGCCCGGCTCTACGAGCCCGCCATCTCCGCCCACCTCTTCGCGCTCGAGGTGAGCCACGGCTTCGTGGACCCGAGCCCCGGGGGCTTCGCGCTGCTGTCGGACGAGGAGATCTTCGGCGCCCGCTCGCGCCGCCGCGCGCGGCGCTCCAAGAGCCTGGATGCCTTCGCCGCGGGCTTCAAGGATCTCAAGGAAGGCGATCTCATCGTCCACACCGACTTCGGCATCGGCCGCTACCAGGGCCTGACGAAGATGCAGGTGAACAACGTGCCCGGGGACTTCCTCGTCCTCGAGTATGCGGGCAAGGACAAGATCTACCTGCCGGTGGGCCGCATGCGGCTCATCCAGAAGTTCACCGGGGGAGATCCCTCCCAGGTGACGCTGGACAAGCTGGGCACGACGTCCTGGGAGAAGACGAAGAAGAAGGTCAAGGAACAGCTGCTCAAGATGGCGGCGGATCTGCTCAACATCGCGGCGGCGCGGCGCGCGCACCCGGGACACGCCTTCTCGCCGCCGGACCGCTACTTCGCCCAGTTCGAGGCGGACTTCGAGTTCGAGGAGACGCCGGACCAGGCCAAGGCCATCGAGGACGTGCTGGCGGACATGCAGAAGAGCGAGCCGATGGACCGGCTCGTGTGCGGCGACGTGGGCTACGGCAAGACGGAGGTGGCGATGCGCGCCGCCTTCAAGGCCACGCTGGATCGCAAGCAGGTGGCGGTGCTCGTGCCCACCACGGTGCTGGCCCAGCAGCACTACCTGTCGTTCAAGAAGCGCTTCAAGGACTACCCCGTCACGGTGGAGGTCATCTCCGGCCTGAAGAAGGCGCCCGAGGTGCGTGAGCTGCTCAAGCGCGCCAAGGAGGGCAAGGTGGACATCCTCATCGGCACGCACAAGCTGCTGGGCGGGGAGGTGGCGTTCAAGGATCTGGGGCTCTTGGTGGTGGACGAGGAGCAGCGCTTCGGGGTGAAGCACAAGGAGCAGATCAAGCGGCTGCGCTCGCAGGTGGACGTGCTGACGCTGTCGGCCACGCCCATTCCGCGCACGCTGCACATGGCCATGTCGGGCGTGCGCGAGATGAGCATCATCGCCACACCGCCGCAGGACCGGCGCGCCATCCGCACCTTCGTGATGAAGTACGACCCGACCACCATCAAGGAGGCCATCGAGCGGGAGCTGGCCCGCGGCGGCCAGGTCTTCTTCGTGCACAACCGGGTGGAGTCGCTGCCCGCCACGGAGAAGCAGCTGCGCGAGCTGATGCCCCAGCTCACCATTGGCGTGGCGCACGGGCAGATGGGCGAGGGGCAACTGGAGAAGGTGATGCTCGACTTCACCGAGAAGCGCTACCAGGTGCTCCTGTGCACGAGCATCATCGAGAGCGGCATCGACATCTCCAACGCCAACACGATGATCGTGGACCGGGCGGACACGTTTGGCCTCGCGCAGCTCTACCAGTTGCGAGGACGCGTGGGCCGCTCGCGCGAGCGCGCGTATGCGTACCTGCTGGTGCCCTCGCGCCGAACGGTGAGCAAGGACGCGCAGCGGCGGCTGGAGGTGCTGCAGCGCTTCACCGAGCTGGGCGCGGGCTTCTCCATCGCCAGCCATGACCTGGAGATCCGCGGCGCGGGCAACCTGCTGGGCGCGGCGCAGTCGGGCTCCATCTCGGCCATTGGCTTCGACATGTACGCGCAGCTGCTCGAGGAGGCGGTGGCCGAGGTGCGGGGTGAGCCGCCCCAGGTGCGCATCGAGCCCGAGGTGACGCTGCCCATCGCGGCGCTCATCCCCGACGACTACGTCCCGGACGTGCACCAGCGGCTGGTGTTCTACAAGCGCTTCAGCCAGGCGGGCACGCCGGACGAGGTGCAAGACCTGCGCTCGGAGCTGGTGGACCGATTCGGCGAGGCACCGGACGAGGTGGACAACCTCTGCGAGCAGGCGCTGGTGAAGATCGACATGCGCGAGCTGCGCGTGCGCGGGCTGGAAGGTGGACCGGGCCGGCTGTCTGTCATTCTCGGCGGAGACGCGCTGCTGGATGGCGCGAAGCTGCTGGCGCTGGTGCAGCGATCCAAGGGCTACTACCGGCTGACTCCGGACATGAAGCTGCTGGTGAAGCTCGGCGCCGAGGTGAAGGGCCCCGCGCTCATCGCCGAGGCCAAGAAGGTGATGCGCGACCTCTTCACCTGCGCCCAGCCCCAGCATTAAGGCCATGCACGAGGAACTGTCAGGCCGCGCGGAGGAGTTTTCGCAGGGTCCCGTTGGGAACGAGCGCAGTGAACGGCTCCGGGCAGTACATGTAGCTCTGTGGCGGCGTGAATCCAGGCCGGACCCGCCGCAGCTCGTCGAGGGAAATGGGCGGAAGCGTCACCGTTCGTCCGATGGCGATCGCCACCGCACGGTCCGTGTTGCGGAAATACTCGGTGTAGTCCTCTTCCTGGATGCCGAGGACGGACCGATGCTGCTTCCAGAGCGTAGCCACCGGCATCTCGAATTCCTCCTGGACGAGGAACGCGCCCGTGAGAGCCTGGGTGGGCGATGACGTGTAGATCACCACGACATCTCCCGGATTGGTCCCCATCCTCCGCTTTCGAAGCTCGAACCTCTTCTCTCCAGAGAGAATGAGTTCGGAGTACTGGGGTCTGATGGAGAGTAAGAAATAGCGTCTCACGCGAGTTTATCCTTCTCCACCATCCTACGCTCCGGGACTGACGCCAGTTTTTGGATGGCGTGGTATCGCGGTTGAATTGGAACGACGTGTGTTTGTGCTCCGTCTTCCTTCAGGAGGCGGGATCCGTACCCGCGGTGGAAGGCCATGGGAGCCAATCATGCGACTCCAGTCGTCGAGACAGCCGTAGAGGCGTGATTGCACAGTTCATTGCTGGATGAGTGCCAAGTTGTTGATCTCCCTCGAAATCTGGCTCATCAGGCTACTTGGTGGCTTGGAAATGCCCGAGGCAGCTTCCTGGTTGACAGGAACTTTCATCCTGCGTCCTGTCCGGTCCCACCATCCACATTCTGATCGAATGGGACACCTCCATCCAAACGCGAGCTGGTGAAGTCATCGAAGAGAGGAGACGGCACCGGGCTCCGCTTGAGGATCTCGGGCTGGATATGAGAGTACTGCGTGCTCAACGCTCGCGCTCCCAACACGGACGAGCCCTGGCTTCGAGCCTCGGCATCCGCCTCCACCACCAGTCCCCGCACCGCACGCCACCTTTCCTCTTGCCTCAGTCCTTTCCAGAACCAATGAGGTTGCGGATGCTGACAGTGCTTTCGTCGGCCTGTTTGCGGCGAGCCATGGCCCGAACAGTCTACCTCAGCGAACGGGCAACTCGCGGAAGTCGACCTCCTCAAAATCAAGGCGCCTGACCGTGTCCACGAAGCGCTCGGTGGCGATGAAGATGGTCTCGAAGTCGCTCAGCCGGAACACATCAGTGTGAGCCGGAAGCGACGCTGCATCCAGAATGGGATCCTCCGGGAAGGCGAAATCGTCCCAGTCACACTTGGAGCACCTGGGGGGCCGCTCCGGCGTGCAGTCCGGGTGTAGCCCGCCATGAGGGGGAATCTCCAACTCCAGCAGCTCGGGGGGATTCCCCTGACGGAAGCGCAACTCCGTTCGGAATCCTCGTAGGCCCCGCACTCCCGCGTCCCGCAGCCGATCCAGTGCCTCGGGATGCACCAATGGCATCTCGGCGTAGTAGAAGAATAGCGGGCTGAAGGTGCCAGTGGCAGTGCCCACCAGTGGGCCGAATTTCGTTCCAGGGAGCAACGGGCTCTCGGGAGGCACGAGGGGCCGCACCCGCTCACGTAGCCGCGTGAACTCGTCGAAGGGCTCCGGTCTGGGCGCCTCGTACTCGCCGCGCTCGGGAAGGGCGGACATGTCCACGCCCGGGTACGCGGTGAAGCCCCCGGCCCAGGTGGCTTTACATTCAGGGCAGCGAAGCCCGGGAAGGGCCCACTTGTGCGTAGCGCTGAGGTGACCTGTGTACCTTGATTGTTTTGGCGCTCGGAGCCGGTAGAACTTCGTCATCTCGTCACCTCACCTAGCCTCCATGGAGGTATGACACGATGGGGCCCGTCAGTTCAAAGCGATGGAGAGAGCAATGAGCGGCGGACAAGAGTGGCGGGGCAACTGGGCGGTCCGCCTGTTCGAGCGGGTCCGCGAGCGTGGCTACGATTCGCTCACCGCCTTCGCTGATGCGCGCCCCACCGCCTCGCTGGCGACACTGGCCAAGGAGCTTGGCGAGGACGACGTCGCCGGAGTGCAGGTGCTGCGCGGGCTGCTCGCCGAGGCGGAGCGGAGCAAGCAGGTCACTCGCTTTGTGCGAGATGTATTCGTGCGCCTGTGGTCCCAGAGCGTCCCGGACGGTTGGCCCGCAGTGCTGGACGACGCCAACCGATTCAAGGTGGCCAAGGCTCTCGGCTCGTGGTTTGCCGACACCCCAGAAACCCATAGGGACCGAGCCGACAAGGCCAGCGATGCGCTCCTCGCCACACCACCGCAGCCTGGCTGGCGCCCGCTCGGCCCCGACGACGAGTTGCTGCGCACGCTCTTGCCCGATGAGGAAGCTTGAAACCTATTCTTTGGCCAACAACAACCAGACCCGGCTGCACGTTTCCCAGACCGGTGAAAAAGACATGACCACCCAGAGACCACCGCAGCAGTCCTGGTGGGCCGAGCGCCTCACCACCATCCGCCGGTACGACGAGATGGAGTCCCGCCTCACGGCGTCCGTCAGCGAGCGGATGCTCGATCTCGCCAGCATTCGGCCGGGCATGAGGGTGCTCGATGTGGCTTCGGGGATGGGTGAGCCTTCCCTGCGCGCCGCGCACCGGGTGGGCCCCTCCGGCTTCGTGCTGGGAACGGACCTGTCCGACGGCATGCTGGAGGTCGCACGGGAGAAGGCACGCGCCCAGGCCCTCTCCAACATCGAGTTTCGTACCGCTTCTCCAACCCCGAACTCCTGCGCCCGCTGTTGACGCGCACCGGGTTCGTCATGGAGCACGTCGAGTCCATGCATGTGCCCGTGATGGAAGCCGAGGATGAGGCAGGAGTCGTGCGATGGATTCGCGAGCTGGGGGGCCCCGTGGCGAAGCTCGTGGAGCAACTGCCACCGGAGACGCAACGGGCGTGGGAGGAGGAGGTTGCCCGCGAATGCCAGCCCCATCGGACGGAGGGGAAGGTCCTGCTCGGCGGAGTGACCTGGCTCGTCGTGGCGAAGAGGCAATTGCTTCTTGATACCCATGCCTGAACAGCCTACGAAACCCAGGTCTACGGCGACTGAGCTGAAGTCCGCCTGATTCGGAGCCCGACTGTCGCCATGACAGTCGGGCTCTTCATTTCAGCCGCGCAGGGTGAGCAGGCCCACCAGGGAGACGAGGAAGTAGGGCACCAGGCCCGCGGCGCCCGCGTAGTCCTTGGCCATGCGCTGGCCGAAGAAGAGGGCCACGAAGGAGAGCCCCGAGAGGGCCGCGCCCCACATGGCCACCCGTGTGCCACCGGACAGCACCAGGAACACGACCCCGGCCGCGCTCACCCCGCCGGCGGCCAGCTCCAGCACCGTGAGGGTGGCCAGCATCAGCGGCACCACGCCACGCAGGGGGCTCTTGGAGAAGTGTCCGGTGAGCCACCCCAGGTTTCCCTTCCAGTCGATGACCTTGTCGAGGCCGGACTGGAGGAAGGTGATGGCCAGGAAGAGCGCACACAGGACCTGGACGAGCCAGAGGGGGAAGAGGTTCGAGTCGAAAGACGGCATGGGCACGTACTCTAACCCCGGCTTGAGACACTGGAAGTGCATTCACACCATGCATGGTGTATCCTCCTCGTCACCGGTGGCGTGTACGTGGGGCTCGACGCGCACGTGACCCTCGAGGCGTCCCGCGAGATGCTCCAGCCCGGCAGGGGAAGCGCGGAGCAGGACCGGACGACCGAGCCACCGGGTGCTGCGGTTGTTGGAAGCAAGCCTCACGAGGTTCCACGGCGTCTTCGCTCCAGGCGCGCAACCGCGGCCATTGCCTCCCCGTCTCAATAATGGTTCTTGCTCTGCCCCACGGCGCTGGACGTCGGCATGAACCGTAGGATCTGCCCCAGGAAAGCGCCGAGGAGTTCCTGCAGCTCGTTTTTGACTCGCGCGATCTTCTCGTCGAGCACTCGCCGTTCCGTATGGCTCGACTCCTTCAGCAAGAGCTTGGCCGCATCGGGGTCGAAGCTGTTGAGTCTGAGTTGTTCCAGCGTCTCTTCCAGTCTGCGAATGACCTGGGCGCGATGCTGTGTCTTGGCACCAGAACTCGAGAGCAGGGTATCTAGTTGGCTCCAGGCAATACGCAGATCGCGGACCGTCTCTCCGAAGAGCTGCGAGTTCTCATCCGCCGCGTGATTGCCCTTGTTCACGACGAGGTTGAAGCCACCCTCGCGCTCAATGCAATGCAGGCCGTGCTGAAACTCGCGCAAGGCGGAGAGAAGCACCAGGTTCGTCGGCTCATCCAAGCCCAGCTTGGTCAAGCCATGATTGAAGAGGTGATCCCCTCGTTTGTACCCTCCCTTCAACGTATTGCTCATCGTTCCCCCTGCCGTCGGTTGGTGCTGGGTACCTCTTGAAGAAGCGGAAGAGCACACTGGCGGATGCGTGCCTCCAATTGCTCTTCCTGCACGGTGTCGAGCGATCGATACGCGAGGGGGAACGCCAACTCCAGGTCCACGCGGACGTCCAGCATCACCTCGTCGAGCAGGTTGTTCCTGTCTCCCCAGCCCCATTTCGACACCGCGCTAGCGATGCGCGCCGGGTTGATCAAGCGCTCGGCCCAGAGGGTCAACTCCGCCAGGGAGAGCCGCCGCTGGGGATCCCAGGCCTCGCTCTCATCGAAGCGAGCTTCGTTGAACTCCTCGATCTTCCGTTTGAAGGCGGTGCGTTGGGCCCACGGCAGGCGCTGATCACTCTTGATGACGAGGCCCTCGGCCACGTTGCCCTGGATGGCGGGAAGCCCCAGCAGGGAGGGGATGCGGGTCTGCATGCGGGTTGGCACGCCACCCATCTCCGAGCGGGTCCCCCGGCGAACCACGGGAGGCGGCACCCAGCCCTCGTGCCGGGCGAGTTCCTCCACCTCCGAGTGGGCGAGCAATACCCCCTCGTCTTCCTCCGAGCGGGCCACGAGGATATCGAAGGGGGACCAGCGCAGGTCCGGCGCATACCAGATGCCTGTCTGAACAGGAGACAGCCCGGGCACCACCGGCACTTCTGGGTGCGGGTAATGGCCCCCGAAGAGTTCGCCATAGAGGTACACCGTCCCCCCCGGCTCGCACACCTTCGAGGCAAGGGATCGCGCGCCCGCGCTCAGCTGCACCCGCAGCAACTGCCAGCCGAAGAACGGATCCTCCTCGGCGAGCCATGCCTTGCGCTTGCCGAAAGAGACCTCCGCGCCGTGCACCGCGAGCACGAGCTGGGCACCATGGATCTTCTCCAGTGCGACCCAGGTTCCCCCCGGCACGGGTTGCTCTCGTACTTCACCTGCGGAGGGCATCTTGGCGTAGGGACGGAAGCGCATGGCGGGCCGTGATCATACCCGAAGTGAAATCGTCGTCACGTCCTCCCCCAGATCAGGTACGTCCTCCCAACATGGAAGAGACGTTGTTGTTCTGATTTCATCAGATGGACCATCGAAGGCACCGCGGAGCACCTGGCCATCAGGCCGCGGCGTCCCTCCTGGGAGGGAGGCCTGGGCAGGCGGGTGCACCCTGGGGGCTCCACGCAGCGAGCACCAGCCTGGCGCACAGTTCTTGGGCTCCCGTCAGCGGCCTTCCTCTGCCTCTCTGCTCCAACCCCAACGAGATGAAAGCCCTTCAAAGCCTTTCTTGAGGGGCTTCGCACGAAGCGCGAGGCGTCCCATGGGTGTGGAGGCAGGCGTCAGGTCTTGGCGGACGTGAAGAACGCGGCAGGGGGGCGAGCGATTGTGGAGCACCTGGGATTGCCCGCGGCAGGTGCGAGCCTGGCTCTGGCGCGAAGGCCACCTCAGGCCGCGGGGTGTTGAGGCTCAGCTCCCTCTGACTCCGGCTGAGCGTCCTCACCTTGCCTCAGGTGACGAAATGGCGGCGGGCCGCCTAGCCTTCTCGTTCACGAATGTTGCCAACGATTCCGAACTACTCGCTCCTGGAGGTGCTCCACCAGGGGGCGAAGCACACGCTGTTTCGGGCCTCGCGCCAGGCGGACGGACGTCCGGTCGTCATCAAGATGCCAGAGATGGCGCACGTGGACTCGCGAGGGATCGCGCGGCTGGAGCGCGAGTTCGGGCTGATCCGAAAGTGTCAGGGCTCGCCTCATGTCGTGGAGGCCCTGGAGCTGCTGCGGTTGCCGAGTACCGCGGCCCTGGTCCTGGAGGACTTCCAGGGTCACTCGCTCAATCGGCTGCTCTCCGGCCCGATCGAGCTCCGCTCCTTCCTGCGGCTCGCGATCTCGATGGCCTCCGCCCTCGCCGATGTCCACCGCCGCGAGGTCGTTCACCTCGATATCAAGCCGGCCAACGTCATCGTGAACGATGCGACAGGCGTGGTGAAGATCGCGGACTTCGGAATCGCGTCGGCGCTCCCCCTCGAGCATCCGTCCTTCCGCCCCGCGAGCACGGTAGAGGGGACTTTCGCGTACCTGTCGCCCGAGCAGACAGGCCGGATGAACCGCGTGGTCGATCACCGCTCGGACCTGTACTCGCTGGGCATCACGTTCTACGAGATGCTGGCGGGAGTGCCTCCGTTCTCGGCGGAGGACGTGCTCGGGTGGTTCCACTGCCATCTGGCGGTGGTTCCCCGGCCGGTGAGCGAGTTGAACCCGAGCGTGCCGGTGGTCCTCTCGCGGCTCGTGGCCCGGCTGATGGCGAAGGCCCCCGAGGATCGGTATCAGAGCGCGGAGGGACTGAAGGCGGATCTGGAGCAGTGCGCCGCGCGCTGGGACTCGGGTGCGGCGCTCGATCCATTCCCGCTCGGCTCCGAGGATGCGTTGGATGGGTTTCGCATCCCCGAGAAGCTCTACGGCCGTGAGGACGACGTGTCGGCGCTCCTCGGCGCGTTCGATCGGGGCGTCCAAGCGGGACGCTGCGCGCTGGCGCTCATCTCGGGGTACTCGGGCGTCGGCAAGTCGTCGCTGGTGAGAGAGGTCTTCGGGCCGCTGGTGCGCGAGCGCGGCTTGTTCGCGTCCGGCAAGTTCGATCAGCTCAACACCGGGGGTCCCTACTCCACCCTGGTGTCCGCCCTCCGGCAGTGCCTCCAGCAGATCCTGGCCGAAGGGGAAGCGGAGATCACCACATGGAAGGAGCGCATCCAGCGAGCGCTCGGCGTGAACGGCCAGCTCGTGGTCGACATGCTCCCCCAGCTCGAACTCATCATCGGAAAGCAGGCTCCGGTGGAGGAGCTGGGCCCGGCCGAGTCGCTGAACCGGCTCCACGAGGTCTTCACCCGCTTCTTCGGCGCGCTCAGCCCCGACAAGCGACCGCTCGTCCTGTTCCTCGATGACCTCCAGTGGGTGGATCCGGCAACCCTCGCCCTCCTCCAGTACGTCATCCCCGCCCCGGAGGCAGGCTGCCTGTTCGTGATTGGCGCCTACCGCGACAATGAGGTGCCCCCCTCCCATCCGCTGATGGTGGCGCTCGACTCGCTGCGCCGGGGGGTGGTCCCCATCTCCTCGATCGTGCTCTCGCCGCTGGGGCGCGAGCACACCCAGCGCCTGCTCGCGGATGCGCTGCACACCGACGAGGCGCGGGTGCTGCCGCTCGCTCACCTGCTCCTCGAGAAGACCGGAGGCAACCCGTTCTTCCTCACCCAGTTCCTCAGCACCCTCCACCGGGAGAAGCTCCTCCAGTTCGACGCGGCGGCGCGCGAGTGGCGCTGGGAGCTCGCGCGGATCCAGGCCCAGGGCTTCACCGACAACGTGGTCGATCTGATGGTCGCGAAGCTGAGGGAGCTGCCCTCCCCCACCCAGGACGCACTCGAGGTCGCCGCATGCATCGGCAACACCTTCGATGCCGCGGACGTCTCCGAACTGGTGCGGAGCCCCCTCGAGGAGCTCGAAGCGAGGCTCTTCGGAGCCATCAAGGAGCGGCTGATCCTTCGCTCCGAGCACGGGTACAGGTTCCTGCATGATCGCATCCAGCAGGCCGCCTATCTCCTCACCCCAGAGGCTCAGCGCATCGCGCTGCACCTGCGGATCGGACGGATGCTGCGCGCACGCCGGCCGTCGGCGGTGTTCGAGCTCGTCAACCACCTCAACCTCGCGGCGGCGCTGATCGACGACGGAGACGAGACGCTCGAGTTGGCGCGGCTCAACCTGGCGGCAGGCAAGAGCGCGATCCGGTCGGCGGCCCATGCGGCTGCGTTGAGCTACCTTGCCACCGGTTGTGACCTCGTGGGCCCGAACGGGTGGGAGTCCCACCATGAGCTGACCTACGAGCTCACCTTCCAGCGGGCGCAGTGCGAGCTCATCAGCGGGCAGCTTGGGGCGGCGGAGGCGAGGATCACCACCCTCATCACGCGCGTCCGCACCCGGGCGGAGCAAGCAGACGTGCACCGCTTGAAGGTGGACCTCCACGGGACCCGAGGCGAGTTCCCCCAGGCCGTCGAGGCGGCGCTCTCCTGTGCGCGGCGGTTCGGGCTCGAGCTGCCCCCGCGGCCCAACCCCGAAGAACTCAGAGCCACGGTGCAGGCCCTCTGGGAGGAGCTGGAGCAACGCAAGCTCGAGTCACTCCTGGATCTGGCGCCGATGACGGACCCGGACCAGAGGGCGCTCCTGGCGCTCTTCGCGGCCGTCCTGCCACCTGCGTACTTCATCAACCCGGATCTGCACGATCTGCTCGCCTGCCAGATGGTCGGTGCCAGCCTCCGTTACGGAAACGCGGACGTCTCCGTCATGGGCTACGCCGTCTTCGGGCAGGCCATGGGCCATGTCCTCAAGAAGTGGCGCGAGGCGGTCCGCCTCGGCGCGCTCGCGGTCGACCTGATGGACAGACGAGGCATCATCGGGAGCAGGGCGAAGGTGTGCCTCGTCATCGGTGGCTTCATCAACCACCGGATCCAGCACCTCCGGGAGGTGCTTCCGCTGTTCCGGGAGAGCTGGTCCGCCGCACGCCAGACCGGTGAACTCACCTTCGCCTCCTATTCCGTCATGAACCTCGTGGTGTTCCGGTTCATGATGGGAGACCACCTCGAAGACGTCTCCTCCGAGGCCGAGACCTCCCTGGACTTCCTCCACCGCACGAGAAACGACGCGGTGTGGTTGGCCATCGCGGATCTCCACGCGGTGGTGGAGTGTCTGCAGCAGAGAACAGAGGCCCCACCGGTTGCGCCGGACAGCGTGACCGGGCTGCGCGCCGTCCCCTTCATTGCGTTCATGTTCTACAGGTACCGGCTGCTCTGCGCGCTCATCTACGGAGACGCTCGGGGTGCCGTGGAGATGGCCCTGAAGGGCAGAGCGTTTCTCTTCGCCTACGCCGGCCAGGTGGGAGTCGCGGAGTACCACTATCACGCGGCGCTCGCGCTGGCCCGTCACTACGACGCGGTCACGCCCGCGGAGCAGCAGGACTACCTCCGCCAGCTCGAGGCCGACCATGCGGTGCTCCAGGAGTGGGCGGAGACAGGCCCCGCGAACTTTGGCCATGCGTACGCGCTCATCTCCGCGGAGCTCGCCCGGCTCCGGGGGAACACCGAAGAGGCGATGCGGCGGTATGAAGAGGCCATCTCCCGGGCTCGCCAGAATGGCTTCACCCAGTGCGAGGCGCTCGCGTACGAGGTGGCGTCGGAGTTCTATCGAGCCCGTGGAGTCGAGACCGTCGCCGACACGTACCTGCGCGAGGCCCGGCGCGCCTGGCTGCAATGGGGTGCGCACGGCAAGGTGAAGCGGCTCGACATGAGGTACCCGCACCTGCTCAGGTCCGGAAACACCACCACCGGCACGAGCGCGACCACGGACGAGGCGTTCAACGTGATGACGGTGGTGAAGGCGCAGCAGGCGATCTCCAAGGAGATCGTCCTCGCGGGCCTGTTGAAGACGTTGATGCGCATCCTCCTCGAGAGCGCGGGGGCGGAGCGGGGGTATCTCCTCCTGACCCGTGACGACACCCTGTTCATCGAAGCGGGGGCGGAGGTCGATCGCGAGGAGATCAAGGTCGACGCCGAGCCGGTGCCGCTCGAGGCGTCGGCCCGCCTGCCCCACTCCATCGTGCACTACGTCAGACGCTCGCTCGAGAGTCTCATCCTCGAGGACGCGGGGACCGACGACAGGTTCGCCTCGGACGAGTACGTGGTCCGGGCGAAGCCCCGGTCGATCCTGTGCATGCCGGTGATGGGCCAGGCGAAGCTGGTGGGCGTCCTCTACGTCGAGAACAGGCTGGCCGCGGGCGTGTTCACCCCGAGCCGGCTCGCGGTCCTCGAGGTTCTGGCGTCGCAGGCCTCGATCTCGCTGGCGAACGCGCGGCTCTATGCCAGCGTGCAGCAGGCCAAGGAGGCGCTGCGGCGCTCGCACGACGAACTCGAGCAGCGCGTCGAGGAGCGGGCGCGCGAGCTCCGGCGCGCCCAGGCGGAGCTCCTGGACACCGCGCGGCGCGCTGGAAAGGCCGAGATCGCCGCGGAGGTACTGCACCACGCGGGGAACATCCTCAACAGCATCAACACCTCGGCGGGAATCGTGGCCTCCAAGCTGCGGCAGTTCCGCGTGCCGAAGCTGGCGCAGACCGCGGCGCTCCTGCAGGCGCACCAGCAGGACCTCGGGGAGTTCCTGGAGAAGGACACGGCTGGCAGAGGGCTGCCCGCCTACCTCTCCAAGCTGGCGGCGACGATGCAGCAGGATCTGGAGTTCACGCGAGGCGAGGTGGGCGCGATGGTGGCGAGCGTGGAGTACCTCAACGAGGTGGTGCGGACACAGCAGGCCTACGTCGGGATCTCGGAGGCCCCGGAATGGGTCCACCTGGAGGATCTGCTGGACGACGCCCTGCGGATGAACACCCCCGTCCTGGAGCCGCTGCGGGTGCGGATCATCAAGGAGTACCAGGCACTGCCGGCCCTGCTCCTCCAGCGGAGCAAGGTGGTGCAGATCCTGACCCACCTCATCAGCAACGCCGCCAGTGCGCTGAGTGGGAGCGGGCAGGAGGAGAAGTGGCTCCGGCTCAAGCTCGAGAAAAGTGGCGAGCAGCTGCTGCGGATCTCCGTGGAAGACAACGGGGTGGGGATTGCGCCGGAGAACCTGGAGATGCTCTTCCGCGCCGGCTTCACCACCAAGGAGGAAGGGCACGGCTTCGGCCTGCACGGCAGCATCCTCACGGCGAAGGCCCTGGGCGGTTCCATCCTGGCGAAGAGTGAGGGACGAGGCCGGGGCGCCGTGTTCACCCTGGAGCTGCCACTGGTGAGCGCCAGGGCCTGACGCGGGCCGCCCTACCTCGGACCGGCGGCGTGCTTCCGCTCCTCTTCCTTGAAGAAGGCTCACACCCCTGTCGCCCCCTCCTTATATTTATATGCGCCCTGGCCTCCAGGCCTACGGCTTCGACTCCGCGGGCTCACGGAGGAAGACCTGTGGCGAGCCCCCATCCGACAGACGCGTGACGGCGACGGCCCGTCCGGCCTCCAGGGTGAAGCGCAGGTGCAGGTCGGAGTTGTCCGGGAAGAAGAACTCCGTCGGGGACAGGGGCTGGATGAGGCCCGGCGGCCCCTCCCCGAGCACGCTGTAGAGGTGACCGTCCCGCAGACGAATCGTGCGCACGGCGTCCCCGCTGCGATAGCGCCCGACGAGCGCCTGGAGCACCTCCACGGAAACCACCGAGGGCGTGGGCTCCGTCAGGGGTTGCCCGATGGCCAGCGCCGCGAGGCGTTTGGCCAGGAACTCCGGTGACACCTCCCCCTCCTCCCCGTTCATCAGCACGACCACGGCGACCCTGGACCGGGGCAGCGCCGCGACCTGCACGTGATAGCCCGGGTTGTCTCCGCTGTGGTGGATGTAGGGCTGCCCGTGCAGCTCGCCAATGCGCATGCCCAGGCCGTAGCGGGTGTCCTGCCCATCCTTCAGGTGGAACGGCGTCGTCATGACCTGGAGGCTCGCGGGCGAGAGGACCTTGCCGCCATGGAGGGCCAGGGTCCAGGCCGCCAGGTCATCCGCGTTGGAGACCAGGCCTCCCGCGGGGCTCGGACTCACGACGGGAGCAGGCCTGGGCCCACTCGAATAGGGAGAGGCCAGCCCTGGGACCAGCTCGCCATGAGTGGGAAATGCGGTGCGCGTCAGGCCGAGCGGCTGGAGGAAGTGCTCCTTCAAGAAGGTCTCGTAGGGCTGGCCGGAAAGCCGCTCCACCAGGAGCCCGAGAAGGATGTAGCCGGAGTTGTTGTAGGCGAAGCGCGTCCCGGGCTCGAATTCGAGCGGCCAGCCCTCCAGCCTCGCGAGGAGCCCAGCGGGTGTCACCGGCTCCTCCATGCGGAAGTCCGGCGCGCGGGAGTACTCCCGGAGCCCCGAGGTATGGGTGAGGAGATGCTCGACGGTGATGGCAGCCCAACCCGCCGGAAGCTCGGGGAGGTAGCGGCGGAGGGGAGCCTTCAGGTCCACCCTGCCCTCCTCCACCAGCTCGAGCACGGCCGCGGCGGTGAACTGCTTGGTGGTGGAGGCAATGCGAAACACCGTATCTGGTTTGACGGGGACGCCCAGCTCCACGCTGGCCAATCCGTAGGCCTTCCGGAACAGCGTCCTGCCCTCCTTCACCGCCAACACCACGGCACCCGGTTGGTCCGCCCGGAACTTCCCCGCCAGCAGCGCGTCCATCGCGGCGGCGGGAGCGCTTCGCGGAGTCTTCCGCACCTCCGCGGACCGGGCGCGCACGGGGGTGACGAGTGCGAGCAGCAACAGGACGGAGAAGAGGGTTCGCATTGGAGGTGTCAATTCCTTCGCGCCGCGCGCCGTGAGTCACCGCACGGACGCGTGGCGTACATGGGCGCGTCGATTGAATCGTCAGCGCTTGCCCTGGCCGCCCATGTCGAGGGGCCCGCCACGCTGGAGGGCGCGCTGATAGGCGGGGCGGGAGTGCAACCGCTCGAGATAGGCGCCGAGATTGGGAAAGAACTCCAGGGCGCCCGTGGACCGCGCCACTTCCAGCACGAAGCTCATCTGGATGTCGGCGGCGCTGAAGTCGTTGCCCACCAGGTAGTCCCGCTCCCCGAGCGCTCCCGAGATGTAGCCCAGGTGGTTCGACACCTCGCTGGAGATGCGCGGCTTGAGCGGCGCGCCGGCCTCGCCCAGACGTCCCATGTAGACCCCGAGAATCAAGGGCAGCATGGCCGAGCCCTCGGCGTAGTGCAGCCAGTGCACGTAGACGTCGTACTCGGCCGAGTCCGGCGCGGGCGAGAGTCGGCCCTGGCCATGGCGGCGCACGACGGAGTCGATGATGGCACCGGACTCGGCGAGCACCCGTCCGTTGTCCTCGAGGAGCGGAGACTTGCCGAGCGGATGGATGGCCTTGAGTTCGGCGGGCGCGAAGTTCGTCTTCGGGTCGCGCGGGTAGGTGACGAGCTCGTAGTCGAGCCCCAGTTCCTCCAAGAGCCAGAGGATGCGCTGCGAACGGGAGTTCACGAGGTGGTGCAGTTTGAGCACGGGGCGACTCCTTTGCGGTTCACGTCCAGGATACGCGAGGACCCGCCCTGCCCCACCGGACGAAGTTCACGCGCCACGCGAGACCGAGCGGCTCGGAGACCGCCTGAAGCGCGACGTCGCAGTCGCTCCAGGTCGTCCAGGCGCCCCCGCCGCCAATGACTGGAGTGTGGACGGTCCCCGCGCAGGTCCTCTCTCAGTCCGAGCCCTGTAGCCGTCGAAGCCGCCTCAGGCGGGGATGAACCGGAGCGACAGGTGTTGGGGTCCACGAACCGTGATGGCATGGCCCCAGCTCAGCTCCGAGGAAGTGCGTGTGAAGCCGCTGAAGCGGGAGAGCAGCGCCTCCAGACCGCAGCGCGCTTCCATCCGGGCCAGCTGTGCGCCAATGCAGTAGTGGACGCCATACCCGAAGGAGAGACCGGGCTGCCCGCGGTGGGGATCGAACCTATCCGGCTCGGAGTAGTGGCGCTCGTCCCGGTTGGCCGAGGCGAGGAGGGCGAGCACCACTTCCCCCTGGGGAATCTTCACCCCGGAGAGCGTCACGTCGGAGGTGGCGACGCGAAGCAGGGCCTGCACGGGAGCCTCGTAGCGCAGCATCTCCTCGACGAACCCTGGTAGCAGCGCGGGCTGTGCGCGCAACCGGGCCAGCTCCTCCGGGCGCTCGGCCAGGAAGAGCAGGGAGTGGGCCAGCAGGTGGACCGTCGTCTCCAGGCCCCCGATGAGCAGCAGCACCAGGAAGTCGACGATCTCCTGATCCGTCAGGGATTGACCCTCCACCTCGGCGCGGATCAGATCACTGACCAGATCATCGGCGGGCGAGCGGCGGCGGGCCTCGATGACCTCGGAGATGTAGCGCGTCGTGTCCGCGATGGAGGTGAGCGTGCGCTGGGCGTGCTCGGGGCTGTGGGGCACGGGCGTGACGCTGGTGATGTCGTCCGACCAGTCCTTGAACCGATGATGGAGGGAGACATCCAGCCCGAGCAGCTCGCCGATGACGAAGGCGGGCAGCGGCATGGCGAACGAGGAGACGGCGTCCGCCTCGCCCTTCTCCGCCAGCTCATCCACGAGCCGGTTCGCGAGCTTCCGGATGCGAACCTCCAGCCGGTTGATGGCGCTGGCGTTGAAGGCCCGGCTCACCAGGGTGCGCAGCCGGGTATGCCCCGCCCCATCCAGGACGAGCATCGAGTTGGCCAGCGGGTTGTAACCCACCCACTCCGGTTGCCACGCCGCCTTGAACCCTTGCGAGGAGAAGAGCTGCGGATTCTTGATGACGAAGGCCACGTCCTCATAACGGGAGAGGGCCCAGAACCCGGCGGGCTCCACCTGGACGACAGGGGTGTCGCGGCGCAGCTCGGCATAGCGGGGATGGGGGTTGGCCCGGAACTCGGGCGCCAGGATGTTCACACGTTGAGTCGTCACGGAGGATCTCCAGTCCGTGCACCGTCGGGTTGATTCGAAGGGTGCACGGAGAGAGAATTCTCACACACTTTTCGTGCGTCATCCTTCACGGCGCTGCCTCACAGGCGAATGCCAGCGAGAACGATCTCCACGTAGCGCCGTGCGGCCTCTCCTGGCCGCGGACCCATCCGTGCCGCGAGCTCGATGCCGCAGACCAATCGCTTGAAATCACTCACCCCCACGTCGGGTCGGATCACCTTCGCCTTCTTCGCGCGTGTGACGACGGCTTCCGCCTTCGTTTCCATCGCGCGGAATTCGTCCTTCGAGCCAGCGAGCACCCTCGCCACCAGCGGCCGATGAACGACGAGTTCGACGGCCCCACGGAACAGCTCCTCGAAGGCGGCGTTGACGTCTTCATTCGCCACCGCGTGCTCGATGAGCACTCGAAAATCCTCGAGCTGCTCTTCCACCAGCCCGGCCAGCAGCGCCTGTTGATCCGCGAAGTGCCGGTACACGGTGCCGACACCGACCTCGGCCTTCTTCGCCAGCTCGTTGAAGGAAGGCACCTCGCCGTCCTTCGCCATGGCGCGTGCCACGGCGAGCAGGTGCGCCCGGTTCTGCTTCGCGTCCGACCGCTTCGAGGCCATGCCTGGAGGTTAGCACGAGCAACCGGATACTAAATCCGTTTTTATTGCATCACACCTGAAGCGGATTAGTTATCCGATTATGAGAACTCATCTCGTCACAGGGGCCAACAGCGGCCTCGGTCTGGAAACGGTGCGCGCGCTCGCGGGGAAGAACGAGCGCGTCATCATGGCGGTGCGCGACCTTGGCCGTGGAGAAGCAGCACGGGCGGAGATCCTCCGTGAGCACCCGAAGGCCGTGCTCGAGCTCGAGCAGGTCGATCTCGCGGACCTCGACAGCGTGCGTGCGCTCGGCGCGAAGCAGCTCGGGCTGGACGTGCTGATCAACAACGCCGGCCTCGGCACTGCGCCGCTGCGCAGGACGGCCGAGGGCGTGTACGCGCAGTTCGGCGCGAACCATCTCGGGCATTTCCTGCTCACCGCGTTGCTGTTACCGCAACTCGAGAAGGGCACCGACCCGCGAGTGGTGACGGTGTCTTCCGGCTTCGGCCGCAAGGGGAAGATGAACCTCGACAACCTCGACGCGAGCCAGGGCTACAACCAGGGCACCGCGTACATGCAGAGCAAGCTCGCCAATGCGCTGTTCGGCGCGGAGCTCGATCGCCGGCTGCGCGCGAAGGGCTCGCCGGTGAAGAGCGTGCTCGCGCACCCGGGGGTGGCGGCGACGCCGATGCAGCAGAAGCCGACGGGGTGGATGGGCGTCGTGTCACGCGCGATCAGCGCATTGTTCGGCCGGCCCGCGGCGAATGGTGCGTTGCCGACCCTCGAAGCGGCTGATGGCGCGAACGTGCGAAGCGGCGAAGTCTACGGCCCGGGCAAGGGGAAGACCGACCCCGCGCGCAGAGAAGAGTCATGGCCGTCAATGCGTGACCTCGAAGGGGCGCGCGCCCTGTGGGAACGCTCGGAGCAGCTCACGAAGACGCGCTTCCTTCCTCTCTCTCCCTGAAAAGGCGGAGGGTCGAAGCGGCCTCGGCCGCCTGGCGTGGCGGCGAGCAGCCGCCCCGCATGCACAGGGTCTTGCCCTGATGCTGGACGATATGTACGTTCGTACGCATCAAGGCTTGTTTCACGGGCGTGCCCCTCATGCCCGGAAACCAGGAGACAGGAGTGGCGACCCGCCGGTACGACCCCGATCGACGAGACCGCATCATCGACGCCGCACTCGCGGTCATCGCCGAGGGCGGTGTCGCCGGCACCTCGCACCGTCGCG
This sequence comes from Cystobacter fuscus DSM 2262, assembly GCF_000335475.2. NCBI lineage: Bacteria > Pseudomonadati > Myxococcota > Myxococcia > Myxococcales > Archangiaceae > Cystobacter > Cystobacter fuscus. The sequence goes on along the minus strand of NZ_ANAH02000013.1, from coordinate 203,557 downwards.
TCGCCGACCGCGCCGGGGTGCCGTTGGGCTCGATGACCTACCACTTCACGAGCATGGACGAGTTGCTGCGCGAGGCGTTCACCCGCTTCGCCACGCGCCTCAGCGAGCGCTTCGCCACGCGCCTCGAGGCGGCGACCGACCTCGACGCGCTGGCCACGGCGGTCGTCCACCTCGTGCACGATGAGCTCACGACTGGCGCGGACGACCTCGTCCTCACGCTCGAGCTCTACACGCTCGCCGCACGCCAGCCCGCCTTCCGGCAGATCACCCACGACTGGATGCGCCGGAGCCGCGAAGTGCTCGAGCGGCTCGTCGACGCCAGGACGGCGTACGAGCTCGACGCCTTGATCGAAGGGCTGTTCATCCACATCAGTCTCGACCCGACCCCGCGCGACCGCGCCGTCACGCGTGACGCCGTGCGCCGCATCCTCTCACTCTGAACCTGGACCCTCATGCCCCCTCCCTCTCCTCCCCTGGCGCCCGGCCGGCTCCGGGCGGCCCGCGCCGCCGTCGCGGCGCTGTTCCTCACGAACGGCGCGATCTTCGCCAACCTGCTGCCGCGCTATCCACAACTCAAGGCCGACCTCGGGCTCAGCAACGCCGAATACGGGCTCGCCGTCGCGGCGTTCCCCTGCGGAGCCCTGATGGCCGGGCTCGCCGCCGGAGCACTCATCCGCCGCTTCCGCTCGTCGCGGGTCGCCGTGGCGGGCACGCTGCTCACGAGCGCGGGCGTGCTGCTCGCGGGGAGCGCTCCCTCATGGGGGGTGCTCGCCGGAGCACTCTTCTTCGGGGGCTGCATGGACGCCATCACCGACGTGGCGCAGAACTCGCACGGTCTGCGTGTGCAGCGGCTCCACGGCCGGTCCATCCTCAACTCCTTTCACGCCATCTGGAGCATCGGCGCGGTGACCGGTGGCCTCATGGGCGGTCTCGCCGCGGGCCTCGACGTGCCGCGGGGCGTGCATCTGGGTATCTCGGCCCTGCTCTTCGCCGTCGTCGCGCTGACGGCGCTGCGCTTCACGCTCCCCGGCCCGGAGCCCATCGAGCCCGACGAGCGCACTGAAGAAGCCGCACGGGCCGACGGCTCCCCGACACGGCGCGGGGCGATGAGCCCTGGTCGCATCTGGCTCATGATCGCGGCGCTCGTCCTGATCGCCATCGGCGGCACGCTCGTCGAAGACGCCGGCAGTACCTGGGCGGCCGTCTACCTTTCCGGCACGCTCGGCGCCGACGTCGCCGTCGCCTCGTTCGGCTTCATCGCGCTGGTGGGCGCGCAGTTCATCGGGCGGATGCTCGGCGACGGTCTCGTCGACAGATTCGGCCAGCGCGCCGTCGCCCGGGCAGGAGGAGCGACCACGGCGGCGGGCATGGGCGCGGCGCTGCTGTTCCCCTCGGTGCCGGGCACCATCGCGGGCTTCGCACTCGCCGGCTTCGGCGTCGCGACGCTGGTGCCCGCCGCGATGCACGGCGCCGACGAACTGCCCGGCCTGAGAGCCGGCACCGGCCTCACCGTCGTCAGCTGGCTGATGCGCCTCGGATTCCTCCTGTCGCCTCCGATCGTCGGGCTCGTCGCCGACGCCGTGGGCTTGCGCGTGGGACTGCTCGTGGTGCCGCTCGCGGGCACGCTCGTGCTCGTGCTGTCGGGTGTGCTCTCCGCTGTCCGCATCCGAGCGGGCGACCCCCACCCGGGCGGAGTGCCGGGCAGGGTGTCAGAGAACTCGTAGGGGATGAAGCGTGGGGACGAGTCCTTCGACCCCCACCCCGCAACGAGACGGGCCCGCGCGATTGCTCCGCGCGGGCCCGCTCCGTCCTGCATCGACCTTCCTCAGTACCGGCGGATGACATCACCCGTGTATTGGTTCACGTTGAGCACCCACACCGGATCCTTCGAGTGGCAGTACGTGCAGGAGTAGTAGTCCTCGAACTTCAGCACGTTGTCCACGAAGACCTTCAGGCGCACCCGGCCCTGGTAGGACTTGAGGAAGCCGGGCTGGCCGACCGTCATCGTCACCTTGAGTTCGTCATCGGAGCCGATCAGGTGCTGGTTGATCTCCCCGGACGCGTAGCCGTTGGAGTACATGACCTCATTGAAGACGGTGCTGCCGGTCTTGCGAACATAGGCGCGGCTCTCCTTGTACGAGTCGGACAGCTCCACGCGGATCTTCTTCACGCCGGGGCAGGTGCGCTCCGTGTAGCTGGTGGTGCGCGACATGGTGGCGAACTGATCATCCCACCGCCGCAGCTCGTAGCCCACGGGCTTGAGGGTGACGAGTGGCACGTTCACCAGGGTGAAGTAGTCCTGCCAGTTGCCGGACTTGATGGTGGCCACCTGGGGCTCGGCCGGGCCACCGTACCCGAAGACACGCAGCGTGCTCTCGTTGATGAGCTTCTTCTGATCGGCGCTCGCGGAGGCGCTGGTGCTACCGTACACCGCGTTGACGGCGGCCTGCAGATCCTGCTTCGAGGAGGTGGACGTCACGGAGAAGATGAGCATGCGGCCGTAGGTCACCGCGCGGACGTAGGTGGGCAGGTTGTCGTAGCCCAGCTCGCCCATGTTCCCCAGGGTCTCCAGGTCCGAGGTGCCGAAGTTGCCGTTGAACTGGCCCGCGGCGGGCGTGTAGCCGCCCAGGTCCTGGAAGACGGTGAAGAGGCTCTGGGTGAAGCGGACGAAGACGGTGTTGCTCTGGTTGGTGTTGAGCGAGCTGAAGGTGGCGTTGATGTTGCCGCCCAGCACCTTGGCGTCCAGCTTGAACTTCACCGCGGCCTCCTCCAGCGTGGAGGCGCTCTGCATGTCGAAGTACACCGTGGACTGGGTGACGCCGCCCTGCGCCTGGGCCGACTGGATCATCTGGCCGACGGCGCCATACACGTCCGTCGCGGTGGCGGCGGGAGCCGTGGCCGACTGGAAGAAGGTGGCCACCAGGTTCACCGGCTTGCGCTGGGTATACGGCACATGGATGGGCGACAGCGAACCCAGGCCCAGGTTGATGTACCGGCCCTGGTTGAGCGCGGACGGGAAGAGCAGACCCGCGCCCGCGTCGAAGTTCACCAATTCCTCGGGGTTGTAGCTCGCGTCCACCTGGCGCAGCTGGCAACCATTGGCATCAGGCGCCAGGGGCGTGACCGTCTGGGTGGGACCGCCGTTGGCCCAGATGCCACTCTGGAACAGCTTGTTCACGAAGTCCTGCACGCCGGAGGTGCCCGTGGGATAGGCGAACGAGCTGAGCCTGTACTGGGTTTGCAGGTACGTGTCGATGTTCGGGACACCCGCCACCATGGGCGATACACCCAACTGCTGGGACTTCGCATACAGGTCACCGATGGGCGCCTTCTGCGGCATGCCCGGCACGTTCAGGATGTCCGGGTTGTAGCAGGTGCCGCAGTCCATCTCGCAGGTCGAGCAATCCTCACCGTAGGACGCGTCGCAGTACCCGTCACCGCAGTAGGAAGAGTAGCCACAGTCCTGGGGGCACCAGCCCTGCTCGTCAATCGAGCACATGTAGTCGCCGCAGTAGCCATAGGGATCCATGGGCTCCGCGTAGAGCTGCTCACTGGCCTCGCCACCCTGCCGGGCCATGAACTCGCGGCCGGCCTGGGCCATCTTCTGCTGCGGAGAGGATTCCTCCTGCTCAATCCCACCACAGGCCGTGAGGGCGCTTCCCAGCAGTACGGTGAGAAGCAAGGCTCTTGGTTTCAGATGTCTGCTCTGTCTCATGGTCTGTGGACGCACGGCGGCCTCTCGGCAACGCCGTCGCGCATGCTCCATTTCGGGGTGGAATGACGGGCCGCCCGGGAAAACCCGCGAAAACCCGATTCAGGATTTACCACAGATTCTGAGAAAATAACAACCGGCCTGGAAAATTACACTAACCGTCCTACTCGGAAGGCGGGTGCCGACACGTGACAGCTCCGCTTCCAGACGGGAGACGATCTCCTCCACCGTCAGGGACAGCATGGGTTCCAGCCGGGGTGGTGGCCGGGCCCCGCTCCGCAGCTCAACGATGTCGCCCACCGCGACAGCCCCTGTGAGGGCAATCGAGCGGTGTCCAACGACAACGGGCTGTCCGTGCAGGCGTGATATGGAATTCGCGAGGTCGCGGTCTTCCAGCCAGGTGCGGAGGTGCGCCCGTGCACCACGTCGTGGACGGGCGACCCTGAACCTACAGGCGCCCGATCAGAGGCAGGCCCACTTCCGCGGAGAGGCGGTGCACATACAGGTCTTCTCCACGGTGGAATCACTGACACAGCACTTTCGCGTGAGGCCAGGTTGCGTGCAGTCCTGCCCATGGAGATACGAGCACGAGTCGCTCGTGGCGCAAAGGGCACTCTCGTCTTGCGTCAGGGACTCCTCTCCTTGTTCGAACTCCGTTCCTCCACAACCCGCCACGGCGGAAAAGACAAGTGTTGCGAGAATGAGCAGCGAGCGCTTCATGTTCGACTCCGATGTCCAGGGGTTTGTCCATCACCGTACAGACCTCGCAGAACCTCGTCAATCCATTGCATTCGCTCGCGCTGGACAGGATCCCAGGTTCCGCTTGAGTGGCTCCTTTGTTTTTCCGGGTTTCATGGCGTTTTCGAGCCCAACCCCTGGGGGCGCCATTGACCATCTCCGTCAGGGCGCCTCGTTTTCTCATATTCCGCTAATCTCTTGTGCTCGAGTGGATATATGTCTTTTTTTGACTGAATTCAGTTTCGATGGAGGCAGACGAGGACGGGCCGCGCTGCGTCATCGGAAGAATCGAGCAGGCGCGGGTGACAGCTTCGCGCAGTCGCGGTGTTCCAGAGCGTGCTGGAACACAGGAGCGACGCATGAACCGCGAACACACCTTCTCACGCAGGCAGACACTCTACGGTTGCACGGCGCTGCTCGGCTTCGGCCTCCTGGCCGCCGGTTGCGATGGCGACAACCCCCCAGCCGAACAACCCAAGGATCCCTACGCCGAGGTGAAGATGGAGGTCAGCCGGCTCATCGAGTCTGGCATGGCGGAGGGCAAGGTCCCCGGGCTGAGCATCGCGCTGGTGGATGACCAGGAGGTGGTGTGGGCGCAGGGCTTCGGTTTCGCGGAGCAAGCCGCGCGGCGTCCCGCCACCGCCGAGACCCTCTATGAGATCGGCTCGATCAGCAAGCTCTTCACCGCCACGGCGGTGATGCAGCAGGTGGAGCGGGGCCGCGTCGCGCTGGACAGGCCCATCCAGGAGCTCATCCCGGACTTCACCCTTCAGTCGCGTTTCCCGGAGAGCGGCCCCATCACCCCGCGCAACCTGCTGACGCACCACGCGGGGATTCCCGAGCAGTACGTCGGGGCGTACACCCCGAAGGTGTTGTCGCTCCCGGAGCGGATGGAGCTGCTCCGGCAGGAACATCAGACCGCTCCGGCGGAGCAGATCTGGGCCTACTCCAACACCGGCCTCGTGGTCGCGGGCCGAGCGGTGGAGATGGCCTCGGGCATGGAGTTCACCGCCGCGATGAAACAGAACCTGCTGGGCCCGCTGGGCATGAGCCAGTCCTCGTTCCGGGTGGAGCCTCACATGGTGCCCAACATGTCGGTGGGCCATGGGTCGCTGGCCACCAGTCACGCTCCGCCGCACTGGCTGGACGGCGAAGGCCCCGCGGGCAGCATGCGCAGCTCGGTGCTGGACATGAGCCGCTTCATCAAGATGCTGCTGGCGAACGGCAAGGCGGGAGAGACGACGATCGTGCAGCCGGAGACCTTGCGGGAGATGTGGCGGCAGCAGAACGTCGGCGCTCCGCTGGACCTGGACACCCGCGTCGGCATCACCTGGTTCCTGGACGACCTGTCGCTGGCCAACGGCCAGTCCGCACGGCTCGTTCACCACGGTGGCGCGACCCTGTTCTTCCGCTCCATGCTGGCGCTGCTGCCCGAACACAAGCTGGGCGTGATCGTGCTCACGAATACCGATGCCGCCCGTGAGTTCTCGCCATTCATCGCCGAGGAGGCGCTCGCGCTGGCCTTGAAGGCCAAGACGGGATTGGAGGTGGTGGCCCGTCCGCGAGAGCCCCAGGTGCAGCCTGTCACCCGGCCAGTGGAGGAGCTCCGGGCGCTGGAGGGCTTGTACGCCACCGAGTTGGGCCCGATGAAGGTGGCCGTGGAGAATGGAGACCTGGTGGCCAACCTCACCGCTCTCCGGCTCGTCCTGGCGCCTCACCAGCAGGGCCTCTTCAAGACCGAACTCCAGGGCACGCCCCTGTGGCTCTCGTTCGATCGCATCGCCGGCCATGATGTCGTCCTGCGCCAGGGCTCCGAGCCCAGGTTGTTGTGGAGCGGCCGCCAGTTCCTGGGCGAGCGCATCACTCCCTCCGAGCTGACCGAGTCCTGGAAGCGCCGGCTGGGTCAGTACGGCGTGCCGAAGGGCGGGCCCCGGGAGTTCTTCGAGAGGGCCAGGCTGAGCCAGGGAGAGGGCTGCCTCCTCCTGGAGATCTACAGTGCGATGCCGGGAGAAGCCTCCACCTTGCTGCTGAAGCCGGAGGGTGAGGAGCGTGCCATCGTGCTCGGGCTGGGCCGTGGCAAGGGCGAGGTCGTGCGCTTCGAGCGGCAGGGAGAGACGCAATTCCTGTACACCAAGGGCGTTCGCTTGCAGCTGGAATCTCCAGCGGAAAGCCATTGAAGCGGGGAGTAACACCTCGCCGCTTCTGGGGTGTTCCATTCGAGACTCCATTCACTTTCCGCTCCCCCGCGCATCGCGGGGGGCAGAGGTCCCGTGATGATGAAGCGCGCCCTTGTTCCCCTTCTACTCGGCTCCCTCCTGAACTCCGGGTGCTCAGGAACGGACCACCCGTCCCCGGGACAGTGCGACGCCCTGCCCACCGCGATGAAGGAGCGGATCGATCCCTTCGTCACCGAGAGCATGCGAACAGGACACATCCCGGGGCTCTCGCTCGTCATCCTCCAGGGTGGCCAGCCCGTATGCATCAAGAGCTATGGTCTGGCCCACGTGGAGAAGAACCAGCCGATGACGCCGAAGACACTGGTGTCCATCGGCTCCACCACCAAGGCGATGACGGCCCTGGCGCTCATGCAGCAGGTGGAGGCGGGCGCCGTGGAGCTGGATGCTCCCGTGACGCGCTACCTGCCCTGGTTCCGCACGGCGGACGGGCTCCAGGAGCAAATCCTCGTCAAGCATCTGCTGTCACACACCTCCGGCCTGCCCAACGGCATGACCTGGGATGGCGACCATGATGACGAGGCCCTCGAGCGCCTGGTGCGCTCACTCGCCGAGGTGAAGCTCCACTTCCCGCCAGGGCAGCAAGAGGCGTACTCCAACGATGGACTCGCGGTGGCCGGTCTCATCGTCCAGACGGTGGCGGGCGGGCCCTTCGAGCAACACATGGCCGACTCCGTCTTCGAGCCGCTGGGCATGCGCCGCACCTTCATGGGGGCGGTCCCCGAGCAAGAGCAGGACGTGGTCCAGGGCTACACGTGGACGCGGGGACAGCTGCATACGATGGCCCCGCCGTGGTCGAGAGCACACGTGCCCGCGGGCTCGGCGACCCACACCACCGCCGAGGATGTGTCCCGTTACTTCTCGGCCCTGCTCGCCCGGGGCGAAGCGCCTGGTGGGCGGGTGCTCTCCGCGCAGGGCATCGAGCGGATGTGGCAGCCCGCGGTGATGACCAGCAACGGGCCGTCCGCCAACGGGCTGGGCTGGGTGATCTCCGAGGAGTCTGGCCGGAAGCGGGTGTCCCATGGAGGCAACACCATCACCAGCAGCTCCAGCTTCAACCTGATTCCCTCCGAGGGTGTGGCCGTGGGAGTACTCAGCAACCTCAACACACCGGTCACGGAGCAGGTGGGCACGGGCGTCGTCGCGCTGCTGTCCGGAAAGGAGCCCACGAAGCCCGTGTCGAATGACCGGGCGCCCAGCACCTTCGTGCCGGACACCACCGTGTGGCGGAACTACGTGGGCACCTACGACACGGCCATAGGCCCGCTCACCGTCTTCGTGGAGGCGGGCCACCTGTGGTTGACCATCGAGGCGGCCAGGCCGCCCGTCCGCGGGGAGTTGGAGGCCTACGGCGACAATGATTTCGTCGAGCGGGATGAGTTCGGCCTGCTCGAGGGCATGAGCGTGAAATTCAAGCCCTCGCCGGACGGCGGCATGCTCCTGCTCCTCAACGACCAGCCCATCGGCGGTCGCATGCCCTAGCCGAGGTCAGCGTCCACCGTCTCGGAAAAGCCAGACGGTGGACGCCATTCGAAAGGCATACGGGGCATCAACCAAGGACGGTGAAGCTCCCCAGGTCGGTGGCCCGGCCATTCACGAGCGCCTCGACCCGGTGCGTGCCCGCGTAGTGCTTCCGCGTCGTCATCGTGGCGAAGGAGATCGTCTTCTCGAGGGTGCAGGACGCACCGGGGAGGAGATCGACCTTGCCCCCCTTGAAGACCTTTGGACTGGCCTTGCCGTTCGACTTGATGAAGTGCACGGCGAGGTCGACGATGGCCTGCTGTCGCGTCTCCGAGCGGTTGGTGACGGACAAGGTCATCGCGATGTTCTCGCCGATCCGGACCCGCTTGGATGGGAATGAAGCCGTCACCTCGAGCGCTCCGCCGCCGCTGAACCCGAGCACCGAGAGCGCGCGGGTGTCCCCTCGTTTCACCGCGGAGCGGAGCGCATGGCGGATGATCCACAGCCGCTCCGCCGAGGCGCCTTCCTTCCACCGTGCGCAGGTGTCCACCAGGACATCCGGGTGGTCCTTGCCAATGTCATTCAGGTTGTTGGCGACGGAGCGCCGGACGTAGAGTTCCTGATCATCCTTGAGCAACTCGAGCAGTTCCAGCACCGGACGTGGATCCTCCTGGAACGCTCGGAGCCGGGAGGCCCAGGGCAACCGGGGCCGCGAGCCCTCGGAGACGAGCCGCCGGACGTGGACGTTCGGATCTTTCGCCCATTGGGAGAGTCGCACCAGGGTCTCTCGCGGATGGCGCTCGAGGAACGGCCGGATGGAGAACTCCGCGGTGAAGCGCCTGGTGAGCTCGTACTGGGCTCGCATCGACGTCTCGAAATGGCCGAGGCCATGCTCCGCGACGTACAAGGTGTGAGGAAGGTAGATGAAGACGTCCATCCCCTGGCCCTCCGCGCGTTCGCGCTCCGGCCCGAGCGACCGCAGGAGGATTCCAGCCGCGTCCTCGAAGTCAGCGGGGAGAGAGCTGTGCATCGCCCGCATGATGTGGCGGGCACGGCCCATGAGTTCGTGTGCCTCGAGTCCCTCGGTGGCCTCGGCCAGGAAGCGTTGCCTCGGGAAGGAGGGATGGGCGGCGCGCAGCATGGTGGCGATGCGCTCCACCACGCTCCGATCGAAGAAGGTCTTGAGCTGCTCCGGCATGGGAATGGGGAATTAGCACTACTGCATCAGGGCCCCGAAAGATGAATCCTACTCCATCAGGTTGAGCCCCGAGGTTGACCTCTCCGGTCACCCATCCCTTCCCTTCCACCTTCCACGGTGTTACCTTGGAAGACCTTCAAGTGGCTCCCAGGACCCAGCACGTCCTCTCCGCGGCGCACTGCGTGCGGCTCACCTCCGAGGAGCAAGCCACGACGGGATGGAGGAGCACGCGGAGGGAGCAGCGGTGAAGAACGAGTCGATGACGAAGAAGAAGCTCACCGTGCATCTGGGAGAAACGCTGCGAGCGGCCCGCGCCCGGGCGCAATGGACGCAAGCGGACGTGGCCGAGCGCGTGGGGGTGGCCACGGAGGTGTACGGGCGGATGGAGCGCGGCAACCTGACGCCCAGCGTCCCGATCCTTCGTGCATTGTGTGGGGTGTTGAAGATGGACGCCGATGAGGCCCTCGCCCTGGAGTTCCGGGAGAAGGCGGCCTGGTTGAAGGAGCGGCCCGCCCCCTCGGTGGAGGAATCGCCGGGGATGCGCCGCCTGATGCGCACGCTGCGCCAGATGGACGACAAGCAACTGGCGGCCCTGAGCATGGTCGCTCGCACCCTGGCGTCATCGGCGGACGATTAACCTCCCTCCCAGGACTCATCATGCCCAGAGTAGTGAGTGCCCTCCTTGGCGCATGGGTGGCGCTAACGGCGGGCTGCCAGAGCGAGCCACCCCCGAGCTACCTGCGACTCGAAGGAGCCGCCCCCGCACTCGAAGCCCCTCCGGATGCACGCGCCCGGCTCATCGTCTTCTGGGCATCGTGGTGCCCCCCGTGTCGCGAGGAAACCCCCGGGCTGTTGGCCCTGGCGAAGCACCCTCCCGAGGAACTCCAGGTCCTGCTCTTCAGTCACGACGCCGACATGCCAGCCGTGGAGACGTTCCTCGGAGGACCGCCCGACCCGGCCCTGCACCTGCGTCTGGACGCGGGCAAGCGCGCCGCTCACGCGTTCGGCGTGGACACGCTGCCCACGAGCATCCTGGTGGTGGACGGACGCCTGGTCGCCCGCTTCCAAGGCCCTCGGGAGTGGGATTCCCGAGCGATGCGACGCCTCCTGGAGAAGCTGACCGAGGAGCACCCGGCACGTGACCCCGCCCCGGTGCATTGACTCGCCCCACACGTCACCGGTAGGACCCAGGGGACCGATGCCGTTGTTCCTCCGCCTCATCGCCCTCCTTCTGATGCTGACGACCGGAGGGGTCCCCCAGACACTCGCCCTCGTCGGCGACGGAGTCGAGGACTGTGCGGGCGAAGAGGACGACGGCCCGTGTGCCGACTGCGCGGGTGACTGCGGCCTGTGCCCGTACTGCCCTCTCCGGGCGATCCCCGCCACGCCCGTCTTGGAAATGCTCGCCGAAGTGACTCCGCCGGAACAGGCGCTCGTCTCCCTCGGCGAGCCCGCTCTCCTCGCGGTGGGCACGGACATCTTCCAGCCTCCGAGAGCCTGATCCTCGCTCCCCGCGGGAGAGGTGTGTCCAGCGCTCCATGCCACGGGCCCCGTCGGGCCTCGTGAGTAGTCCTTCCCGCGTCTTCGCGTCCCCAGTCCCCGTCTCCCCGTGCATCCCGCGCGGGGCATTCACCGCCGTGGAAGGCCTTCCCTGGGAAGGCGCACGGCCGGAGTTCCTCCATGCGTTCCTTGCGTTCGCTGTCCGTGGTGGTGTCCCTGCTCGTCTCCCCCGCCCTGCCCGCCCTGGCCGAGGACAAGAAGCCCCCCGAGGCCGCCAAGACCGAGAGCGGCAAGGCCACGTGCGAGCACGGCGTCCAGAAGAGCCTCTGTGCCCGCTGCAACCCGAAGCTGGCCGCCGTCTACAAGGCCAAGGGCGACTGGTGCGCCGAGCACGAGCGGCCCGAATCCCAGTGCGTCCTCTGCCACCCCGAGCTGGCCCAGAAGGGAGTGAAGTAGATGCGCCCCCGCATCGGCCCGAGGCTCGTGGCGCTCCTGCTCGCCCTGGGAGCGGCGGCCTGCTCGAGCGGCTCCAAGCCCGCCGGGGCGGAGAAGTCCTCCCCGCCTCCCGCCGATGCGGGCTCCCCCTCCGTGCCCGCCGCCACGGCCCAGGAGGTGAAGCTGTGTGAGCACGGCGTGCCCGCGGAGCTGTGCACGAAGTGCAACCCGGAGTTCATCGACGTCTTCAAGGCCCAGGGCGACTGGTGCGAGGAGCACGGTCTGCCGGAGTCCCACTGCAAGCAATGCCATCCGGAGCTCACCTTCACCTCGCGGCCCTCCACTCCGCGGGACTGGTGCGAGGAGCACGCGGTGCCGGAGTCCCAATGCACCAGGTGCCACCCGGAGCTCGTGGCGAAGTTCATCGAGGCCGGGGACTACTGCCGCGAGCATGGCTACCCCGAGTCCGTGTGCCCCTACTGCCACCCGGAGAAGGTGAAGGCCGCGGGCGCCGAACCGCCCGTCTTCCCCGAGCCCGGCACCCGCGTGCGCCTCGCCTCGGCCGAGACGGCTCGCGAGGCCGGCATCCGGACGGAGCGCGTGCGGCGGCGGCCCTTCGCCCGCACACTGGAGGTGCTCGGACAGCTCGACTTCAACCAGAACCGGCTGGCGCGGCTGTCGACCCGGAGCGATGCCCTGGTGATGGAAGTCCGGGTGGATGTCGGCGACGAGGTGAAGGCGGGCCAACCCCTCGCGGTGGTGACGTCCGCCACCGTCGGCGAGGATCAAGGGCGGCTCTCGGCGGCACAGGCCCGGGTCCGAGCGGCCCTCGCGGCGGTCTCCCGGGAGCAGACCCTCGTCGAGCGGGGCATCAGCCCACGGCAGGCCCTGGAAGAAGCCCAGGCCGAGCTGGCGGCGGCCGAGGGTGAGCGCGAGGCGGCTCGGGCGGCCCTGGGAGCCGCGGGCGTCTCCACCGGCAGTCAGCAGGGGCTCTTCACGCTGAAGGCGCCCTTCGCGGGAACGGTGGTGGCCCGGGATGCCGTGCCCGGCCGGCACGTCGCGGGAGGACAGACGCTCCTCCAGCTCGCGGACCTGGACACCCTCTGGGCCCAGCTCGAGGTGCCCGAAACGGACGCCCTGGCCGTGCGCGTGGGTCAGCCCGTCACCCTCTCCTTCGAGGGCGTTCCCGGAGAGACACGCGAGGCCTTCCTCACCCGCGTAGGTGCCTCGGTGGACCCGGCCACCCGCACCGTGCGCGCCCGCGTGGAGCTGCCCAACCCGGACCATGCGCTCAAGGCGGGCCTCTTCGTCCGGGCCCGGATACGGGTGTCCTCCCCGCACGACGCGCTCCTCGTGCCCCGCGACGCCCTCCAGCACGCCGAGGGGCGCCCCCTCGTCTTCGTGAAGACCGGAGAGGGCCTCTACGAGCCCGTCGCCGTGGAGCTGGGCGCCGGCACCCGGGAGCACGTGGAGGTGGTGAAGGGCCTCGAGCCCGGCGCGGAGGTCGTCACCACGGGCGCCTTCCTCCTCAAGACGGAGATCCTCAAGGGCTCCATCGGCGCGGGCTGCTGCGAGGAAGGAGGCGGGTAGCGGCCATGCTCACCTGGCTCATCGACGCGTCGCTGCGGCACCGCGGGGTCGTCCTCGGGGGGGCGCTGGCCCTCATCGTCTCGGGCGTGCTCGCCTTCCGGGAGCTGCCCCTGGACGCCTTTCCGGACACCACCCCCACCCAGGTGCAGGTGAATGCCGTCGCCCCGGCCCTCACCCCCGTGGAGGTGGAGCGTCAACTCACCCTCCCCATCGAGCAGTCCCTGGCCGGACTGCCCCGCGTGCGGGAGCTGCGCTCCCTCTCCAAGTTCGGGCTCGCCCAGGTCACCCTCCAGTTCGAGGACGGCACGGACCCGTGGTTCGCCCGGCAGCAGGTGGCCGAGCGGCTGGGCCGTGTCGAACTCCCCGCGGGCCTCTCGCGGCCCACCCTGGGGCCCGTGGCCACGGGACTCGGGGAGATCTTCCACTACCTGGTGAAGAGCCGGACGCGGAGCCTCGCCGAGCTGCGCACGCTTCATGACTGGCTCATCGCCCCACGGCTGCGCGGCGTGCCGGGCGTGGCGGAGGTGAACGCCTGGGGCGGCGAGGAGAAGCAGTGGCACGTGGTGGTGGAGCCCCAGCGCCTCCAACAGTTCAACCTCTCGCTGGGGGACGTCTACCGGGCCCTGGAGGCCAACAACGCCAACGTGGGCGGCGGCGTGGTGGAACGGGGAGGCGGGGCACGCCTCGTGCTCGGAGTGGCCGCGCTGGAGGACGGCGAGGACATCGAGCAGGTGGTGATCGCCGCGCGCAACGGCGTACCGGTGCGCATCCGGGACGTGGCCCGCGTGGAGGTGGGCGGGGAGATCCGCCGGGGCGCCACCACGGCGGACGGCGAGGGCGAGGCCGTCCTGGGCCTGGGCTTCCTCCTGGTGGGAGAGAACTCCCACACGGTGACGAAGGCATTGGCCCAACGGTTGGAGGAGGTGCAGCGGAGCCTCCCCGGAGACGTCCAGGTGGAGCCCGTCTACGAGCGCACCGAGCTGGTGGACCAGGTGCTGCGCACGGTGCGCACCAACCTCTTCGAGGGCGCCCTGCTCGTCATCGCGGTCCTCTTCGTCGCGCTGGGCCACTGGCGCGCGGGCCTCATCGTGGCGGCGGCCATCCCCCTGTCCCTGCTGTTCGCCTTCAACGCGATGCTGAGCTTCGGCATCGCCGGCACCCTCATGTCCCTGGGCGCCATCGACTTCGGCCTCGTGGTGGACTCGTCCGTCATCCTCGTGGAGAACGCGGAGCGGCGGCTCGCCGAGGCCCCCCCGGACCATGAGCCGCTGCGGGTGATCCGGGATGCCGCCCTCGAGGTGCGCAAGCCCACCCTCTTCGGCGAGCTCATCATCGCCGTGGTGTACCTGCCCCTGCTCACCCTGGAGGGCGTGGAGGGCAGGCTCTTCCGCCCCATGGCGCTCACCGTCCTCTTCGCCCTGCTCGGCTCGGCCCTCCTGTCCCTGACGCTCATGCCGGTGCTGGCCTCCTTCGCGCTGAAGCGGGGGGCGGGGGCACGGCGCAAGCCACGGCTGATCCTCCTGCTCGAGCGCGGCTACCGGCCTGTCCTCGATGGGGCCCTCGCCCATCCCCGGACCGTGCTCGCCGGCGCGGGACTGCTCGGAGTGGGGGCCCTCGTGGCCGCCACGCAACTGGGCAGTGAGTTCGTTCCCCGCCTCTCCGAGGGCACCCTCGTCATCAACACCGTGCGCCTGGCCGAGGTGTCCCTCACCGAGTCCATCCGCTACGGCGGGCGGATCGAGAAGGTGCTGCGCGAGAAGTTCCCGCACGAGGTGAAGCGCGTGTGGACGCGCACCGGCACGGCGGAGATCGCCACGGACGCCATGGGCATCGAGCTGTCCGATGTCTTCATCACCTTGAAGCCTCGGGAGGAGTGGAAGCGGGCGGAGACCCAGGAGGAGCTCGTCGCGGAGATGAAGGCGGAGCTGGCGGACCTGCCCGGCATGCGCATGGCGTTCCTCCAGCCGATTGAAATGCGCGTCAACGAGATGATCGCCGGGGTGCGCGGCGACGTGGGCATCAAGCTCTTCGGAGACGACCTGGACGTGCTCGAGGCCAAGGCGCGGGAGATGGAGGCCGTGGTGCGAGCCATCCCCGGGGCGGCGGACGTCACCGTGGAGCAGGTGACGGGCCAGCCCGTGCTGCAGGTGACGGTGGACCGCGCGGCCATCGCCCGCCACGGCATTCCCGCCCGGGAGGTGCTCGACGTGGTGGAGGCCGTGGGCACGCGCCGGGTGGGCGAAGTGCGCGAGGGCGAGCGGCGCTTCCCCCTCGCGGTGCGCCTCGCGCGGGAGTACCGGGAGGAGCCGGCCAGGCTCGCCACCGTGCCCGTGACGGCTCCGAGTGGGGAGCGGGTGCCACTGGGACGGCTGGCCACGCTCCGGGAGGTGTCCGGTCCCACCACCATCCAGCGCGAGGGAGGCCAGCGCCGCCTCGTCATCCAGGCCAACGTGCGCGGCCGTGACCTGGGCGGCTTCGTGGACGAGGTGCGCCGGACCCTGGAGGAGAAGGTGGAGTTGCCCACCGGGTACTCCGTCCGCTTCGGCGGGCAGTTCGAGCACCTGGAGCGCGCCCGGGCGCGGCTGCTCATCGTGGTGCCCCTCGCCCTCGCGCTCGTCTTCACCCTGCTCTACGTCACCTACCGCCGGGTGTTGGACGCGCTGCGCATCCTCGCCAGCGTGCCCTTCGCCTGGGTGGGAGGTGTCCTGGCGCTGCTCGTGCGAGGACTGCCCTTCTCCATCTCCGCGGCCGTGGGCTTCATCGCCCTCTCGGGCGTGTCGGTGCTCGGGGACATGGTGCTCGTCAGCCGCGTGCGCCAGTTGCTCGAGCGGGGCCTGCCACTCGCAGAGGCCCTGCGCGAAGCGGCCCTGTCACGCCTGCGGCCGGTGCTGATGACGGCCGCCGTGGCCGCCATCGGCTTCCTGCCCATGGCGCTCAACACGGGGGTGGGCGCGGAGGTGCAGCGCCCCCTGGCCACCGTCGTCATCGGCGGCCTCCTGTCCTCCACCGTGCTCACCCTGCTCGTGCTGCCCGTCCTCTACTCCGTCTTCGGAGCCGGACGGGCCCGCGCGGACAGGTGAGGCGTCCTAGCGCGCCGCGGCGGCCTGCTCGCCCGGCGCGAGGACGATCTCGATGCGCCGGTTGAGGCTGCGGTTCTCCGGCGAGTTGTTGGCGGCGATGGGCTGGTAGGGCCCGTAGCCCGCGGCGGACAGCCGGGTCGGATCCACGCCCGAGTCCTGCAGCGCCCGCACCACCGCCATCGCCCGCGCCAGGCTCAGCTCCCAGTTCGTGGGGAACGGCCCCTTGGGATCCGTGGGCACGTCATCCGTGTGCCCCTCCACCCGGATGATCTTCCCCTGCACGCCCTTGAGCGCCTCGGCCACCTTCTTCAGCGCCGCCTCCCCCTCCTTGCCCACCCGCGCCGAGCCCGAGGCGAAGAGGATCTTGTCCTTGAGGTTCACCGTCATCCGGCCCTTGAGCTCGGACAGCTCCACCTTGCCCTCGGCGATCTCCTGCTCCAGGCTCTTGGAGAGGTTCTCGTACTCGGCGCTCTTCTTCTCCAGCGCCTCCTTGGCCTCGGCGAGCTTCTTCGTCGAGCGCGCCAGCTCCTGGTTGAGCGCCGTCAGCTCCGCGTTCTTCTGCTCCAGCGCCCGGCGCTCGGCCGTGCCCGCCGACAGCCCGGCCTCGGCGGTGTTCAGGCGCGTGTTCAACGCCTCCTTCTCCGCCTCCAGCCCCTTCACCTGCTCCTCCAGCTGCCCCACCTTCTGCTCGGCCGCCGTGCGCCCCGCCTTCTCCGCCTGGAGTT
This sequence comes from Cystobacter fuscus DSM 2262, assembly GCF_000335475.2. Classification (NCBI taxonomy): domain Bacteria; kingdom Pseudomonadati; phylum Myxococcota; class Myxococcia; order Myxococcales; family Archangiaceae; genus Cystobacter; species Cystobacter fuscus. Next base: position 186,884 of record NZ_ANAH02000013.1, on the reverse strand, counting down.
GTTCATCGAGCGTCCGCGCGTTCTGCATCGCCAGGTCGTACTTGCCCTGGGTGACGCAACCGGTGGTGAGCATGAACGTGCAGAGGGAGATCAGCAGCCTGGACCGCATTCGGGTTCTCCTGGAATAGAGGTTGAAGCTCCAAGCGTATGCCCGAAAGACTAGTGAGAGTCACGCCTGGACTCGAGGATGTTGCGGGACAGCTCGTCCATGACCGCGAGCAGTTCCTTGCGGACGTCGTCGGAAGACTGGCGCAGCTGGGCGGTGAGGATGTGCAGGGCATCACCGGGAGCACTGGCCTCGTGCAGCATGCGAGCAGCCGTGCGCGTGGCCGACAGGGGGCCCTCCAGGTCCTCGGCCACCAGCCGGCGCAGCCGCTCCAGGGGATTGGGAGGCGGAGCCGACGGCGGAGCAGCGGCCACCACCGGGGCCTCGGGGACGTTGGAGACGGCGCACACGCGGTTGCGGCCCTGGCGCTTGGCCTTGTAGAGCGCCGCGTCGATGAGCTCGATGAGCTCGGTGACGGACGAGGCGTGCGCGGGGTAGCAGCCCACCCCGGCGCTGATCGTCAACGCGCGGCTGCCGCCCCTGGCGCCCTTCACCACGGCGCCCTCCACCGCGGCCCGGAAGCGCTCGGCGGCGAGCAACCCCTGCTCCAGGTCCGTCTCGGGGAGGATCATCGCGAACTCCTCACCGCCGTGGCGGGCCACCACGTCCGTGGAGCGCGCCGTCTGGCGCAGCCGCGTGGACACCTCGCGCAGGGCCTGATCTCCCGCGGTGTGGCCGAGCGTGTCGTTGACCTGCTTGAAGTGGTCCAGGTCCAACAGCACCAGCGCCATGGGGTGCTTGTAGCGCTGGGCGCGCCGGAACTCGACGCCGAGCGCCTCGTGGAAGTAGGCGCGGTTGTACAGCCCGGTGAGCGGATCCGTCACCGCCACCAGCATGGCGCGGTCGCGCGAGGTGCGCAGCTGGCGCTGGCGGCGCTGGCGGCGCAGGGCCGTCCCCATGCGGGCGATGAGCTCGGCCATGGGCGTGTTCAGCGTGAGGTAGTCGTCGGCGCCGGAGTCGAACGAGGCGACGCGCCGCGAGGTGGATTCCACCTCGTCCACCACGAGGATGGCGGGCGCCTCCTCGTCGAAGCCGAAGCGCTTGAGCAGCGGCTGCTCCCCCTCGAGCGCGACCGGGTAGCTCACCACGAGCAGGTCCGCTTCCGTGGTGGTCAGGCGCTGCTGGGACGGGGCGCGCAGGGTGAGGTGGAAGTCGCCGCACAGGGGTGAGCCGCGCAGCGCCCGGGCGAGCCGCTCGCCCATCACGGGCGTGTGGTGGATGATCTCCACCCGGGCCTGGGGCGGCAGGGGCGCCTCCGGCTCACGCATGACGCGCGCCATGGCCTCGTGCTGGGCCTGGAGCTGGGCGCGCATCTTGCCGAGCGAGATGAACGAGCGCACGCGGGCGATCATCTCGGCGTCGGGGGCCGTCTTGGTGAAGAAGTCGTCGGCGCCCGCCCTCAGCCCCGTGACGCGATCATCCGTGGAGTCGAGCGAGGTGAGCAGGAGGATGGGCGTGTTGAGGGTGCGCGCATGGGCTCGGAGCTGGAGCGTCAGCTCGTGGCCGTTCATCTGCGGCATCATCACGTCCAGGATGAGCAGATCGAAGAGCTGGGGGCCCTCGGTGGCGAGCGCCAGCGCCTCCAGGGGCGAGGTCGTCATCGCCACCTCCAACCCGCTCTCCCTCAGACGCGAGCCGATGGTTTCGAGGGCGATGATGCTGTCATCCACCAGAAGGACACGACCGGTCGTGCTGAGGCTGTTCGTGAATGCAACCATGGTCCGCTCCGAGCTCAGGCAATCAAGCGGGCTCGCCGAGGGAGGCCAGGGGCCGGGAACACGCGCCCCCGCGACCCTCTCCCGCGTCGTCCCTTCCATCCCAAGAGGAACCCTCTTGTGCGGATGCGCTCCCCCACTCCCCCGCCCCGGAACGGAGCATACGCGGGGAGCCCGCCCGCCAGACATGCCCCCCCAGCTCATTCACGTCATGGGATGGGCCCGAGCGGGTAGCGGACGCCTGGGTGCCTATTGCCCGACACGCGAGGAGCCGTCCCCACAGAAGTGCGCGATGGCCCGGGAGAGGTAGGCCTCGCACCGCACCAGGTCCTCCACCGGCACATACTCCCCCGTCTGGTGCGCCACGCGGATGTCGCCCGGGCCGAACACCACCGCCTGCGCCCCGAGTTCCGTGAGTTGAGGGGCTTCCGTGCCAAAGGGGACCGTGATGGGAGCGTTGCCGGAGAGCGTCGCGAGCACCCGCACCACCTCCGCGTCCGCGCGCGTGTCCACCGCGGGCTCGGCCCGTACCAGGCGGATCCGCGCCTCATAGCCGGGCTCGTCCCGCACCAGCTCCTGGCGGATGGACTCCAGCAGCTCCAACACCCGCTCCTGGGGCTGACGCGGAATGGGCCGCCACTCCACGATGAAGCGGCACGCGCCGGGGATGATGTTGGACGCCTTGCCGCCGCCGATCCGGCCCACGTTCACCGTGGTGAAGGGAGGCTCGAAGGCGTCGTCCCGGTCCTCGCGCAGGCGCGTGCGCGCCAGGGTCTCCAGCTTCTGCAGGAAGCGCCCCGCGCGGAAGATGGCCGAGGCGCCCTCGTCCGGATAGGCGCTGTGCCCCTCGTGGCCCAGCACCTCCACCTCCGCCAGGCAATACCCCTTGTGCGCGCGCACCGGCACCAGTCGCGTGGGCTCACCGACGATGGCATGCCGCGCCCGGCCCTTGCCCAGCGTCACGAGCTGCTTGGCGCCCTCGCACCCCAGCTCCTCGTCCGCCGTCAGCAGCACCATCAGGGGCGCGCTCGGCGGCCGCGGCAGATGGGTCACCGCGTGCAGCGCGCAGGCGATGAAGCCCTTCGTGTCACACGCGCCCCGGCCATACAGCCGCCCCTCGCGCTCGGTCAGACGCAGCGCGTCCGTCCACGCCGCGTCGTACGGCACGCAGTCCGTATGCCCCACGAGCACCAGGGCGGCCGGCTCCCGCGGCGAGCCGCCCAGCACCGCGATGAGGTTCACCTTCTCCACACCGGCATCGTCCCGGTAGGGCACCAGCTCCACCTGGAAGCCGACCGCTTCCAGCTTGCTCCGCGCCAGCTCCACCAGGGGCGCGTTGGAGCGGGAAGAGGTCGTGTCCACCGCGACCAGTTCGGCCAGCGTGGCGCGCAGCGCGGGCAGGGTGTCACTCATCGGGAGGGCCTCCGAGGCTCGGGCCACCGCGCGTCACGCGGCGCCCGGGCGGGGACTGTAGACCCCCTCGGACGGCCTTGTCCCAGGGGAAGAGCGCCCCGGGCGGAGCGCTCCGCCCGGCGCATCACATCAGACGTGGGCCCCGGCCTCGTCCCTCGTCCAGGGGCGCAGGCGCACCGCGTCCTTGATCCACGCCAGGTGCCGCTCCTCGTCCTTGCGGTTCTGCTCGATGAGCTGACGCACCTCGGGGCTCCAGTCGAAGCTCAGCGCCAGCTCGTAGGTGCGGTTGGTCAGCTCCTCGTTGCCGAGCATGGCCACCAGCGCGGCCTCGGTCCCCATCATGCTGGTGATGGCCGTCATGCCCTTCATCACCGCGCCCTTGAAATCCGGCCGCAGCTCCACCGGCTCTCCACCCTGCTGGCGGATGAACGCGTTGAGATCCTGCACGTGCCGCACATGGTCCACGCGGAACTCGTTCAGGCGCTCGCGCACCAGTTGATCCTTCACGCGGGCGATGGCGGCCTCGTAGGTCCCCACCGCGTCCACGTCCAGTTGAGCCAGGCTCCTGAGCTTCTCCACCTCGGGAATGATCGCCATCTCGAGTCCTCCCCATCCAGAATTCGCGGTTCGCGCAAATCTGTTTCGGGCGCCCCGTCCGGCCAATCCCACCTTCCCGGTGCCCGTCCGGACAGCGGGCGGAGGGACGGGCGCCTCACGGCCACCCGGGGAAAACGGTGGGCGGGCCCATGGGACGCCTGGCATTTCACGGCGGGAGTGCACACCCTGGTGGCCGGGCTCCGTTCTTCCACCGGGCGCGAGGTGTGCCGTGAAGATTCATGAGGTGATGACCCCGGACGCGGTCTCCGCCCATCCGGAGACGACGCTGATGGCCGCCGCCGAGATGATGCGGCTGCTCAACGTGGACACCCTTCCGGTCGTCGAGGACGAGCGGGTCGTCGGCCTCGTCACCGATCGCGACATCGTCGTGAGGGGGCTGGCCCTGGGGTTCGATGCGCGCGCCACGCCCATCGTCCGGGTGATGGCCCGGCACGTACCGGGGTGTGAGCCCCAGGAGGACGTGCAAGAGGTCGCCGAGCGGATGCGGCGGTTGCGCGTGCGCCGCCTGTTCGTCCTGGACGCGCAGGAGCGACTGCTGGGCAGCGTGGGCCTCGGTGAGCTCCAGCGGGGGCCAAGGACCGCGCCCCCGGAGGACGAAGAGATCTTCGTGCACCCCCATCCCTGACGGACGGGGGCGGAGCGTCAGAAGGTGAGCGGCAACATGAACGCCGTGCCGTTTTCCGCGCCGGTGCGGTAGCTGAGCGGCGCGCCGACGACGAGCGTGGGCGGCGTCTTGCCGTCCCCTGGGGTGAGCGCCAGGGACTGGCCGAAGTTGGAGCGCTCCGCCGTGTCGCCCGTGAGCAGGAGCCAGGGCGAGGGCGCGCCCTTGACGGCCGGCCCTCCCTGGTACACGAACACCGCGCCCCCACCATCCGAGGACACCGAGGCGCCCGAGGCACTCACGATCAACTCCGGCACGCCATCGTTCGTCAGGTCCACGTTGCCGCGCACCACCGCTCCGAAATTCACGGCCCGCGTCGGGCTCACCACCATGATGGGATTGAGGTCCACGGCCTTCACGTTCACCTCGCCCGTGGTGGGCCGGCGCTTGCTCACCTCCGCCACGTCGATCAGCAGCACCGACGGCTGCGTCACGCCCTCATAGGGAATGTTGGTCGCGGTCACCGCCAGATAGTCCGCGCCGCTCTTGCCGAGCACCCGGCCCACGCGCGCCGTCGAGCCCCCCAGCCCGGCGTAGAGACCCGGGGCATCCGCCTGGCGATCCGCCAGACGCACCGTCGTCGGTACCTTGCGCGCGCACTTCGCGCCACTCGCGTCATAGCCGAACAGGATGATGACGTTGGACGCCGAGCCATCCGCGGAGCGCCACGCCACCTCGTCGCACTTGTCACCATCCAGGTCGCCCAGCGCCGCCGGGACCGAGGTCTGCCGGTCGTAGTACGGCGATGAGTAGACGGGATCGCACCCCATGGACAGCTTCGCCAGCGAGGCGTCATCCGGAGCGCGGCCCAGGAAGAGCTCGAAGCCGTTGTTGCGCAGCACGCCGATGTCCTGCTTGCCGTCGCCATTGAAGTCGAAGCCCCCGAGGACGGAGCGTCCGAGGGCGCGGCGCTTACAGGCGGAGCCCGTGTCGGTGCAGTTGGCGAAGTCCTCCGGAGCCCACAGCCAGTAGGCCTGCTTGAAGGTGCCGTCCGCCTGGCCGAGCGACACCAGCACTCCCCCCATGCCATCCACACTCGACGCCGGCACACACGCGGCCTTCTCCACGAAGTAGGGAGTGATCTCCGTGGCACGCACGTTGGCGCCCGGCTGGGTGAAGTTGCTCGCCCCCACCACCGCGTCCGCCCGCCCATCCCCGTTGAAGTCCGTGAAGGCCACGTCCGAGCCCACGCCGCGCCCGCGCCAGAGCGGCGCGGAAGCGCCCTCGGCCGCGATCGTGGACCGCGTGGCATCCCGCACCCAGGCGCGGCCGGCGTTCAGGTCGTTGCCATCCTCGTTGGTCCCCGGACCCCCCCAGCCCTGCGAGCCCACCAGCGCCACCGCGCCTCCCTGGGCCCCCTTGGCCACCGCCACGCCCTCCCCGTAGCGCTCCTTACTCGGCCGCGCCGGCACCAGGGCGCTCGTGCGCGTCCACTCGGCGAGCGAGGACCCCGCCTTGAGGTAGGCATCCACGCGGCCGGTGAAGGCCAGCCCGGGACCCGAGGCCCGTCCCGAGAAGGCCACCAGCGCCGAGGTGCCGGGCAGCGACCACGCCGCGAGCCCTGCGCCCAGGGTATCCGACTTCGTCTGCCCCTGCAGGGCGAGCAGGGGTTTGTTGAGCACCGCGCCCTTGGTCAGGGCCGCCAGGGGGTGGACGATGATCCTCCCCGCCCAGCGCAGCGGCGTGCTCGGGGACGCCAAGGGCTCGCCCAGCAGCAACTCCGGACCGGGATTGCCATCCACGTCCATCACCGCCCAGCTCCGCCCCGCGGTGGCGTTGCCCGCGTCCCCATACAGCCGGGCGAAGGCCGCCTCGCGCTTGAGCTGCACGGGAGCCGCCGCGGGCGCGCCCTGGGGCTTGTACGTGCTCAGGTCGAAGAGCAGCGCGCCCCCCGCGTCGATCATCGAGCCCAACCCACCGCTGGTGCGCAGGTCCGGCGCGTCCGCCTTGTCCGACAACACCATCAACAGCGGAGGCCGGGAGCCCTCACCCGGCACCGCCGCCAGCCGCCACGTCCCCTCGAATTTGTCCGCCGAGTAGTTGGAGGGCAGCACGATCAGGTCCGGCGCGGAGCGGATGCGCTCACCGTCCCCGCGCGCGAAGAACACCGCCACGGTCTGCTGCATCACTTCTTCGGTGGAGCCATCCGCGTTGAAGCGCGACGCCTTGCTGAGCGCCGCCAGGTCTCCCAGCCCATCCCCGTTCAGGTCCGCCACCACCAGCGCGCGGCCCAGGTCCGTGCCCTTGCGCGACTCGAGCGTGCCGCCCTTGCCCAGATCCATGCCGCCCAGGCGGGTGGCCGACAGCTGCGGCACCGTCTGGCCCGGGGTGAGCAGGTAGATGTCCACGACGCCGCGGCTGGACCCCGACCCGGGCACCAGGTCCGCCAGGGGCGAGCCCACCACCAGATCCAGATCCCCATCCCCGTCCATGTCCGCGAGCGCCAGACCCGAGCCGAAGAAGCCACGGCCCGTGTTGGTCACGGGATTGCCGATGCGCTCCGGACCCTTCTCGCCGAAGCGGTACAGGTACACCGCGCCCGAGTCGGCGATGGTGGTGTCCGCGCCCGGCGAGGACACCACCAGCTCCGCCCGGCCATCCTTGTCCAGGTCCCCCGCGAGCACCGTGTCGCCGAAGAGGGCCGAGTTCGTCTCCCCGACGAGCACCCAGGTGGGTTGCGCGGGCAGGCCCGACGAGCTGCCCTTGAAGATGAACACCGCGCCCCCGGACGGTTTGCCCAGGTCGCTCTCGCGCCGGCCCACGGCCACGTCCTCCACCCCATCCCCATCGAAGTCCGCCGTCACCACCGAGGCCATGTCCGAGAGCTGCCCGTGTGCCTGCGTCTCGCGCGTCAGCTCCGTCATCACGTGCACCGACAGGGTCGCCTTCTCGCCGGTGAACGCGTCCGTCGCCTGCACCCGTGCCGTGCCCGTCTCCTCCGGCGAGCTCACGAAGCGCCCGCCCTCCACCCGGCCCGGGCCCGACAGCTTCGCCCAGAGCATCCGGTCGGTGCCCCCCTCCGCCCGCAGCGGAATGGACGAACCCGCCGGCAGCCCCAGGAACTCGGGGCTGCCCCGCAGCATCGCGTCCTTGCGCACCTCGAACTGGAGCTGGGCCACGTCACCCGAGCGGTCATCGCGCACGCGCACCAGGTCCACGCCCTCGCCCTGGCCGGCCGTGTACACGCCCGTGGGCGACACGGTGCTGCCCGTGGGCCCCCCGTCCAACGAGAAGACGGCCGAGCCCAACACGCCCGACACCTCCACCTGGAAGCTCGTGCCCGGCTTGAGCGTGGCCCGCGTGGGCGCCACGCCGAAGGCCGCCACCACGGACATCCGCAGCCGCGCGTCGCCGGGGCAGCGCATGTCCTCCACCACCACGGTGTCCGTGCCGGGCGTGGGGCCGGCGACGAAGCGCGAGCCGTTCACCTGGCCCGAGGAGCCGCCCGGCTCGAGGCGGTAGGTGTAGTAGCCGCTGCCGCCCGTGGCCTTGAGGTTGGCGCCCGCGTTCACGCGCACCTGGGTGCTGTCCGCGGTGAGGGCCAGGGGCGCGAGGCCCACGCAGGCATCCATCGGATCCTCGCCGGGGTCCTGGCAGGCAGACGACAGCAGCGCGAGCGCGAGCGAGGCTCGGAAGATTCGATTCATGGGGGAGCGGCTCAGGGGTTGGCGCCGGTAGCGGCCCAGCGCTGGATGAGGGTGATGAGCTGCGGATCCAACGGACCGTCCGCGGGCATGCGCTGCTCGCGCACCGCCGCGATGATGAGGGAGGAGTTCTCCTTCCACAGCTCGTACGTGGACAGCCGTCGGCCGGGCCCCGTCGATTCATGGCACTTGGCGCAACGCGCCTGGTGGATGGGGCGGATGTCCTTGTCCCAGCCCAGCACCACCGTGCTCAGCGGCTCGTAGGAGAAGGCCACCGAGCGCCGGGCCCGGGTACCATCCGCGTAGGTGGCCACGGCGCTCAGCGTGTGCATGCCCGCCGCCAGGCCCGCGAAGGAATAGGAGCGGAGCGTCCCGTCCGCCTCCACGCCCCCGAGGCTGTACGCCGGCCCCTCCACGGATACCTCCGCGCCCCCCACCTCGAAGGACAGGCGCTCGGGCGGCGTCGCGCCCGGGGCTACGCGCGCGCTCACCACCAGCGTGTCCTGCACCACCGTCATGCCCTCGTACACGCCAATCACCCGGGGAACCGGGCCCCAGCTGAGCGCCAGCGTGTCCGCGCCCAGCTGCACCCACGCGCAGCCGCTCTCATCGGCCGCCAGGAAGCGGAACTCGCGGGTGTCCACGTGGGCGGCGCTCCCCCACGTGTCCGCGTCCGCGTCATAGGACAGCAGCGCGTCGCCCGACTTCACCCAGACGAAGCGGCCCGCGGCCAGCACCTGGGTGGGCGGCCGCTCCAGCAACACCGCGCGCCAGCCCCGCGCCGTGTGCCGCAGCAGCCGCTCGGACGTCATCACCCACGCCTCCGCCCCTCCCTTCTCCGAGGCGCCCAGGCCCACCAGCGCCACCACGCGCTCGCCGTCCCCGAGCGGCAGCGTGGCGGGACGCACCTGCCACACGTCCGGCGCCGTCTGCACCGCGACGCGCAGCTCACCCTCGCGCAGCAGCCACAGCGCCGAGGCCACCTTGTCCACCGGGGCCGCCACCATCGAGGTGATGCCATCCAGCGTCTGCCCCTCCACCTTGAGCGCCGCGAGTTGGCCGTCGCGCAGCCGGTACAGGCCCGACTCGTGCGCGAGCCACGCCACGCCCTCGCTCGTCGACGCGGTGGCATTGAGCCCCGGGCCGAGCAGCTCGCGCCAGGGCGGCGCGATGAGCCAGCCCGCCTGCGCCAGGAAGAGACCATTGGAGGCCTCCACCAGCGCCGAGTTCGTCCCCATCCGGAAGGCGGCGTGCACCCGCCCCGGGGCCACCCGGTTGCCGGGATGGTTCTCCAGCGCGCCCCGCGTCCCATCCAGCCGCAGGCGGATGGCCTGGCCCGAGGCCGTCGCGAAGATGCCGCCCCCCGTCTGGTCCGCGAAGCCCGGCGCCGCCGCCACGTCCGCCTGCGCCTTCACCAGCGTGGGCTGGAAGGGCACGGGGCTCGGACGATCCACCGCGACGGACGGGCCACACCCCCACAGCCCCATCCCCACCACACACACCCACCGCCGCCCCCAGGTCCGCCAGGGCACACGGCACTCGAAGTTCGAGGCTTGGCTCTTCATCACGTCACGCCAACAGGGACCGCAGGGGCTCGACACGCGTGATGCTGTAGTCCAGCCCGGCGGACGCCAGCACCGTCGCGATGATGTGATCAGGAAGGATGTTCTGGCCGTTGATGGGGTCCGACTCGCCGGTGCCCAGGTTCACCACGGCCGGTGCCATGGCGATGTCACCGCTGCGCCCGAACACCGTGTTGTGCTTGAGCCCCGCGCCCATCATCAGACAGCTATTGGTGAGATGGTGGTCGCGGCCGGACGCGGCGTTGAGCAGCGGCGTGCGAGCGAACTCCGAGTAGACCAGGATGGTGGTGTGGTCCATGAAGGTGTCGCCGGCCTTGTACGGGTGCGGGGTGTTGCGCAGGTCATTCACCAGCAGGGCGAGCGCCTCGAAGCCCTTGCGCAGGTTGAGCGCATGCGTCGTCTGCGAGCCGAAGTGGGTGTCCAGGCCCCCCGCCAGGTTGATGGACACGCACTGGCTGATGCCCTTCTTGAGCGCCGTGGCCACCAGCGCCGCGCGTCCCGCCGCGTCGTCGTACGGACCACTCTCGCCCAGTTTGTAGGCGAGCCGCACCGCCTTGGCCTCATCGGTGTTCTGTTCGAAGCGGAACGCGTTGTCCAGGCGGCTGGAGATGACCTGCCGCATCTGGCCGCGGCTCGACGAGTACATGGTGCCCACCCCACCGGCGCCATAGGCCGCCGCCTCGCAGGAGATGGGCTGGCCGCTGAAGTCCACGAGCTGCTTCTCCAGCTCGCTGTCGAGCTGGGTGGGGCTGGGCGCGAGCGCGAGCAGCAGGTCGCTCGACTTGCTCACCTTGAGCGCGTTGGCGGAGCCCGGGTAGCGGTCGTTGTACGTCTCCACGTTGTAGGCGATGGAGGGGATGGGCACCGGGGGCGCCATCTGCCCCACCACCTCGGTGGCCGTGGACGAGCCCCGCGCCGCGGCACCGATGGGACGCTTGCCGGTGATGAAGTAGCGCCTGCCCTCCTCATGCGCGAGCGTGGTCATGTTGATGCCCCGCACCACCGTCATGAGATCGTAGTGGTCCGCCAGGGCGCCCACCGCCGGACCGAAGGTGATGTTGGAGAGGGCGGCGCCCGGGCGCTTGCCCGGCACGATGGGCCGGGTGGGGATGCTCGGATCGGTGAAGCTGTAGCCCGGCTGGATGCGCGTCTGGGAGACCCGGTCCGGCGTGAAGACGTTGGGATCCCTCGGATCGAAGGCGAGCAGCTGGTCCCACCCACCATCGAAGTAGACGAAGACGAAGCAGCGATCAGAGGGCTTGAGCGAGGTGCTCTGCGCGAAGGCGCGGAAGGGCGTGCTCCCGAACAGGGTGGTGCCCATGAAGCCCGCGGCGGCCTTGAGAAAGGTGCGGCGTCCGGCGGACGTGTCGTGGTTCTTCTTCATTGGTGCGTCTCCCCGGAGCGGTCAGTAGGTGAGGAAGCGGGAGTCGGTCATCAGACCGATGCAGAGGGCCGCGAGGGCTTGATCCCGCTTCTTGATCGTCTCGGCGCGAGCGGCCGCCTTGGTGAAGAAGCCCGCCCAGCGCGTCAGCTCCTCGTCATGCAACGGCGAGCCCCAGAAGCGGGTGGACAGGTACACGAGCAGCTCGCGCACCTGGGCGTCGGTGAGCTTGCGCAGGTCGCCCACGGTGCCATCGGGCAGCGTGCGGGCGAGCACCCGATCCTTCGCCACGGTCAGCTTCAGGTCCGCGCCCGCCCGGGCCACGCACACCTCGCGCGCCCCGTCCTCGAGGAACTTGGCGAACACGAGGTTGGCCTCGGTGCTCTCCGCGTTGACGAGCGCGAAGTCCGCGCGGCCCAGGGATGCCGCCCGGCTGTTGAGCTTCGACCAGGGCTGTCCCAGCGCCGTCTGGATGGAGGCGCCGAGCTGATCCACGGTGAGGCGGCGCGCGGAGCGTCCCACGCGGCCGTCCTGTTGCTCCGGATCCGGCAGGGGAACCACGCCGCCGTTGCCATGGAGGCCGTCATCGGGGGGCTCTTGGACGTCCACGGGGGTGAGCGTGCCAGGGGAACCGCTCTGGTCACACGCGGCGGTGCCGAGCGCGACGAGCGCGAGCAGGAGCAGGCGGCGCATCAGTCGATCCTCCGGTAGGCGTCCGACAGCATCAGACGCTCGATGAGACCCTTGAGACGGTGGTTGTCGGCGGCGAAGTCCGCGGAGAACCGCTCGAGATAGAGCGCCTGCTCCTGCGACGACATGGGGCGGCCGAGGAACTCCTCCCAGATGCGCCGCACCGCGCAGCGCTCCAGGTCCCCGCCCTGCAAGAGGCGCTGCACGAGCAGCTGGGGCCCCCCCTCGATGTTCTGCTCCTCGGCGGCGTTGCGGTAGAGGAACGAGGTGAGCGTGCCGAGCGAGCGCGCGCCCTCCTCGTCATAGGCCTGCATCACGTACTGGGAGCACTCGCCACCGCAGGAGGTGTTGCCCGCGAGGGCGCAGTCGTAGCACTTGGGATCGAAGCGGGGAAAGCGAGAGGGCTCCAGGTAGAGCGCGGCGCGCTCGGCGAAGCGGCCCCAGTGCGCGCCCGTGGGCTCGATGGTGGCGTGGCAGTCCTTGCAGGCGCAGCGCGTGGCGAGGTTGTTGTCGCGGTTGCACGCGTCCTCGGCCGCGGGCGGGCGGTTGTTGGAGGGCACGAACGCCTTGCACAGGAAGGCCGAGTAGAAGTGGTTGACGCGCGCGCGCTGGGTGGGGAAGCGGTAGAGCCAGGCCGGCGTGGTGAGCACGCCCGAGTGCTGGGGGCCGCGCACGTACTCGCGCCACGTGTTCGCGTCCGCGAACGGCAGCATCGGCATCGACTCGGCGGGAGCGGGTGAGGACAGGGAGAAGACACCCACGCCCTGCTGGGGATCGCGGTACAGCTCGGACAGGGGGCCGTTCACGAAGGAGCGGCGCGTGGTGAGGATGTTGAAATAGGGCTCGTCGTTGCGCAACACCGCGTCGGCGATGAGCTCGGGCTCGGTGTTGATCGCCGACACGCGGGAGGAGTGGGTGACGGCGGCGGTGGTGGCGGTCGCCGAGTCCTCGCAGCGGCGCATCTTCTCGCCACACCCACAGCTGCGGTCACCATTGAAGCGCGCCGTCGTGCACGACTCGAGCGTCCAGGGGTTGACCGAGCGCTCCTGCGCCTCGATGGCGCAGATGCGCACCTCCGGCCCACCGAGGTTCCAGAAGGGCGCGGGCCGCGTCACGTACCCCTCGCGCTGGAAGCACCCGCGCTGCGGGACGTAGGTGCCCTCCACGCCGTTGCGCGGATTCATCGTCAGCGTGCACCGGTCCAGCTGGGTGAGCGTGGTGGTGTCGCTCGGATTGGCATGCTTGAAGGACACCACCTTGCCCGAGGAGTCCGTCGCCTCCACGGTGAGCGCGGACGTGGACGTCTTGTCCGGGTGCGGCTTGCACAGGTGCGGCACCAGCGCGGTGCCCACCCGCCGCATGTCGCAGAAGTACATGTACTTGGGATTCAGGGGATCCTTCGCCTTCTTCGTCGCCGCCTCGCACGAGTTGATGGCTGGATCGGGGACGGGCTCCTTGGTCGGGTCGGCGTTGGGCACCAGATCCAACCGGCTGCACTGGTAATAGGAGGTGGTGTCGTAATCCCAGCTCACCGGCAGCGGCACGCCCCGCGCGTCGTAGCAGGCCTTGGTCGTGGTGGGCTCGGCGTGCGGATCCTGCCGGGGGGCGGTGGCGCACGAGTCCTGGGGGATGTAACTGTCACAACCGATGCCATTGGCCCCGCGCAACGACACGCTGCTGTTGCCGCGCATGGACAGGGCTTCCGTCGCGTCCCCCTTGCCATACAGACGCGAGTTGGTGTTGTTGTTGACGCTGCCGTTGATGTTGCTCCAGAGCAGCGCGCGGTGATAGCCGCGCATGCGCGTGTAGAACTCCTCCGAGTTCATCATCGAGCGCACGTCCTCGACCGACACCTCGCCCTTGGTCCGCACCGCCGCGTACTCCTCCACGGTGGGCGGGCGGCCGAGCAGATCCAATGACAGTTGGCGCAGGTAGCGCTCCAGGGGAAGCTTCGTGACCGGCGCGCACACGGGCCCATCCTCGGCCAGAACGGGCGTTGGCCCGAGGAGCAGTATGGCGGCCAGGGGGACGAGGACGCTGCGTGCGAAGGGCACGGGCACCTCCTTGAGACTGCGGGTGGGGGAAAACCGCGGTTGGTCTTTATGCCATGAATTCAAACTACTGAACAAGTGGCCTTTTCCTATTAGACGGGAAAATCACGCTCCCGCGGTGCGGTTGCATCGGGGGCGCGGCCGGGTCAAAAGACAAGCCATGTCCAACGCCGCCGGTGCCCCCCTGTCGCGGGGGGAGAACGATCGTCCCTTCTACATCTTCACCGCGGTGGTCTCCACCGCGGCGCTCGCGTTCCTCGCCTGGCTGCTGCTCATCCGCCGAGGGGGCACGGTGGGAGGGGTGGACTTGCGCTTCCTGCCCGCGGTGAACGCGAGCCTCAACGCGCTGGCGGCGGCGTTCCTCACCGCGGGCTGGGTGGCCATCCGCCAGAAGGCCCGGCGCGCGCACCAGTACCTCATGGTGTCCGCCTTCGCTTCCTCGTCGCTCTTCCTGGTGTGCTACCTGGCCTACCACTACGTGCACGGGGACACGCGCTACGCGGGCGGCGGCGCGCTCAAGGTGGTGTACCTGCTCATCCTGGCCAGCCACGTGCTGCTGTCCACCGCCGTGGTGCCGGGCGCGCTGCTGGCCTTCTACTTCGCGTGGCGCAACGCCTTCGAGAAGCACCGCAAGGTGACGCGGTGGCTGGCGCCCATCTGGCTCTACGTGTCCGTGACGGGCGTGGTCATCTTCTTCATGCTGCGCGGCAGCCTGCCCTCCTCGCCCTGAAGCGCGCCCGAGCGGCTCAGGGGTGGGCCTCGGAATTGGGGCTCGTCCCCCGCGCGAGCGTCTCGCGGGGCAGGCGCACGGTGAAGGCCGAGCCCCGTCCCTCCTCGCTCTCCACGGTGAGGGTGCCTCCGTGCATCATCACCATCCGGTAGGCGCTCGCCAGACCCACGCCGCTGCCGGAGATGGCCGGCGCCACGTTCCGGCCGCGGCGGAAGCGCTCGAAGATGTGGGGCAGATCCTCCGCGGGGATGCCCATGCCCTGATCCCTCACGCACAGCCGCACCCAGCCCTCCGGACCGGAGGACTCCTCGCTCAACGACACGTCGATGGTGCCTCCGCGCGGGCAGTACTTCACGGCGTTGCCCAGCAGGTTGTCCAACACCCGCTCCAGGCTCGACGCGTCCCACTGGCCCCGGAAGTCCATGCCCTCCACGTGCAGTTGCACCGGGTGCGTGGCCGCCAGGGGCCCCAGCTCGCGCACCTTGGTGCGCACCAGCGCGAGCAGGTCCACCGACTCGCGATGCAGGGGCCGCTCGCCGCCCTTGGACACCGCGAGGAAGTGGTCGATGAGCTCGCTCATGCGCTGCGTGCCCCGGAGGATCTGCGCCAGCCGCGCCTCCACGCCCGGCGTCTGCGCCTCCTGGGGGAGCTGGCGCCGCAGGAGCTGGGTGCTCAGGAGGATGCTCTGCAGCGGGCCCTTGAGGTCATGCGTGGCGATGGCGAAGAACTCGTCGCGCACCGCCAGCGCCGCCCGGGCCGCCTGCTCGGCGACCTCCGCCCGCAGGCGCCGCTCCTCCAGCTCGCGCGTCATGCGCATGGACTCCACCGCGTTGTGCAGGCTGTGGCGCAGGCGCTCCGGGGAGAAACCATCCTTGAGGAGGTAGTCATGGGCACCCGCGCGCATCGCGTCCACCGCCACGCGCTCGTTGCCGCTGCCCGTGAAGACGATCACCGCCGGCATCTGCTCGCCGTAGCGCTCCTTGAGCCCCCGCAACAGCGAGATGCCATCGATGCCCGGCAGGTGGAAATCCAGCACCAGGGCATCCGGCATCGGGGGGTGGTGGAGCCGCTCCAGTGCCTCCTCGGCCGAGCCCGCGAGCTCCACCTCCCAGCGCGTCCCGGTGTCCTTCTCCAAGGCTCGCCGCAGTGCCCGCTGATCCGCCAGGCTGTCGTCGACAAGGAGTACGCGCAAACTCATCCCGGGGACAAGCCTCCGAGCCCGGGAAGCCGCGCGACATTGAACCAGAAGTGATGCAGGGCGTTCACGACGTCCTCGAGTTCCTCGAGCCCGCTGGGCTTGAAGAGATAGCTGTTGGCGCCCAGTTCATAGGCACCATCCACGTCCTCCACGCGCTTGGAGTTGGAGAAGATGATGACGGGCAGGGAGCGCAGGTGGGCGTCCGCCTTGAGCGTGGAGAGGATCTCCCGTCCTCCGACTCCGGGCAGGTGCAGGTCCAACAGGACGAGCATGGGCCGGGGCGCATCCACGTACGCGCCCCGATGGAACAGATAGTCGAGCGCCGACTCTCCGTCCGCCACCCGAGTGATGGGCCACGACAGCGAGAGCTTGCGCGACAGGCGCTGCAACGCTTCGGCGTCGGGATCACTGTCCTCGACGAGCAGCACTGGCCGTTTGAGCTCATCCATCATCCGGGCCCCTTGCCCAGGGTGAAGTAGAAGGTGGAGCCCTGGCCGGGCGCGGATTCCACCCACAGATCGCCACCATGCAATTGAATGAGCCGGCGCGCGATGGACAATCCCGCCCCATTGCCTCCTCCGTACGCATGCGCGGGATGCAGGCGACGGAACATCTCGAAGATGGTCTCGTGGAACCGCTCTGGAATACCGATGCCGTTGTCGCGCACGTAGAAAACGTACTCATCCGCCCGTCGGCGTGTCGGGTTGGACAGGGGCTCCTCGGGGGTGATGAAGCCGACCTCCACCCAGCGAGGCTTGCCTGCCTGGTGATACTTGGCCGCATTGGTGAGCAGGTTGGACCAGACCTGGTGGATGCGCACCCGGTCGCACGCCAGCACGGGGAGCCGGCGAGGGACCCTCACCTCGATCTGGTTCTCCTGGATGCGTGACGACACGATGGTCAACACGTCCTCCAGGATTTCATGAATGTCCGCCTGGCCCCAGGACAGCTCCACGCGCCCGACCCGGCTGTACTCGAAGAGCGCCTCCATCTGCCCCTGGGTGCGCCCGGCCAGCCAGCGCACCTCCTCCAACTGCTTGCGCCCCTCGCTGCCCACGACCTCCCCCACGTCCTCCAGGAGGAAGCTCACGTACTGCTGGATGCCGCGCAGGGGCTCCTTGAGGTCGTGCGCCACGGTGCCACCGAAGGCATCCAGCTCCGCGTTGGAGCGCGTGAGGGCGGCGGCGTGGCGCAACAACACGCCCACCAGGGCCCCGCGCAGTCCGGCGGCGGCGGTCCGGTCCTCCGGTGTCCATGGCAGGCTCGCCCCCTGCACCGTCTCCTGCCAGGCCTCGAAGGAGGCGCGCGGATGCAACCGCTGGGTGCCGGAGCCCTGGACGGCGGGCTTGAGCGGATTGCCCGCCCAGGTGACGGTGCGCGTGACTTCCGGACGGAACCAGATGACGAAGCGGGGAGCGCTCGGATCCAGACGCACCGCGAGCAGGCCACTGGCCACGTCCAGGTAGGCCCGCGCGGGTTCATACACCTGGCCGAGCCGCTCCGTGTGGAAGATGGTGCCCTCGAAGGGCTGGCGGGCGAGCCACTCGCCCAGGGCCTTCACCTCGTCCAGGGTGGGCGTGGCCCCCATGAGGATGGGCGCCTCACCGAGCAGGAGCGTCGCGCCCGTGGAGCCCGTGAGCCCCAGCACCGAGTCCGCCTCGCGCGAGAGCGACACCGGCAGGGAGCTCGAGTCCACCGACAGGCGCTCCATCAACTGCGTCTGGAATTGCGCCCGGCGGGCGATCTCGGCGGCCATCGTGGCGCGCTCCTCGGACGCCAGTTGCAGCGACACCAGCCGGGCCAGCACGTCGCACGCCCGGCGCGCGGCGGCCGGCACCTTCAAGGGCGTGCGGTGATGGCATGCGATGAGGCCCCACAGCGAGCCCTCGCGCAGCAGGGAGATGGACATGGACGCGCCCACGCCCATGTTGGCCAGGTACTCCAGGTGCACCGGTGACACGCTGCGCAGGGCCGCGCCCGACAGGTCCAAGGGCCGCCCCAACTCGGGGAGCACCGCGGGCACCAGCGGCACGGGCCGCGCGCGCGCGTCGGCGATGAGCCGCAGGGTGTTGCGGACATAGAGGGCACGGGCCTGCACGGGGATGTCGGTCGCGGGGAAGTGCAACCCCATGAAGCTGTCCATCTCCGGGTCCCGGCTCTCGGCCACCACCTCGCCGTGCCAGTCGGCGTCGAAGAGGTACACCATCACCCGATCGAAGCCGGAGAGCGTGCGCACCGCGCCCGCCACCTCCTGCAGGAGCGCCCGCGGCCCCTTGGCCCGCGTCAGGGGCGAGAGGATCTGATCCACCATGACCAGGGCCCCCTCCTCGCCGGAGTCGCTGCTGACGGGCTCCAGGTCCAGCACCGCCAGCCCATCGCTGCGGTGCAGGAGCCCCACGAAGGCGTGCCCCGCGGCCTCGATGCGCAGGGTGCCGCTGGGGCCCTGCTGGGAC
Source organism: Cystobacter fuscus DSM 2262 (assembly GCF_000335475.2). NCBI lineage: Bacteria > Pseudomonadati > Myxococcota > Myxococcia > Myxococcales > Archangiaceae > Cystobacter > Cystobacter fuscus. Next base: position 168,641 of record NZ_ANAH02000013.1, on the reverse strand, counting down.
AGGGCCCGGTTGAGCAGGGCGAGCGACGTGGGGTGGAGGAACTCCGCCAGGGGCTGGCCCAGCAGGGCCTGGGGCGCCCGTCCCAACCAGGCCTCGATGTTGGCGCTCACCACCCGCAGGGTGAGGTCCGGCTCGGAAAAGGCCACCAGGGCGCCGTGCGGTTGGATGCCGCCCAACAGGTGGATGGGCTCGCGGTCACATTCCGTGAGTTCGGTCTGGGAGACAGGGGGATTCATGAACGGGCGACCTCACGGAAACGGGCTTCGAAAGCGTCGAACGTGGCCTGAGCCCCTCGGATGACACGGGGAGCGAGAGCGGGCTCGGGACAGGCGCGCAGCAGGGCGTCACCGAAGGACTTCCACATGGGACCCACGTCCTCACCATAGGCCCGGAAGAAAGCGAAGCGCCCCACGGGCGTGCCCTCGAAGTGGCGCACGAGGTGGCGCAGGATGAGTTGACCTCCCAGCGTCGAGCCCTCCAACACGTAGAGGGCCCCGAGCGCCTCGGGCACCCCGGGCACGGCGGGAGGGTGCGCGAGGGGCGGCAGCCGGGCCAGGGAGAGTTCGTCGTGACCGAGCGCCAGGAGATCCTCGCGCAACAGGTGCAGCTTGCGGCGTTCGTTCACGCGCAGCTCGGGATGGGACACCTCCAGGTGCTCGGCCACGGCCGGCTCCAGGAAGGCATGGAGCGCGTGGAGCGCCTCCAGGTGCGCGCGGTAGCCGGACACGGAGAGGTCCGGCGCCATGAGACGCACCACGCTCTCGGCGCGCTCATGGTGGGGTCGGGTTCCGGCCTTCAACGACTGCAACAGGTTCGGGGATTCGAGGGAAAGCAACACCCCTCCAAGAATGGATGTGGGGAGAAGGCCGGGGAACCCGCCCGGCCCGCAAGTGTCCACCTTTGGCCAAGGCGGCTAGTCGGGGGAGGACTCGGTGGGGGTGAGGGCGAAGTTGATGCCACTCACCGTCCGGCCCGTGCTCACCTCGATGGGCTCGATGTTGGCGGGGTCACGCCAGGCCCCCAACCGCTCTCCGTCCTCGAAGAACTCCTCGTCCCCATCCTCGTCGATGGTGGCGATCGCCAGGTAGGTGCGCGGAGTGAGCTTCATGCTGTAGGAGTAGCCACTGGACGCGGGCACCAGCGCAAACCCCTCCTCCTCGAGCTTCAGCTCGCCCGCGGCGTCCTCGAAGAAGAAGGCGAGGATGATGTCCTTGTCCTCGAGGCTGCCCACCTGGATCTTCACCGCCACGGTGGCCGACTGCCCGTTGTCACCCGTGAGGGTGAGCTGCGCCGGGTACTCCCCACGCGACAGGCCCGAGGTGTTGACGGCCACCGGCAGCGAGGCCGAGCGGTAGGCGGACACGGTGACGGTGTTGCCGCTCGGGAAGGACAGCGCGGAGGCGTACGTCCCCGAGGCCTTCACACTCACCTTGAGCGAGCCGCCGCCGAGGTTGCGCACCGCGAGCGACTGGGTGCTGGTGCCCAGGAAGGAGATCTGGTTGGCCCCCACTCCGAGCTCCGATGGGCGTGACGGATCCAACCCGTTCTTGGCCGCCAACACGGCGGCCTGGGCGTTGACGAGCCCCGCGCCGCAGCCCTCGCCGCACTTGCTCGCCGGATCCGCGGTCGCGATGAGGATCTGCTCGACCTCGTCCGAGGTGAGAGCCGGGTTCTGCGCCTTCATCAGCGCCACGATGCCGGCCACGTGCGGCGCGGCCATGCTGGTGCCCTGGTAGTAGGCCCACACGGGCGTGTTGTCGTCGTCCAGGATGGGGGAGAGCACGCCGTCCGGCTTGCCATCCCCATCGAGGTCCTCCGACACCTCACCGCCGGTGGCCATCACGTCCACGTCGGCGCCGTAGTTGGAGTAGCTGGCGCGCTTGCCGTTGAAGCGCGTGGCGCCCACGCAGATGACGTTGTCCTGGTTGCACGGAGAGAAGGCGCTCGCGTCGACGTTGTCGTTGCCCGCCGCCACGACGATGATGACGCCCTTCGACACGGCGTTGTCGATGACCTCCTGGAGCACCTGGCTCGGGGGAGACTCCCCGCCGAGGCTCATGTTGATGACCTGGACGGGATTGCGGTTCGTGCTCAATCCGGGAACCGGCAGGCCCACGGCCCACTGGATGCCCGCGGCGATGTCGGCGAACGAGCCGCCCTCCTTGCCCAGCGCGCGCACGGGAACGAGGGGACCCGCCCAGGTCACCCCGGCCACGCCCGCGCCCTCGTTGGACACCGCGCCGATGGTGCCCGCCACGTGCGAGCCATGCCACGAGGAGCTTCCGTTGGGCTGGTCCTTGCCCATGTCCGTGGCATCCATGTCGCGCCCGTCGCCGTCTCCCGCGGTGGCGACATCGGAGATGAGGTCCACGCCCTGCACGACACGGCCGTTGAGGTCCGGGTGCCGGACGATGCCCGAGTCGATGATGCCCACGGCGACACTGGTGGAGCCCGTGGTGATGTCCCAGGCGGCCGGCAGGTTCATCATCCGGTAGTGCCACTGGCGCGAGTAGCCCGGATCATTGGGCGTCCTGAAGGCGTACACCCGGGCGTTCTTCTCCGCGTAGCGCACGCCGCGCATGCCCTGCACGGACTGGGCGAGCGCCTCCGTCGCGAGTGCCCGCATGACCCCGGGATACAGGGGCGCGTAGCCGATGAGGTGCAGGTACTCGGTGATGGCGCCCTTGTACACCGCGCGGTAGCCGGAGAGTTGCACGCGCGAGAGGGCCTCGGACTCGGAGAGGTTCGCCTCCTCGAAGCGGACGATGACCTCACCCGGGACGGAGTCCACGCCTGGCGTCCCTTCCGCGGACAGAGCCGAGCGCCGCGCCGCCCGCTGCGCCGTGACGGCCCGCGTCAGGGAGGCGGACAGCCGCCGCCGGATCGCCGGATCCTTCAACTGCTCGGGCCAGGCGGCCGGGGACGTGGCGGATTGGAGACGGAAGGGCGTCAGGGTGCCCTTCACCGTGCCCGTGTTCGCGGGCGAACCCGGCTCGGGCTCGAGGATCTCCTCCAGGTTGCACGCGGAGACGGACAGGAGCCCCAACAGGGCGAGACGACGGAACATGCGGGTTTTCCTTGGACGCATGAGGACCCTCCAACAATCTGGACGGCGAGACATTCCGCCTCCTTACTCGCCTGACCCTGGACCGGGCGAGAACCTTCTCTCTACAGTGCGCGCGCGATGACACCGGCCTGGAGCAGCGAGGGATACATCTGGTGAAGCAAGGCATCGAGCTGGACGCAATCACGCGCGTGGTCGGCGGAGAGACCCACCTCGCGGACATTCACTTGACGCTCGAACCCGGCTCCTTCCACGTGCTGCTGGGCCGCACGCGCGCGGGGAAGACGTCACTCTTGCGGCTGCTCGCGGGACTCGACAAGCCCACCCGGGGCACGCTGCGCGTGAACGGCACGGACGTCACCGGCGTGGACGTGCGCGAGCGTGACGTGGCCATGGTGTACCAGCAGTTCGTCAACTACCCCTCCCTCACCGTCTACGAGAACATCGCCTCGCCGCTGCGGCTGGCGGGCAAGCTGGACGCGAAGGCGCTGGACCGGCGCGTGCGCGACACCGCCGCGGCGCTGCGCCTGGACCCCTTCCTGCAGCGGTTGCCCGCGGAGCTGAGCGGAGGCCAGCAACAGCGCACCGCCATGGCGCGCGCGCTCGCCAAGGACGCCTCGCTGCTCTTGCTGGACGAGCCCCTGGCCAACCTGGACTACAAGCTGCGCGAGGAGCTGCGCACGGAGATCCGCCAGCTCTTCCAGGACCGGCCCTCCGTCGTGGTGTACGCCACCACCGAGCCCACCGAGGCGCTGCTGCTCGGCGGCCAGACGGTGGTGCTGCACGAGGGGCGCGTGCTGCAGACGGGCCCCACGCTGGAGGTGTACCAGGCCCCCGTCACCGAGCACGTGGGCCAGGTGTTCAGCGATCCCCAGATGAACCTGTGGGACGCGGAGGTGACCCAGGACGCACGCCTGCGCCTGTCCCCCGAGGTGCACTTCCCCCTGTCCGGCCACCTCCAGGGGCTCGCGCCGGGGCGCTACCGCCTGGGCCTGCGCGCCCACCACCTGCGACTGGCCCCCTCCTCCCCCACCGACGTGCGCATCCCCGCGCACGTGGAGCTGGAGGAGGTGAGCGGCTCGGAGACGCTGCTGCACGCGGCGCACGCCGGACTCGCGCTCGCCGCCCAGGTGGACGGGGTGCACCGCCATCCCTTCGGCGCGCCCGTGGAGCTGTTCGCTCCGCCCTCGCGCCTGTTCGTCTTCGCCCCCGGAGGCCGGCTCGTGGCCGCGCCGCCCCTCGCCCGCCAGGAGGCCGCGCATGGCCAGGATTGAGCTTCGCGGCGTCGCCCACGCCTACCGCCCCTCGCCCACCACCGACGCGGACTACGCGCTGCGTCCCCTCGAGCTCGTCTGGGAGGACGGGGGCGCCTATGCGCTGCTCGGCCCCTCGGGGTGCGGGAAGACGACGCTGCTCAACATCATCTCCGGGCTCTTGAGGCCCTCGCGCGGCCAGGTGCTCTTCGATGGCGTGGACGTCACCGTCGCCCCGCCCCAGCAGCGCAACATCGCCCAGGTGTTCCAGTTCCCGGTCATCTACGACACGATGAGCGTGCACGAGAACCTGGCCTTCCCGCTGCGCAACCGGGGCATGAGCCCGGGCGAGGCGCGCGCGCGGGTGGAGGAAGTCGCGGAGCTGCTGGAGCTCACGGGAGACCTGCCCCGGCGCGCGAGCGGCCTGTCCGCGGACATGAAGCAGCGCGTGTCGCTCGGCCGGGGGCTCGTGCGCCGGGACGTGGCGGCCATCCTCCTGGACGAGCCGCTGACGGTCATCGATCCGCACGTGAAGTGGCTCTTGCGCCGCAAGCTCAAGCAGGTGCACGAGCAGTTGAAGATGACGCTCGTGTACGTGACGCACGACCAGGTGGAGGCGCTGACGCTGGCGGACCGGGTGGTGGTGATGAACCAGGGCCGGGTGGTGCAGGTGGGCACGCCGCGCGAGCTGTTCGAGCGTCCGCTGGACACCTTCGTCGGCTACTTCATCGGCAGCCCGGGCATGAACCTGCTGCCGTGCGCGGTGGAGGACGGCGCGGTGGTGGTGGAAGGACAACGGCTCGCGCTGGACGCGGGCGTGTGCGCGCGGGCGCGGACGGCCGGGGGCGAGTTGCAGCTCGGCATCCGGCCCGAGTTCCTCCGGCGTGTCCCCGAGGGCACCCCCTCCTCGGTGCGCGTCGAGGTGACGCAGGTCGAGGACCTGGGACGGCACAAGCTGGCCACCGCGCGGCTGGGCACGCGCACGCTCAAGGTGCGGCTGCCCGAGGACGAGCGGCTCGCTCCCGGAGAGACGTGCTGGCTGCAGCTACCGCCTCCCTGGACGACGCTGTACGCCGCGGGCCGAGCCGTCTCCTGAAACCCCGAACGAGAACCCCCTTCTTCAGGATCCCCCTTCATGGAAAAACCCACCCGACAGAGCGCCTGGCTCCTGGTCGCCCCCGTGCTGGTGGCCGTGGCCTTCAGCGCCGTCATTCCCCTCATGACGGTGGTGAACTACTCGGTGCAGGACATCCTCGGCCCCGACCAGCGCGTCTTCGTGGGCACGGAATGGTTCCGCAAGGTGCTGAGAGATCCCGAGCTGCATGGCGCGCTGCGCCGGCAACTGGGCTTCTCGCTGGCGGTGCTGGCGCTGGAGATTCCCCTCGGCGTGGCGCTCGCGCTCGTGCTGCCCAAGGCGGGACGGGCCGCGTCCGCGAGCCTCGTGCTGGTGGGCCTGCCGCTGCTCATCCCCTTCAACGTGGTGGGCACCATCTGGCAGATCTTCGCCCGGGGTGACATCGGCCTGTTCGGCGTGGCCATCAACGCGCTGGGCATCTCCTACAACTACACGGCGAGCGCCCTGGACGCCTGGCTCACGGTGCTGCTCATGGATGTCTGGCATTGGACACCCCTGGTGGCGCTCCTGTGCTACGCGGGCCTGCAAGCCATTCCCGAGGCCTACTATCAGGCGGCGCGCATCGACGGCGCCACGGTGTGGGCCACGTTCCGCTACATCCAACTGCCACGGCTCAAGGGCGTGCTGACCATCGCGGTGCTGCTGCGCTTCATGGACAGCTTCATGATCTACACCGAGCCCTTCGTGCTCACCGGCGGTGGGCCCGGCAACGCCACCACGTTCCTGAGCCAGTACCTCACGCGGCTCGCGGTGGGCCAGTTCGACCTGGGCCCGGCGGCGGCCTTCTCGCTCGTCTACTTCCTCATCGTGCTGCTCTTCAGCTACGTCTTCTACACCGCCATGACCCACCAGAAGGAGGCGCGATGAGACGCCTCGCCGTCCCCCTCTATCTGGCGCTGAGCTTCGTGCCCATCTACTGGCTGGTGTGCATGTCGCTCAAGACGAACGAGGAGATATTGGGCGACTTCTCCGCCTGGCCGCGCTCGCCCACGCTCGACAACTACACCACCATCTTCACGGACCCCTCGTGGAGCATGAGCTACGTGCACTCGCTCACCTACGTGAGCATCAACACGGTGCTCTCGGTGCTGCTCGCGCTGCCCGCGGCCTATGCCTTCTCGCGCTACCGCTTCCTCGGCGACACGCACCTGTTCTTCTGGCTGTTGAGCAACCGCATGTCGCCCCCGGCGGTGTTCCTCCTGCCCTTCTTCCAGCTCTACTCGAGCATCGGCCTGTTCGACACGCCCTGGGCCGTGGCCTTCGCGCACATGCTCTTCACCGTGCCCTTGTCCGTGTGGATCCTCGAGGGCTTCATGTCCGGCGTGCCCCGGGAGATCGACGAGACGGCGTACATCGACGGCTACAGCTTCCCGCGCTTCTTCCTGCGCATCTTCTTCCCGCTCATCCGCTCGGGCGTGGGCGCGACGGCGTTCTTCTGCTTCATGTTCAGCTGGGTGGAGCTCTTGCTCGCGCGCACGCTCACGTCCGTGGAGGCCAAGCCCATCGTCGCCGCCATGACGCGCACGGTGAGCGCGGCGGGCATGGACTGGGGCGTGCTGGCCGCGGCGGGCGTGCTGACGCTCGTGCCGGGCGCGGTGGTCATCTACTTCGTGCGCAACTACATCGCCAAGGGCTTCGCCCTGGGAAGGGTGTGAGCCCCATGGACATGGAATGGATGGCGTGGACGCCGCCCACGGCCGGCTTCTTCGGCTTCATCGCGCTCGTGCTCGCGGCCTATACCGTCTGGGGAATCCGCTCCCCGTCCCTGCCTCGCAAGGGCCTGCTGCCCATGAGCACCACCCGGGGAGACCGCCTCTTCGTCGGGCTGCTGGGCAGCGCCTTCCTGCACCTCGCCTGGGTGGGCCTGACGGATGCGTCCGTCTGGGTGGCCACCTCTCTGTCGTTGATGTTCCTCGTCTTCGTTTCTCGCTGGGGGTAGACCGTTGAAGAAGACCTTGTGGACGTTGGCCTTGGCACTGGCCGTTCCGGTGGCGGGCTGCAAGAAGGAGTCGAAGCCGGCGGAGGGAGACAAGCCCGCCGCCACCGCGCAGCCGCAGCAGGTGGACCTGGCCGCCCTGGAGAAGGCCGCCGAGAAGTGGGTGGACGAGGAGTTCCAGCCGAGCACCCTCACCCGTGAGCAGCAGCTCGCGGAGATGAAGTGGTTCCGCGAGGCCGCCGCGCCCTTCCGCGGGCAGACGATCAACGTGGTGTCCGAGAGCATCGACACCCACGTGTACGAGTCCAAGACGCTCGCCAAGGCGTTCTCGGAAATTACTGGCATCAATCTCAAGCATGACATCATCCAGGAAGGCGATGTCATCGAGAAGCTGCAGACGCAGATGCAGTCGGGCCGCAACATCTATGACATGTATGTCAATGACAGCGACCTGATTGGCACGCACGTGCGCTACGGGCACGTGGTGCCGCTCACGGACTTCATGCTGGGCGAGGGCAAGGACGTGACGCTGCCCACGCTCGACATCGACGACTTCATGGGCAAGAGCTTCGTCACCGGCCCGGACGGGAAGATGTACCAGTTGCCGGACCAGCAGTTCGCCAACCTGTACTGGTTCCGCCACGACTGGTTCAGCCGGCCGGACCTGCGCGAGCGCTTCAAGAAGAAGTACGGCTACGAGCTGGGCGTGCCGGTGAACTGGTCGGCGTACGAGGACATCGCGGACTTCTTCACCAACGACGTGAAGGAGATCGACGGCGTCAAGGTGTACGGCCACATGGACTACGGCAAGAAGGATCCGTCCCTGGGCTGGCGCTTCACGGATGCGTGGCTGTCCATGGCGGGCGCGGGCGACAAGGGCCTGCCCAATGGCAAGCCGGTGGACGAGTGGGGCATCCGCGTGGAGGGCTGCAACCCGGCGGGCGCCTCGGTGGCGCGCGGCGGAGACACCAACGGCCCCGCGTCGGTGTACGCGCTCACCAAGTACATCGAGTGGCTGAAGAAGTACGCGCCGCCCCAGGCGGCCGGCATGACGTTCTCCGAGGCGGGCCCGGTGCCGGGCCAGGGCAACATCGCCCAGCAGATCTTCTGGTACACGGGCTTCACCGCGCCGCTGATGAAGCCGGGCCTGTCCGTGGTGGACGAGAAGGGCCTGCCCAAGTGGCGCATGGCGCCCTCGCCTCACGGCCCGTACTGGGAGGAGGGCATGAAGCTCGGCTACCAGGACACGGGCTCGTGGACGATGCTCAAGAGCACGCCCCTGGAGCGCCGCAAGGCCGCGTGGCTGTACGCGCAGTTCGTGGTGGCCAAGACCACGTCGCTCAAGAAGTTCATGGTGGGGCTCACGCCCATCCGCGACTCGGACATCCGCTCCGAGCACGTGACGAAGGTGGCGGAGAAGCTCGGCGGCCTGGTGGAGTTCTACCGCAGCCCCGCGCGCGTCTCGTGGACGCCCACGGGCACCAACGTGCCGGACTACCCGAAGCTCGCGCAGCTGTGGTGGCAGAACATCAGCCTCGCCGTCGAGGGCGAGAAGACGCCCCAGGAGGCCATGGACACGCTGGCCACGCAGATGGACGACGTGCTCGGCCGCCTGGAGCGCGCGGGCATGAAGAACTGCCCGCCCAAGCTCAACGAGGTGAAGGACGCGAAGTTCTGGTTCGACGCGCCGGGCGCGCCCAAGCCGAAGCTCGCCAACGAGAAGCCCAAGGGCGAGACCGTGCCCTATGAGCAGCTGCTCCAGGCGTGGAAGGAAGGCCGCGAGAAGTAGCCGTCACCCGAGGAGGAGGCTCCGCGACATGGGGCCTCCTCTTCGAGGCGGACGTGGAGCGCAGCAGCGGTGGGTACCGGGGGCAGAGGAAAAGGAGCGAGGATGAGAGCCGCGTCGTGGATCCGAATGGGTATCCTGCTCGTGATGTTGGGAGGCTGCCGGGAACCCGCGCCCGCGCCCCCGCCCGCGCCCGGAACTCCCGAGAACCCGCTCCTCACCGTGGAGGGAACCACCCTGCGCTACAACGGGCAACTCCTGCCCTGGGAGGACACCGGAGCCTGGCGGCGAGTGCTCGGTCCGCCCAGCCGGGAGGAGGACGGCATCCTCACCTGGGACGAGCTGGGTCTTTTACTCTTCGATCGAGACCCCAAGGACCCCGGGCCTGAATCCTTCGAGGTCCTGCTGGGCCGCACGAGGCACTCCCCGCATACCGAGGGAGAGCCCGAGCACTGGCCACGCAAGACCTTCACGAGCCGACTCCTCGTGGATGGCGCCGCCGTCACCAGCCGGTCTAAAATCCATGAAATCAATCGGGACAAGAAAGGCTCTGATTTCGCCCGCGACTACATGGGCGGGATATTCAGCTACTACATGGGAGATTTTTATGTGCGGCTCGATTATGGCCATGACCGCTCTCTCACGGCCTTCAGCATCTCGAAGTGATCGTTAGCGGTCGCACTGCTGGTCCCAACAACGCTTGTGCGAACCGATCAGTCGTAGGCCCTTGTTCCCCCTCTTCCACCTTGCCACAGTAGCGGCGCAACCGATGCGCGCAGGTGAGCACGCAAGGGGGGGACATCCATGGCGGGCAATCCACGAAACCACACTTTCATTCCAAAGCCCTCGCATAACGCGTCCCCTCCATCATCCCCACTGGGACTCACGCCTCGAACGCATCGGGTTCGCTCAGGGGACACCCTCTCCCTGCTGGCACAGGACTACCAAGTCTCGCTGGAGTCGCTCGTCGCCGCCAACCGCATCCAGGACGCCCGTCTGCTCTGGGTAGGGCAGGTGCTGAGCATTCCGCGGGCAGACCCTTCCGTCCCCCCCCTCTCCCCACCCCTTGAGTCTCCTTCCACGGACTCGCTCTCTCGTCACAACACGCTGGTGCCTCGGCCTCGCACCAAACCCTTCGGGAACTCCTCGGTCACGCCTACATGGGTCACCGTGGAGGGCGAAGCGCTCCAGAGCACCTTGGCCCTCGAGGAACTGCACTCGCTCATCACGTCGATGACGCCGGAGGAGTTGCTGTCGTGGTTCCAGCTCACCTTCGGCGAGGACATCCCTCCAACCGCCATCCAGCGCCTGCGCTCCGCCGTGCTCAATAGCTCCCTGCCTACACCCAGGATTGTCATCGTCCGCGATGAACTCGATGGACATCTGGCTGCCTACCACGGTCCAAGCCGCTCCATCCTCATCTCCCGTGGGCTCGTGCTCCAGGCGCGGAGCGACAACATCGAGGCATGGAAGCTGCTCGTGTGTCTCATCGAGGAGTTTGGCCATCATCTGGATCGGCTGCTGCGCACGCACTACTCCTCCGTCGGAGGAGATGCACTCCTCGATGAGGGGGCCCGCGTGGCCTATGCCCTCATCGACTTCGGATACAGTCGAGGGCAGCAGCACCGCGAGTTCGCCCGCTACACCACCGCCAGGAGCTCGGTGGCCTTGGATGTGAAGTTCGCGGAGATGACGACAGCCGTCCAACGCTTCCTGAACGATTCAGCGCAGAGGGAGGATGCCCGTTCGGGAGACCTGGAGTACTTCGGCGCGGGACGTGGCTCCGGACGCGAGGGCTCCTTCGGACATGAGTCCATTGAGGATGCTCTAGAAGACGCCAAATTCAACCTCGATGACCTCAAAGCCATCTATTTTGGCAACTGGCTGCGCGACCATTCGCAGCTCGTCGACCCCAAGCTGGTCCGCAAGAAGGGTACCCGGGTCACCGCGAAATTGTCCCGAGAATCCATCACGCGCATCGTGGATGTCATGGCACGAGAGAAGTTCGGGAACGAGCCCAAGTTCCGGGTGGATGCCCAACGTCTGGGCGTCTACCGCAACGAAGAGCACATCGACAATCCAAACGGCATCACGGACGCCCGTGCCATCGATCCCGCCTTCCGGGGCGCCTGCCGCGCCGAGGAACTGGCCATCAACTCCCTACGGATGAAGAACTTCATTCGCACCGGGGGCTTGTCCGGAGGCCGGCCGCCGCGTACTCACCGCGTGAAGGACGGGGAAACGCTGGACAGCATCGCCCGCGCGAATGGGCTCACCTGGCAGGCATTGGCACGTCATAACTTCGGTACCGACGTCAAGGACGAGGTCTCCCGGCAGCTCTACACCCAGGTGGGTTGCCGAAAGAGGACTGGCGATGGCCGCAGCTACATCTTCACGAGCCAGGATTCGCCCGGCCTCATCCAGATTCCTGGCGCTACGGGGGACCTCGTCTCGGAGGCGTCCTACAGCGCCTTCCACTACATGAGCACCCAATTGCGCACGGCCGTGAAGCTGGGGCGCACGGATGACGGCTTACGGCACTTCGGCCATGCGCTGCACACCCTGGAGGACTTCTTCAGTCACACGAACTTCGTGGAACTGATGCTCATCCAACTCGGCGCCTGGGTGGAACCCTGGGTGCCCTCCAAGGGTGCAAAGGCGGGTGATGCCTCCGCCCTGGTCCTGACCAGTGGTCAGTTCGGCGGACTGGACACCATGGCGAGCCTTACCCTGGGCATCGCCGAATCGATGCAGAAGGAGCACGCGTGCATCCCGGGCGAGACGAGTTCGGCAACGAAGATCGCCCTGATCATCCTGGAGGATCAGGGATACATGGAGACCCGCGACACGTTGGGCGGCCTGTCCAAATGGTGGAATGGTTTGGAGAAGGCTCACCCCACCCTCGCCACCTTGAGCTGCGAGACGGTGGGCATGGTGATGAGCTCCCTCCAGGCCAGTCTGGGAGGTAACATCCAATCCGCGGCCAACCTCCTCGACGATGCGCAGACCGTCTTCCTGAGCGATCCCTCGAGCACCAATCCGACACACACGCAGTTGGCCAAGGACCATGATGACCACCCACTGCACGCCCTCGCGGCCGCCCTGGCGGCGGGCGCCGTGCTGGACGTGGGCAAAGTCATCCAACGCGCGTGGAGCGGCAAGGCCACCGCGGACAACGTGGTGCTCACCGCTTCCCACTACTTCCTGCACCCCGCCCGGATTGACCCCCAGGGCAACGCCGGATGGATGAGGAACCACGTCCAGGCCTGGCTCCCTGGCCATCGGGCGGCCATCACGCGCATGGGCTCGAAGGGCTGGGCAGTGGAGTGGACGAAGCAGGCCGCTCGGCACGTACAGGAGTTGAAGGAACGTGCCACCAGGCTCATGAAGGGGAGCAGATGAGGGCATTGTCGTGGATCCAGATGGGCGTCCTGCTCCTGCTGCTGGGGGGCTGCCGGGAGCTCGCGTCCGCGCCCCCACCTGCACCGGGCCCCCCCCGACAACCCCCTCCTCTTGGGCTCCGAGGGACTGGCGAGCCCCTGCGGGCAGGCGCCCCACCCGGAGAAGCGGCCCGGCCCAGTCGGGAGCGAGCGGAAGGGCCGCCGTGCTGTCTGGCACGAAGAGAACCGGGAACAGTGAGCACGCCCGACATTGTCAAGCAGCGCTTACCTGTCCATTCACAATCTATAACTCAATCGTGCGGGGAGGGCTGTCGTAGATTCTCTTCATCGTGACGGGGCCGCGGTGCCGAGCTCGCGCCCGCGGCAGCTGTCACTACAAGAGGAGAAGATCATGAGGACTGACAAGACAGCCGCGCAGGTTGCCGGCTCTTCCAGTTGCCCGGCGAGCGGCCCCGTCGGCGTGGGGGAGCTACATCGTGAGTGGATTCTCGTCGGCTGGGAGAAGCAGGTCGGCGACGGGCCGTTCATCTTCCGTGAGAAGCTCGGAAAGTATTATGACTTCTCGGCCCATGACGTCGTTCTCTACGACGACTTCGACCCTCAGAAGCGCGTGGCGCACAGCGCTGAAGAGTATGGAACGTTCTGGGAGCCGAGCTTCTCCGCGCTGCGCAGCGTGCGCCATCACGTCGTCAACGGCCCGGAAGTAGCGTCCGGCTCCGGCGACCTGACTGCCTCCACACTCGAGTTCGAGGCGCTCATCGAGGCCGCCGACGGCAAGGTCACCCGCATCCGTACCCGGTCGTCCCTTGTGTGGCGTTGTAGCGGTGCCGGTTGGAAGATCATCCGAGAGCATAACTCGTCAGTCGTCATCCCCTCCGTGCTGCCGCGTCCCAGCGCGGAACTGATCTAGAAGGTGGGCCGGGCCTCGCAGCGCTGGCGGTAGGCCTCGAGCTCCGGGCGGGCAGCGACCAGGTGAAGGCCCACCTCCTCAAGTGCCCATCGCACCCAGGCATCCCTCACGAGCCTCTGTGCGAAGGGCGGCACCCAGCGAAACGCGGTCAGAGCATAGGAAGGATTGAAGGCCTGTGGAGAGTTTGCCGGGAAGTATCCCGGGAGACAAGTCGCGCCGGGTCAACCCACGGTGCGACGGCGGGGCGTGGCGGGTGGGCTAGAAGTCAGGAGTGGGGACAAGGCGCCGTCCGGGGTCCCACCAGTCGCGCCACGCGCGGGAGACACGTCATGTCCAATCGGGAGCTCATCGTCCTCGGGACCGCCAGCCAGGTGCCGACGCGTCACCGCAACCACAACGCCTACTTCCTGCGCTGGGAGGACGAGGGAATCCTTTTCGACCCGGGAGAGGGCACGCAGCGGCAGATGCTGCACGCGGGGCTCTCGGCGAGCCAGGTGACGCGCATCTGCATCACCCACTTCCATGGAGACCATGCGCTCGGGCTGCCCGGCATCATCCAGCGCCTGTCATTGGACACGGTGCCCCACTGCGTCGAGGTCTACTACCCGGCCTCGGGGCAGGCCTATTTCGAGCGGCTGCGGCACGCGACCATCTTCGCGGACAAGGCGACCATCGCGCCCAGGCCCATCACGAAGGATGGTCCGCTCGTCGAGACGAAGGGCTTCACGCTCTCGGCGGCGCGGCTGGAGCACTCGGTGGACACCTTCGGCTTCCGGCTGGAGGAGCACGCGCGCGTGCAGCTCATCGCGAGCCGGCTCCAGGAGCACGGGCTGTCGGGGCCCATCGTCGGGGAGCTCCAGCGCAAGGGCGTGGTGGAGGTGGGAGGCCGCACCGTGCGTCTGGAGGACGTGGGTGAGAAGCGCGAGGGACAGGCGTTCGCGTTCATCATGGACACGCGCCCGTGCGCGAACGCGGCGCGGCTGGCCGAGGGCGTGGACCTGCTGGTCTGCGAGTCGACGTACCTCGAGAGCGAGCACCAGGAAGCGCACGACCACTTCCACATGACGGCGAAGCAGGCGGCGGAGCTGGCGCGGGACGCGAAGGTGCGGCGGCTCGCGCTCGCGCACTTCTCGCAGCGCTACGAGGACACGCACGCGTTCGTGCGGGAGGCGCGGACGGTGGTGGAGGACGTGGTGGCGGTACGGGACCTGGACCACGTCGAGGTGCCGAAGCGCGTCCGGGTGTCCTGAGCCACTGCCCGGGCCCTCCGCCCATGCTTTCCGCCTTTCTCCTTCCCACCGCGGGTTGTGCCGGATCGCGTCGCTCGAGTTCTTTTACCCTCTCGGGCCCCGGAGGACGAAGCGGGCCGTGTGGCTGCCCGCCGCGAGACGGCTGCGCTAGAATAACGGCATGGCACTGACCCCGGCGGAGCTCACGATCCTCGGCCGCCTGCTCGAGAAGCCGAGTCATGGCCATGAACTGGAACAGGTGATCGATCGAGCGGAGACTCGCTGCCATCGAGGAGCGGATTGCCACCGTCACGGAGACGTGCTCGGCCCAGCGCCCGCTTCCGGGCAACGCGGAAGCCGTCTTCTCCTACTCCCTGACCCTCCTTGAATCAGAAAGGATGTGGCTCGCAACGCGGAGCCGCGAAATCAGCGACATGTCCGAGCAGAAGATCGATTTCAAGAAGACGCTCGATTCCTATCAGGCGAAGCGAGGTGTCTACCGGATCATCGACGTTCCACCGACGCAGTACCTCATGGTGGACGGTCACGGAGACCCGAACACCGCACAGGAGTACACCGACGCGATCTCCGCGCTATACCCGGTCGCGTACAAACTCAAATTCGCGAGCAAGCAGCAGCTCGGGCGCGACTACGTTGTGATGCCGCTCGAAGCGCTGTGGTGGTCAGACAACATGGCGTCGTTCACATCCTCGCGCGACAAGTCCAAGTGGGACTGGACCGCGATGATCATGGTGCCAGACTGGATCACGCCCGAGATGTTCGACGCCGCTGTCGCCAAGGTCGCCGCCGGAGACCGGCCGACGAGTCTCGACAAGGTGCGTCTCGAGATACTCGACGAGGGGCGATGCGTACAGACGTTGCACGTCGGCTCGTTCGACGATGAGGCGCCGGTGCTCGAGAAGATGCATCACGAGTTCATCCCGGGTGAGGGGCTCACGATGACCGGCAAGCACCACGAGATCTACCTCAGCGACTTCCGCAAGGTCGAGCCGGCGAAGCTGCGCACGATCCTGAGGCAGCCGGTCGCGTAGGGGTCGGCGGCATCCGCCCGTCAGCAACACCCCCAAGCGCAATCAGCGTCGCGAGCATCAGGATGCGCGCCCACCAGGCGATCCGCGACCGGTAAGACAACACTGGCCTTGTTCACGGCCTTTGCCTTCAATGCCAATGCGGTTCCCTTCGTTGACACCTTCGACCAGTTCAACTCGTCGATCTGGAGCTGCGAGTACTCCTGCCCGACTGTCTCCGGCGGCACCGCGAAGTTCCATGTGAAGAAGGGGATCGCAGAGCATAGGAAGGATGGAAGGCCTGTGGAGAGGTGGTGGGCTGGAGCGGAGGAGTCGAGCAGGGCCGCTGTCGGGGGCCGCCCGAGCCGTGCGCCAGGCGGTGGAGAAGCCGCGTAGCTGGTAGGGAGCTCCGGCGCTGGCGTGCTCAACCGTCAAGGCCACCTGATGGGCATCCACACCGACGGCGATTGCGACGAAAAAGGCCACGGAGCCAACAGGGGCTGGACCGTGGACGCGATTGTCGGAGCGTCCCCGTACCCGCGGAGCGCCGACATCGCCGAACGCTGAGGACGGTGAGGAGTCCCCCCGCGAGAAGGGTGTCAGACTCGCAACGAGTCCTTTGACACCTTCTCTGCCTTCCTGTGCTCGAAGGCTGGGTGTACGCTCCAATCGCCGAGATGGACTTCCCCCCTCCCCTTCTCGGGTTGCCTGATGCACGACGGAGATGCCCTCAGCGAGGTCTGCCGTAGGCTTGGACCGGCCATCTACCGCCGTTGTCTGAAGATCCTGCGCAATCCGGACGAGGCGTCGGACGCCTGTCAGAAGGTCTTCATGCAGCTGGTCCGTCACCGCTCCCGGCTGCCCCCGGAGCCCGAACAGCTTCGCTGGGTCTACGTGGTCGCAACGCGGGTGTGCTTCGCCCAGCTGCGAGACGATGCCTGGGAGACGGCGAGTGGGACGGAGCTGAACCACGACGCGCCGGCGCCCACGGACAGCTTCGCGGAGGTGGCCGACCGGCAGATGGCCCTCAAGGCGCTCTCCTGCGCCACGGAGCACGAGCGCATGGTCGCGTGGCTCGTGCTCGTCGACGGCCACTCCCAGCAGGAAGCCGCCGAGCTTCTTCGCCTCTCGCGCAAGACGATCGGCAAGCGCATCCAGCTCTTCTTGGCGAATGCACGTCGGGAGCTCTTCGAATGAACGCACCACGTACGGCGCAGTGCCCGAGCGACCTCGCGCTCGAGGAGCATCTGCTCACCGCGAACCCCGCGACCGCCAGGCACATCGCCGGGTGCGCCCACTGCCAGACGTGGGAGCGGTCCGCCGCCAAGGCCGCACGCGCGTTTGCTCGCGAAAGCCCTCGCTTGATGGCGAAGACCCGGGCAAGGACCTCGTCGGTGAGGCGATGGGCGCCACTGCTGCCGCTAGCGGCCCTCGCCGGAGCAGCCCTGCTCTTCCTCCGCCCGACGCCGCCGGATGCCCCACTCTATGCGACCAAGGGCGAGGTGCTCACCGTCTACATCGGAGGACAGGGCGAGGCGCGAGCAGCGACGCAGGGGGAACGGGTACGCCCAGGAGATGAACTGCGCTTCCACGTGGCTCCCGGCCCAGGGGCGTTCGTCTGGATTGCCTCCGTCGACTCGACGGGCACCGTCTCGCGCCTCGCGCCCGCGGAAGGGACGACGCCGCTCGCGGTTGAGGGTGCGCAGCTGCTTCCAGGCGGCGCGGTGCTCGATGCGACCGAAGGACCCGAGCGAATCTGGGCGGTGATCTCGAAGGAGCCCCTGAGCTGGGCCGTCGTGGAACAGGCACTCCAGGGGAGCCCGGTGCGTGACCCCGCGGCGATTCACATTCCCGGCGCTCGAACCGCCACGGTGCTGCTCGAGCGAGGCGTTCCATGAGCCGGCTCGCGCTGCTCGCCGCGGTCTTCTGCGCTGCTTCCGCGATGGCCCAGATGCCCGAGCGGCGCTTTGCCCTCGCGGTCGGCAGCAACGTGGGCGCGCCGAGTCATTCGCGCCTCCGCTTCGCCGAGGCGGATGCCTCGCGCTTCGCGGACGCGCTGCGGGAGATCGGGGGCTTTCGCGGAGAGGACGTCCGCGTGCTTCATCACCCCACCCGCGCGCAGCTTCTCGCCGAGATGCGCGCGCTCGAGCAGCGCATCACCGGGGCGGCCCGTGACTCCTCGCGGCGAACGCTGTTGCTCTTCTACTGGTCCGGACATGCCACGGAGCAAGGCCTGGAGCTCGGGGGAGAGAGTCTCGCCTTCGCGGAGCTCCGGAAGCTGCTCGGGGCCTCGCGCGCGCACGTGCGGCTTGCAATCGTGGATGCGTGCAGGTCCGGAGGGCTCGTCACCACGAAGGGGGCCAAGGCCCTGCCCAGCGGGTTCGAGCTCAACGTCACGAGCGACGACTCACCCGATGGAACCGCGATCGTCGCGTCCTCCGGCCCGGGGGAGAACGCGCTCGAAAGCGCGGAGCTTCGCGGAAGCTTCTTCACGCACCACCTGACGGCCGGGCTTCGCGGTGCGGCGGATGCCGATGGAGATGGTCGCATCACGCTTCAGGAGGCCTATCGCTACGCCTATGCGAAGACCGTCTCGCAGACGGCCGAGATCTCGGGAGTCGCCCAGCGGCCGACGTACGCCATGGACTTGAAGGGCAAGGGCGACCTCGTGCTCGCCGACCTGCGCCGTGCGGATGCGCGTCTCGTCTTCGCCCCCGGGACAGAGCCCGACAAGCGCTGGCTCGTCGTGCGCGACGAGGGGCTCGGCGAGGTGCTGGAGATCCGCGAGGACCCGGTGAAACCACGGCGTCTCGCACTGCGTGCCGGACGCTACCGCCTGATTCGCACGACGGCGGACGACGTGCGGACCGCAGCCTTCGTGCTCACGCACGGGGAGGAGCTGACAGCCACGACGATCACGATGACACAGCGTCCTTTCGCCGAGCGCGGGGAGAAAGGCGACGAGGTCCCGGGAAATGGCTTCGGCCGGGAGCTGGAGCTCCTCGCCGCGGTCGGCCTCAACACGCCTCCACTTCGGGGCATGGGGCTCGCGCCCGCGCTGCTGCTGGGAGGCGACCTCGCGGTGGGCGCATCCCAGACGCTGCGGATCCGCGCGAGATACCAGGACGGCCGGGGCCTGGATGACGGGCTGCCCTATGGGCTCCGGAGCCTCGGAGGTGACGTCGCGTGGTTCTGGCGCCTTCCCATCCGGGGGCTCGAGGTCGGCGGCCGTCTGGGCGCGGATGCGGTCAGGCAGTCGGTGGCGAGCACGTCGGCGGGGACGGCGTTCCGCGGGCGCGCCGGTGCGGTGCTCTCTTATGCGCTTCCCCTCGCGGGCCGGGTCTCCTGGTTCACGGAGGCCGAGGCGCAGGCCGCCTCGTTCAAACTGAATGGCCAGGCTGTTCTGCGGCCTGGGTTCGAAGCCATCACCGGGTTAGGCTTCCGGCTCTGATGCGTGCTCCCCTCCTCGTCGCGGCGCTCGCCTTGCTCGCGGGTGCGTGCGGCGAGGGTCTATTCGATGCACGTGGGCGGCCCGACGTTCGCGTCATCGGGAGCGAAGGGGGCACCGTCACCTCCCGCGATGGCCGCGTCCGGGTGACCCTTCCGCCGGGTGCGCTCGAAAGAGAGGAGACGGTCTCGATCCGGGAACTCGGCGTGCAGGGCTGGTCGGTCGGAATGACCTATGCACTGGAGCCATCGGCACGGACGCTCGCCCTCCCCGCCCAGGCCGAGATGCGCGCCGAATCGGCACCGGGCCACCGTGGCCCCGCTTCACTCGTTCGTGTGACCCGAGACGGCCTTCCAGCCCCGATGGCCGGCTCCTGGAGCGAAGGGACGCGGAGCTTCGGCCACCTCTCCGTGCTCGAGAATCTCGGGCTCGCGCAGCCCGTGTGCACCGAGCCCATCGAATGTGCGGATGGCTTCCGGTGCGAGGACGGCGCGTGCAAGGCATGTCCGGCCAACGTCTCCTGCCGGGCCAACCCGGCCCTCCCCGGTCCGCGGAACACCGGAGTTCCCGCGGGCTCGTCCCTGGTCCGGCACGAGGGGGACGTCGTGCTGGACACACCGGGCACCGTGTTCGAGGACCGGGACATTCGCGGTCGGCTGATCATCCGCGCGAACGACGTCACCGTTCGCCGATGCGTGGTCCACGCGCCGGTGCCACGCGAGATTGACGGCATCATCAGCGTGGCGGGGGCGACGGGCGTCTTGCTGGAAGACATCGAGGTCTTCGCCGAGGAGTCCTCGACGCTCCAGTGGGGGGTGATGGGCGGAGGTTTCACCGCGCGCCGGCTCGACGTGCACGGGGTGGTGGTCGGGATGAACCTGAAGTCCGGCGCG
Organism: Cystobacter fuscus DSM 2262; assembly: GCF_000335475.2. Classification (NCBI taxonomy): domain Bacteria; kingdom Pseudomonadati; phylum Myxococcota; class Myxococcia; order Myxococcales; family Archangiaceae; genus Cystobacter; species Cystobacter fuscus. The sequence goes on along the minus strand of NZ_ANAH02000013.1, from coordinate 148,558 downwards.
CGGGTGGAGAGCTCGTGGATTCACGCGCTCGACCCGGTGGGCGCCCAGTACGGCATCAGCGTCTTCGAGGGGCGCGACATCGGCATCTACGACAGCAATGTGCACGGTCCGGGTGAAGAAGCCGGCGCGGCGGTCTTCGTGAACCAGCAGGACGGACCGACGCGCGACGTGAGAATCGAGCGCAACCGTCTCGACCGCGGCAGTTGCATCGTGAACCTCGGACATTCGGGCGGAGCGAGCCTTCCAGGCATGGTGGTGCGCAACAACGTCTTCGGCGCCCAGACGGTCTTCGACTGTGCCGTGCTCGTGAGCACGCGGACGCAGCTGTCCGCCGCGGGAAACGTCTGGGAGGCCACGGGCGTGGAGGTCCCGATCGAGCGGCACGATTGAGACCTCCGGGATGCCTGGGGCCCTCGCTAGTTCGAGGGGAGAAGGACCGTTCCGTCCTCCCAGGTGTTGTTGGACCAGACGTTCCCCGGCTCCGAGGTGTCGAAGCTGGTGATGGCCCCGTAATATCCACAGCGTCCGCTCGAACCGCGACCGAAAACGTTGCCGATGAAGCGGATGTTGTTCGTCGAGTCCGAGTACGGCTTGCCCCGGGATGACCCGCCATAGGCGCAGAAGCCTCCCGTCGTGCCCGGGAAGTAGTTGTTCTCCACCAGGTTGTTCTCGACCGGGGCGAAGTCGCCGTAGCCGGTGAGCGCCGCCGAGCAGCCCGCGTCGGGCGGCACGTCCGGTGCATCGCACGTGATGGTGTTGTGCCGGATGGTGGCGTTTCTTCCCATCCGGATGCCAGACTCATGCGCGGTTCCCGTTTCGTCCGTCATCTGGCCATGAACGTAGGAATCGCGAATCTCACAGTCTCTCCAGCAGTGAATGGAGCGATTGCCCCCCTCCACGTGCACACGGACGGCGGTGAAGTTCACGGCCCCCACCCCCGTGACGATGCGATCACCCGCGTCGACGTGAGAGTCGGTGAGCGTGAAGGAGTATCCGGTGGAGTTCTCTTCGGTCGAGACGGTACCGTTGATCTTCGAGTTGCGAATCGTGACGCCCGACGCGCGGATGACGAGATCGCAGTTCACGGTCTTGGAGTCGATGACCATATTGGCCGCGGTGACAGTGCACGGGCCGGTGTAGGGCGTGAGCTGCGTTCCCGTCGGCACGCCCGTATTGCTCGCGTTCGGAAAGCCGGACGGCGTCGAGGTGGACCCGGTCGTCGCCGTGACACCGTTCGAGGCTGCGCTGAGATTGCCGGCAGCATCCCGCGCCTTCACGAAGTAGCCGTAGCTCGTGTCCGCCGTGAGACCGGTGTCCGCGTAGGTGAGGCTCGCCGTGGAGGCGATCTTCACGCCATTGCGGAAGACATCGTAGGCCGCGATACCGACATTGTCCGTCGAGGCGTTCCAGCCCAGGTTGATGGTGGTCGAGGAGGCCGCGGACGCGACAAGCCCCGCGGGCGAACTGGGCGCCTGGGTGTCTTCTTCGGTGCCCTCCGGAAGGAAGACCACGTCCACTGCGTAGTCGGTGTTCTGGTAACCCTGCGTCGGAAATCCACCGCCGTAGCGGTAGACGCCGTTCACCCCGTCCGCGCCCGAAACGAGCCCGCGAATGGGTCCTCGCGACTTCTCCGAGTTGAATCCGCCCACCGTGGCTCCGTACCGTCCGGCCGGGGCATAGTACGACACGACATAGGTCGTCCCAGCGCTGACCTTGACGGGTGAAGCAAAACGCACCGTCTGCCACCCGGCCGTCGTCTCGTTCGTGGAGCTCGCCTCCGCGAGCTTCGAGCCCTCCCGGCTCCACAGACTCACGCGGTGCGGGCCGGCATTCTGGGCCCCGCCCTTGAAGAAGCGCACGCCGCGGATCGTACCCGGGACGGACAGGCGAAACTTCATCCCGAGTTCCACCGCGCCGGTATCGCTGTCCATGGGGATCGCGGGACGGGCCGAGTCCGGGAAGAGCGAGACTTCGCCCCCCTCGAGCGCCTGGTGCTCACCCGGGAACTCCTCCTGGCCCGCGAAATCGTCCACGGTTCCCGCGGCACATGCGGACAGGAAAAGGAAAAGGACAGCTCCGAGACTCCGAACATTCATGGGGACTCCCTCCGAAAGGATTTCTCTTCTGTCGGCTAATGCGCGAGCCGCGATTCATGGGAACCAAAAGGCGAAAAGGGTGTCCGACCTCGGTGTGCGACTCCGAGGCGCTCTCGGGCAGCACCCTCGTCAGGTCGGGCGGCCCCATCGCCCTCATCCAGTTACGATGGCGCCACGAACTGCGAAGACACCGGCACCGAGCAATTGAAGGCCTGTGGAGAGGTGGTGGACTGGAGCGGAGGGGCCGAGCAGGGCCGCTGACGGGGCCGCCCGAGCCGTGCGCCAGGCGGTGGAGAAGCCGCGCAGCCCCTTGGGGTACACGTCGGCCCTGGCCGCGCTCCCAGCGCTGTAGGAGCCACCAGTCTACGCGCCCCATTCCATGAGGAGCTGGCGGGGCCCGCGGTGGAGGAGACTGGGCAGGTAGGTGACGGGCGCGCCGGGAGACAGGCGCAGGTCCGGAAGACGCTCGAGCATGAGCTCGAGGGTGATGTGAGCCCCGAGCCGCGCGAGCGGTGCGCCGATGCAGTAGTGGATGCCGTGGCCGAGGCCGAGGTGGCGCGCGGCGTTGGGGCGATGGATGTCGAAGCGCTCACCCTGCTCGAAGAGCTGCTCGTCGCGGTTGGCGGAGGCGAAGAGGGGGAACACCCGGCTCCCCCTGGGCAGCGACGTGCCCGCGATTTCCACGGGCTCCGTCGTCGTGCGCATCATGCCCACGATGGGGGGATCGAAGCGCAGCGTCTCCTCGATGGCGTTGCGGATGAGGGAGGTGTCCTCGCGCAGCTCCCGCCAGAGGCCGGGGTGGCGCAGCAGGTGGTGGAGCGCGTTGGTGAGCAGGTTGGTGGACGTCTCGTGGCCGGCGAACAAGAGCACGGAGATCAGGGCCACGAGCTCCTCGGTGGTGAGGGGGCGCTCCCCCTCGGTTCTCGCCTCGAGCATCGAGGAGATGAGGTCATCGCGTGGTGACTCGCGGCGATCCTCGACGAGGTCGCGCAGGTAGAGGCGGAAGTTGGCCACGCCCCGTGCGGTGTGCAGGTGTTGCTCGAGGGGCAGGGGGGTGAAGCAGAGCTTTTCGTCCTCGCACCACTGCTTGATGCGTGCGTGGTCCGCCTCGGGGATGCCGAGCAACTCCGTCGTGACATACATGGACACGGGGGTGGCGAGCCGGGCGACGATGTCGGCGTTGCGCTCTCCGCTCGTCAGCGTGTCGAGGCAGGTGGTGGTGACGCGCCGGATTCGCGGCTCCAGGGATTGGATGCGAGCGAGGGTGAAGGCCTTGCCCAGGAGGGTGCGCAGGCGCGTGTGGGCGGGCGGGTCATCACCCAGGAGGGGGTAGTCCGGCGTGTAGCCCGCGGACTCGAGGATGGCCCACACCTCGGGGGGAGGCTCGACGGGGGGACGGAGCGTGTCTCGTGAGCTGAAGCGCCTGGCATCCTTCAGGACCGCCATCACGTCCTGGTATCGGCTGACGAGCCAGAGCTGGAAGGCGGGGACGAAGGTGACAGGGGCCTCGCGGCGCAGCCGCGCGTAGAACGGGAACGGATCTTCCTGGAAGAGGGGCTCGAGCGGGGTGTACTCGAGTCCGAGGGAGGACGTGGTGGGCATGGCCCCATTGTGTCTCAGTCGTGCCGGGTCGCGCCGCTCGAGTTCTTTGATACCCTTTCTGGCGCTGGCGACCGTTCCTTTCGACCTTCAGCGCGAGAAAGACATTCATGTCTCACCATCCCCCCGTGCAGCCCCTGCCTCAAGAGCCCCTCGGACGCTTCCGCCATTACCGCGGCGGCGAGTACGAGGTGATCTGCTATGCACGGCACAGCGAGACGGAGGAAGAGCTGGTGGTGTACCGCCAGCTCCATCCCGACACCGGGTTCTGGGTGCGGCCGAAGATGATGTTCTTCGAGGACGTCGAGCACGAGGGGGTCCTGCAACCGCGCTTCCGCAAGATCGAGGGCTGAAGGTATGCCACGCAGAGGAGCACGCCCCCCTCGGCCTCAACCGGGGAAGGCCGCCGTGACCTCCCCATCTCCGGGTCACGAAGGCGCCCAGTTCCTGGAGGACGGTCAATGCCGCCGGGCCGGCATCAGTGTGCACGACCCGGGGCCGGCCATCCCCGCGGACGTGCTCCCGCACCTCTTCGACCCCTTCCGTCGTGGCCGTCACTCCGCCTCACCGTGCGGCTGCCGAGCCGGCCTCCCGCCTGAGCCATCCCTGGGTTCGTCTTAAAACAGAGGAAAAAAGAGTTGTCGGTAATTCTTGACCCGGGTCCGAACCCGCAGTTCCATGGCCGCTCCACCCGCGAACGGAGTTCGACTCATGGTTCTACGTGTGCTCGCGCTTGTGTCTGTCGTTTCCATCTTCGGAGTGGGCTGCGGCGGAGGCGAAGTGCCGGAAGGCTCCGCGGAAGTCTTGGAGCAGCCCGGCCAGGTCTCCGCCGAGCTCATCAAGTCCTGTGATGAGGTCATCGGCAAGATCTGCACTCCGGAATCGGTGATTGGATGTGCCATGCCCGACGGCGCGATCGCCGAGTGTCTGTGCCAGCAAAGGCCCGCCAACAAGTGGGTCTGCTGGGTCGAGTGATTCATCCCCGGTAGCCATGCCGCGGCCCTCGCCGGGATTGCTCCGGCGAGAGGCCGTGGCGGCGCTCCGTCAGTCCAGGGTGAAGGGCTGGACTTCGTCCGCCAGCACCCGGTTGCGAGCCAGCAGCCGCGAGAAGCGCTGCGTCCCGTTGCGTGCGTCGAACGCGGCTGACCTCCGCCAGGATGCGCTCCAGCAGGAACGCGGCCGAGGTGTAGAAGCCGAAGCGGTCTTGGTGGCGCTCTGCGGCTCGGATTCGTCGCTGCCGCCCGGACCCCATCACTCGCAAAGTTCGCTATGCGCGTAGACGAACATCGCCTCGCCTAAAAACTCTACGAGCCGGGTGGAAATCGTGGTGCGCCTGTGCCTTGTCTACATGGGCCCACTGGTCGGTGGCGGTCAGCGATGCTGCCTGCTCCCGAGCCTGAGCATCGCGACATTGCTGAAGGTATTCGGGAGTAGCGCTGAGCAGTAGAGTCATAGCCGCCCATCGTAGTCGGTTCCCTGGAACTGGCGACGGTGGAACTTGACGACGGGGGGCGCTGGAATACAGCCGCCGCGTGCAAGATCGCGTATAGGCGGGAGAGAAGTCATGTGGCGGGTGAGGGCTGGAGCGGAGGAGCCGAGCAGGGCCGCGGCCGGAGGCCGCCCGAGCCGTGCGCCAGGAAGCCGCTCGGCCCCTTGGGGTACACGCTCGCTGGGCTCCGGTAGCGCGGACGGGCACGGCCACGCGGGGCGTTGTCCGTCACCCGGCTCGCGATTCAGCTCAGGTAGGACTAGGGCACGTAGACGGTGTTGATGGCCGGAGCCGCCGGGTCGTAGAGCACGACGATGACGTCGCGGCTGGGGAGGAAGTCGAACTCGGACGCGTGGTCCAGGGAGAAGCGGCCCTCGTACCGCTCGCCGTGCACGATGAAGCTCCAGCGCAGTTCGGTGGGCGGCGGCCCCTTCTTCCGCACCGGCCTTCCGTCGCCGAAGTACGTCACCCGCGCGAGAATGGGGATGCCAACGCGGGCCGCGCGCGACTCACGGTGGTTCGTCCGCAAGACGAGCAGCAGGCCCACGCCGCCAGCGAGGGGGAACAGCAGGACGAGCCCCCCCCAGGCGCCCCATGGGAGTGAGGGTGGTTCCACGGATGCGGGCCTGGCCTCCGCGGCGCTCGAGGATCACGCGCTGGCCCGGTTGGAAGCTGCCGCCCGGCTCGCAGCTGCGGCCCACCAGCCCGCCGTCCTCCGAGTGGAAGCGCGCGCAGTACACGGGCGGACGGGGCTTGCGCTTGCGACTGCCCACCTCCACCGAGTCGACGACGCCGGGGACCTCGAAGGAGTGCTGGTCCAGCAGCAGGTCGCCCACCGCCCGAGGTGCCTGGAAGATGGCGCACAGGAGCAGGCCCACGAGCAGGAAGCCCAGGCTGGAGTAGAACGTGACGCGCTGGGGCCCCGCGAGGGCGAGCACCAGACGGCGGGCCTCCTTCGAGGGTTTGCGCGGCGCCCTGGGGACGCTCGCGAGCAGCGCGCGCGCCCGCTCGATGTCGCCAGACGGGACGTCCGCGAGGGCGTCGCGGTTGTGCTCAGGAGGCGAGTCGGCCATCGGTAACCCATCTCCATCATCGTCCAGCCCGTTCGAGCAGCGCGGCGGCACGGCGGGATCCGTCTCATCTGCATGCGTACAGGCTGGATAGAAGCCATGTCCAGTGCGAACGTCCTGCGCGTAGCAGCCCGGCCCAACGTGTTTTGACGCTGGCACTGATCATGCTATCCATTCGTCACGGCTTCGGCCGTCATCCCCCTGCCGTTCCGAGAAAGAAACCCCATGAACCGTCTCTTCGTTCGCAAGAACCGCGGCTTCACGCTCATCGAGCTCATGATCGTGGTGGCCATCATCGGCATCCTCGCCGCCATCGCCATCCCGAACTTCATCAAGTTCCAGGCCCGCTCCAAGCAGGGTGAGGCCAAGGCCAACCTGAAGGCCTGGTTCACCTCGCAGCGCGCCTACCTGCAGGAGAAGGACAAGTACTCGGAGAACGTGCAGACGGTGGGCTTCTCGCCCGAGCGTGGCAACCGCTACGCCTACTACTTCGGCACCGCCGGCAAGACCTGCATCGTGCGTGATGCGAAGGGCGTGACCGACACCGCGAACGCCAACTGCATCACCGTGGACAGCGCGAAGTTCCAGGGCTCGGCGACGCCCAAGGAAGCTCCCCCGACGAGCCCGTCGTACACGGGCGCGGGCGCGAACCCGGGCATGCCCGGCCTCGGTGGCTGCACCACGGGCATCGGCTGCAACATCTCCGGTCTGGCCGCCGGTAACGTCGACAACGACTCCACGGGTATCGACACCTGGTGGATCTCGACCAAGGACACCTCCTCCATCGGCTCGGCCTGCGGCAACAACGACGAGACGGTGGCCGTCGCCGGTGCGCCCTACCTCTCCTACAACGACGTCGACTGCAACACCTGATGCTCGTCCGAGCACGGGACTGACCCGGCTCGGCCAGTGCTGACAGTGCCAAGGACATCTGGACATGCTCCAGGTGTCCTTTCCATTTTGATGGCCCTCGCCATGAAGTCGCGCCCCTTCCTTCTCCCTGTCGTGACGAGCCTGTGCGCGCTGCTCGCGCTCTTGCTGCTGGTGGCCCCGCCGCGCAAGCCCCCGCGGGGTGCGCATCAGGAGGTGCTCCTGCCGCGGGAGGATGGCTTGGGGGAGCAGCTCGTCTGACACTCTTCGCGGACACTCTTCGCGCTTCGCGGGCCCGTGCATCCTCATGGAGAATCCGCCGGTATGTTTCCCCTCGGCGGCTCACTCCCGTGAACCAACTCCTGGCCATGCGCGCCTTCGTGCGCGTCGTCGAGACCGGCTCGTTCAGCCGCGCGGCCGACCAGCTGGCCCAGCCGCGCTCGACGATCAGCAAGCTGGTCACCGACCTCGAAAAGCATCTCGGCATCAAGCTGATGCATCGCACCACCCGTGCGCTCGCCGTCACCTCGGACGGACTGGAGTACTACCGCCGCGCCGAGCGCCTGATCGCCGAGCTCGACGCCATGGACCACGCGGTGCGCGGCAGGAAGCTCAAGCCCAGTGGCCACCTGCGCGTCGATGCGCCGGCCACCTTCGCCACCACGCTGCTGATCCCGGCCCTGGCTGACTTTCACCGCGAGTATCCCGACATCACGATCGCGCTGGGCATCAGCGACCGCACGGTCAACATCGTGGGCGAAGGGGTGGACTGCGTGCTGCGCGCCGGCAAGCTGGGCGATATGGCCATGGTCAGGCGCACGCTCACCGAGTTGCGGTACGTCACCTGCGCGTCGCCCGTCTATCTGCAACGCATGGGCACGCCGGCCACGCCTCGTGAGCTCGAACGCCACCACCTGCGGGCCGGTTACTTCTTCGCCGCCACCGGCAAGGCCGATCCGTTGATCTTCCAGAAAGGCGCCGAACGCCACGACATCGTCGCCGCCGAGTTCTCGACCAACGAAGGCAACGGCCTGCTCGCGCTGATGCTGGCGGGCCTGGGCATCGGCCAGCACCTGCGGCGCTGTGTCCAGCCCTATCTGGATTCGGGTGAACTGGTGCCGTTGCTGGAAGACTGGACGCGCCCGCCGCTGCCGCTCCATGTCATCTATCCGCCCAACCGGCATCAGCATGCCCGGTTGAAGGTCTTCGTCGATTGGGTCAGGCAGACCTTCGGCGACGCGGCGCCCGCGGTCGACCCGTAGCGCGGCGGCGCGGCGAGGATGGCGCCCGTGCCGCCCCTGCCCGAGGGCTGGCGCGACGGCACGGACAAGCTCGCGTCAGGGCACGATGGCCGTCACGCGGATCTCGACCCGCATCGTCGGATCGCCCAGCGCCGCGACGCCGAGCGAAGTCCAGATGGGCGCGTGATTGGGCATGTAGTGGCGAAACAGCCTGACCATGGTCTCGTTGACCTCGGGCGGAAAGCCGAGGTGATACGAGTTCACGTGCACCACGTGCTCCCAGCCCGCCCCCGCGGTCGCCAGCGTGCGACCCACGTTGCGAAACGCCTGGGCGATCTCTTCGGTGAGCGACTCGGGAAATTCCCAGTCGTCGTTCCAGCCGCCCTGACCCGAGGTCTCGACGCGATTGCCGATCTTCAGCGCCTGGGAGTAATGCATGCCCTCGAGCTGGCGGTCCCCATAGCCGGGGGTGACGAAAAATTCGGGCTTGTTCATGGTGCTCCTGCGTTCTGCATGAGAGGGGCCGATGATAAAGAACCACACACCCGGGAAACAGCCCGCATCCCTGCCATGACCCTCCATGCCCATGGACAATCCGCGCGGAGGGCATGAACTGACTCCTCCTCTCAGGTAGGCTTGCTCCGCCGGGAGCGGAAGCGCCGCTGCCCCGCCCCGTGCGGCGGCGGCCTACCTCGCCCGGGTGGTCCGGGAGGGCAAGCACAACGTCTACGTGTCGGCGGAAGGTTTCGGTGCCTTCATCCGAGGCGGTGGCAACGTGCCGCTGTACCGGGAGACGGTTGGCTTCGCGCGAGTCGACCGCGTGTTGCTGTACCCGTCCCTGGCTTCAGCAATCACACCACTGGCACCGCCGTGGGCTTCGTCACCAGCGAGGGCAAGGACAGGCTGGGCGCGGAATCGGCGCAGGAGGCCCGCTGGAAGCAGTCCTGGCTGTACAAGTGGCTCTCCGAACACGCGAATGGGCTTGCCCCAGTTACGTGGACATCACCACCTACGAGGGCTGAGCCGCCGGCCGGACACCTCTACCGAGCGGGGGCGGGGGGAGTCGATGCCTCCGCGGCGAGCCCGGCGTAGACGGCATCCCGGAGGTCGCGCTGGAACGCGCCCGACATGCCCTCGATGGCCGTGTTCGTCAGCGCCACCACGCTCAGGCGGCGCCTCGGATCGACGAACCATGTGTGCCCATACGCGCCGGCCCACCGCCAGGTGCCCGGGGACTGGGGCGTGGCCGCCTTCGTGGCATCCACGAGCACGGCGCCGCCGAAGCCAAAGGCCCATCCCGGCTCGTTGGGGAGTTCCAGCGTACCGGTCTGGGGCGCGAGCATCGCGGCGGCCGTCGCCGACGACTGGAACAAGGGCGCGCCTCCCGTGCGTACCGCCTCCAGGAACTTCAGCAACTCACCCGCGCTGCCCACCATGCCAGCGCCTCCAGAGGGGTACGCGCGCGAATCGAGTGCCCGGCCCTGAACGAAGCGGAAGGAAACGCCGCCCACGCTCATCTCGTGGTGGGCTCCCATGCGTACCGGCTCGGGCTTGCCGTCCGCATAGGGCGTGGCGAGCCGCTTGGGCACCTTCGCCACGAACCCGGTGTCACGTAGGCCCAGGGGCCGGGTGATGAGCCGCTCGACGACCTGGGGCAGGGGCGCGCCGCCCGCGCTCGCCACCACCGCGCCCAGCACGTCGATGGACAGCGAGTAGTGCCAGCGGGTTCCCGGCTCGAACCCCAGCGGCACCGAGGCGAGGCGGCGCAGGTTCTCCTCCAGGCTCAGCCCGGACTCATCCACCCCGTCCGACACCCCGGCGCGCGCATAGGGGCCCGCCGGCGGCTGGAAGAAGCCATAGTCGAGTCCCGCCGTGTGGGTGAGCAACTGCCGTACGGTGATGACGGGCTCGCGGCCATCCTCGAGCTTCGGCCGGAACGTGGGCAGCCACTTCGTCACCGGATCCTCGAGCCCGAGCTTGCCCTGGTCCACGAGCGCCATCGCCGCCGCGGACACCAGGGGCTTGCTCACCGACGCGAGCCGGAAGACGGCGTCCTCGCGCATGGGCACGTGCGCCTCGCGGTCGGCTTGCCCGGCGGCCCGGTGGTAGATCACCTGTCCATCCCGAGCCACCAAGACCACCGTGCCCACCAACCGCTTGTCGGCCAGCGCCCCATCGATGACCGCGTCCAGTCGCGTGGGGATGGCCGACCTGCTCGAGGACTCCTTCACCTGCTGCTTCGCCGGCTCCTTCGCCAGGGCCGCGCCCCCCAGCACCAGTCCCAGCATGACCGCGGTGAACCGGCTCCCCATTCGAGTGAGCATCACTGTCCTCCTTGTTTTACTCGTGACCGCCATGGAACGGGGGCGATCAAACAATCGTGCACACTTCCTCGAAAGCCAGGCGCGGTCCCCGCGGGTAGAGCTTCGAACTGTCACCGTACCCGAGCGTGCAGATGAAGTTCGATTTGAGGGCCGTGCCCGAGAAGAAGACCCTGTCCACTTCCGCATTGTCGAAGCCTGACATGGGGCAGGCGTCCAAGCCCAGCGCGCGGGCCGCGAAAATCAAGTAGGCGCCCTGGAGGGAGCTGTTGCGGAAGGCGGTGTCGTAGCTGAACTTGGGATCATTGGTGAAGAAATGCCTCGCATCATAGCTCGGAAAGAGCCGGGGCAGATCTTCGTAGAACTTCTCATTGTAGGCGATGATTGCCGTCACGGGGGCCGATTTCACCTGCTCGGGGTTGGACCCCATCAAGGCGGGATAGAGTCTGGCCTTCTCCGACTCACTCCGCACGAACACGATCCTCGCTGGCGCGGAGTTCACCGACGTGGGTCCCCATTTCATCAGCTCGTAGAGCTCCCGCAGGGTCTGCTCCGCGATGGGCTTGTCCTGCCAGAAATGGTGGGTGCGGGCTTCGGTAAAGAGTTGCTGGATGGATTCCTTCGCAATGGTCTTGGTCATCGGGGTCTCGCTCATTGGATACCCCCATTCTTGGCCCGACGGATTCCCTTGAGAAGGGCGAAGAATCTCAATATATTTTCCGGATAGGCGAAAAATGAATCCGGATTTGAATGCAGCGCTGATCTTCGTGAACGTGGTGAGGGCGGGAAGCTTCAGCAAGGCCGCTCGGAGCCTCGGTCTCTCCGTCTCCACCGTGAGTGACCGGGTGGTTGGCCTGGAAAGGACCCTGGGGGTGAGTCTCCTGACCCGAACCACCCGGAAGTTGAAACTGACGGACAAGGGCGCCGCCTTCTTCAAGGAATCCGAAGTCGCGATCCAGACCCTGCTGGGTGCCTTCGAGGGAGCCACGGTGACCCGGCGGCAGCCCACCGGTACCTTGAGGATCAGCGCGCCCGCGGATTTTCCGTCCTCGGAGGTCTCCGCCGCCGTGAGCGAGTTTCGGAACAAGTATCCTCAGGTCAAGGTGGAGACCCATCTAAGCAATCGCTACGTGGACCTCATCACCGAGGGATTCGATATCGCCATCCGGGGAGGGCACCTGGAAGATTCCAGCCTGCGCTCCAAGCGCCTCGGGGTGGGAAACTCGGTCGTGGTGGCGAGCTCCCGCTATCTCCAGGGCGCCTCGGCCATTCAGCACCCGCGAGACCTCGTGGCGCATCCGTGCATCGGCTTCGTGCTCAATAAGGGCAACAAGGGCGACATGCCGTGGCACCTTCGCTCGGCGGGCGGAGAGGCCGTCCGGTTGAAGCCGGATTTCGTGGTCTCGTCCACGTCCTTCTCCTGGATCCTGAGCCTCGTGAGGCACGGGGCGGGGTTGGCCTTGGTGCCCCAACCCCTGCGCAAGGAAGACTTCACCACGAAGAGGCTCGTCCGGGTACTTCCGGATTGGGCCACGGAGTATGCGCCGGTGCACCTTGTCTATCCTCCTCAGCGCCTTTCTTCGCCCAAGGTGAGGGAAATGATTCCCATCCTGGAGCGGCACCTGCGTGGGCTGACTGCGTAGAAACAGGTCGGCGAAGCGGGCGCCGTGCAGAGCCGGTGTTCCCACGGCAAGCACTGGCGTGTGCATCACCCTCGCGACGGGCACCCCGGGCAGGGCGCCTCCGGCAGCGCGCCCCGCCGTGGAGTCCGGGGGCGCCGGGGCGGAGCACGAGGCTCACGCGCTCGCCGTGCAGCTCCATCAGATCCGCCGGCTCGTCCGGCTTCCCGGCGGCCAGGCGATGGTGCACCGGGAGGGCGAGCAGCGACGTCGAGGTGCGCGCTCCATGTCGAGGGTCAGGGGCACATCGATGGCGCGGGTGATGGCGCTGGCGGTCCGCAGCAGGCGCTCACCCCTCGGGCCGGGGACGCGGCGGGGGGGGGAAAGTGAGGGGCGCTGTTCAGAGGAGAACCGCCCATCTCGCTACCCACCTCGCCACCCGCCCATGCGCCCCCATTTTTCCCTAGGCCTCTTCCCGAGGCATTTGGTCTAATGTTCGAATAAACTCCTTCTCGCCCTTTTTCACGTGCCGCCTTCCGGACATGCAGAAGCCCTGACGGGCAATCAGAGCCTCATCAAGCGAATCAACAGTGCAGCGATACTCCGGTTGGTGAGGCAGGAGGCGGGCCTGTCGCGGGCGGACCTCGCCAAGCGCAGTGGGCTGACGAAGTCCACCGTCAGCCTGCTGGTACAGGACTTGATCGACGAGGGCTGGTTGTGCGAGTCCGAGGCGCCCGCATCCAGCGCCGTGGGCCGGCGCCCAACGCCCCTGCGGCTCGACCCCTCTCGCCTGGCGCTCATAGGTGCCGAGATCGGCGTGGACTACCTGAACGTGGTCGCGTGCAACCTCCAGGGGGAACTGCTCGGCTCTCGTCAGCAACCGTATTCGCCCTCGGACCTGGGCTCCACGCTCACGGCGCTTGCCGGGCTCATCGCTCAACAGGACGCTTCGCTGTGCGCCCAGGGCTGGCGCGTCCTGGGGATCAGCGTCGGAGTTCCAGGAACCGTAGATGTGCACGGTCATCGGGTGGGCGTGGTGCCAAACCTCGGCTGGCACCACCAGGACATCGAGCAGCCGCTGTGTGAGGCGTTGAAGAGAGTCGGCGTACGCCAATCGCCGGTGAAGGTGCTGAACGAAGCCAACGCCGCGGCGTTGTCCGAGTACGTCTTTGGAACTGGCGCCCAGACGAACTCACTCGTCTACCTGAGCATGGGCATTGGCGTAGGCGGGGGGATCGTTCTCGGCGATCGGCTCCACCTCGGTCATGACGGCACGGCAGGGGAAGTCGGCCATACGGTGCTGCAACTCGACGGACCGCCGTGCCGGTGCGGTAGCCGTGGCTGCTCCGAAACCTTCATCTCACAGCGGGCAGTCAGTCTTGATATTACGGGCACCCCAGACCCCGTGCTGCCAATCGACGAACTGGCGCGTCGGGTGGCCGGGGGCGATGCGACGGCAGTGGCGGCCGCGCGTCGTGCAGGGCGCTATCTGGGCATGTTGATGCAGAACATCTGCAACATGCTCGACCCGGCAGTCCTCGTGCTTGGCGGCCCCATGGTACAGCTCGGCCCGGTCTTTCTCGATGCGGCCCGCGAGTGCTTCGCGGGGCTGCAGGCGCGGTACGCCTTCCACACCACCGAAGTACGGCATTGCCGCTTCGGCATCAATGCTTGCGCTGTGGGCGCCGCGGGTGCAGTGCTGCATGAAGCCCTGATGGCCTGACGTCATCCCCCCGCGGGTCGTCTGGGCCTCGGTTGAGCGCCGATGTGCTTTCACCATCGGCAGTGCACAAAAAAAATACAACCGCAGTCAAAATCGTCCAGTCGAGCACCACCTCTGCTTCGGCGCGCTGCGTCAGCATCATCGGCACTCCTGAGGCGAACAGTTGTGAGACGTTCCCCGCATTGGAGAGCAGCCAGCCCATCTGTTTGATGGTGTACTCCAGCTCCCATCCGGGCCCGTGCGCGCTCACGGCCGATGGTTGCCACGGCCACGCGGGCAATGAATGACGCGCTATGTCGAATTCGCTAGCGACAGCACTCATGATGCGATGAGGGGGCCCTCTGCTGATTCCCATTACTCTCCTGATTGACGGGCCTGGCGTTCGGCTCTATGGTTTGTTCATCGAACAAACCAATTCGGCGATATCAACGCGAAGGCGCCAGGGGGCGCGCCAGAGGAGACGCACATGAGACTGAACCGCGGGGCCACCCTGTTGTGGCTCGCCGTCATGGCAGCCGTGCCGAGAGTCGCAAACGCAGAGAGCCTGGTGGTAGGCGTCTCCTGGTCCAACTTCCAGGAAGAGCGCTGGAAGCGCGACGAGGCCGCGCTCAAGGCGGCCTTGCAGAAGCTTGGTGCGAAGTACATCAGCGCCGACGCGCAGGGTTCCAACGAAAAGCAGCTGTCGGACGTGGAGGGCCTGATTTCGCGCGGCGCCAACGCGCTGATCGTGCTTGCTTATGACTCCGACGCCATTCTGCCCGCTGTGCAGAGGGCTCGTCAGGAGAACATTCCGGTGGTGGCGTACGACCGCCTCATCCAGGACCCAGGGGTGCTGTATGTCACGTTCGACAACGTCGAAGTGGGCCGCATCCAGGCCCGCGAGGTGCTGAAGGTCAAGCCACAGGGGAACTACGCATTCATCAAGGGCTCGCCGACCGATCCCAACTCGGACTTCCTGCATCGCGGCCAGCTCGAGGTCCTGCAAAGCGCCATCCAGGCCGGAAAAATCAAGGTGGTGGGCGAGCAGTACACCGAAGGTTGGTCGCCGGAAGTCGCTCAGCGCAACATGGAGCAGATCCTCACGCGCAATTCCAACAAGGTCGACGCGGTGGTGGCCTCGAATGACGGTGCTGCTGGAGGCGCGGTCGCGGCCCTGAAGGCGCAGAGCTTGACCGGAGTCCCGGTGTCCGGCCAGGACGCCGACATCGCAGCGCTGAACCGGATTGCCCGCGGCGAGCAGACGGTCACCGTGTTCAAGGACACCCGCGTGCTGGGCGAGGCGGCGGCCAATTTCGCGGTCGCGATGACCAAGGGCACGAAGCCGTCGACACTTCAGGGCGCGACCATCTGGAACGGCGGTACCAAGAAGTTGCCCATTCCAGCGGTCTTCCTGAAGCCGGTACCTATCACAGCGGACAACCTCGACCACGTCCTCAACTCGGGTTGGGCCACCAGACAGCAGGTGTGCGCGGGCGCGAGCGGCGCGAAGGCGCCGAAAGCCTGCAGGTAAGAAACCGCTCGGCCTCGCGGCGGCGACGAGCGCCGCGAGGCCGTCTCTCCCAGAACACGCCCTCGCGATGCAAATCCTTCTCCGCAAGACGGGCTTTGACCCGCGCTTCAGTTCAATGGTCCTGGTGCTGCTCATGGTCTGGGCCGCCCTGGCGGCTCTGACCGAAGGCACCTTCCTCACGCCGCGCAATCTCTACAACCTGTCAATTCAAACATGCGTGACCGGCATCATGGCCTGTGGCATGGTGTTCCTGATCGTAGCCCGGCAGATCGACCTGTCCGTGGGTTCGCTGCTCGCCTTTACCGGCATGCTGATCGCTTACAGCCAGGTGCAGTGGTTTCCTCCGGAAGCCAACTGGGGCTGGCTGCTGAGCATCGCGCTCGGCGTGGCGGCGGGCGTCGCCGTCGGGGCCTTTCAGGGGTGGTGGGTCGCCTATCGACAGGTGCCTGCCTTCGTCGTCACGTTGGCCGGCTACCTGATGTATCGCGGTGCGGCCTTCCTCGTCGCTGACGGGCAGACCATCGCGCCGCTGCATACCAACTATCAGGTCCTCGGTGGCGGCTTGTCCGGTTCGATCGGCGTGAGTTGGAGTTCGGCACTGGGCGTGCTCACCTGCATCGCCGTTGTCTGGCATCGCTGGCACGTGCGTCGCACGAGCGCCCTCTACGGCGCCGAACAGCCCCCGCTGTGGGCCGACGTGCTGCGGGTGGTGTTGCAATGCGGCGCGATTGGAGCGTTCGTCGCGGTGATGAACAGCGATGTCGGCTTCGATGCACAGCAGAACCGGGTAGGAAAAGGGATCGCGGTGCCGGTCCTCATCTTCATCACCGTCGTGTTCGTGATGAGCTTCATCGCTGAGCGCACCCGTTTCGGACGCTACCTGTTTGCACTGGGCGGCAATCCGGAAGCCGCGTTGCTCTCGGGTATACCGACGTTCCGCGTGATGCTCTACCTCTTCATGCTCATGGGCGCGCTCGCCGCACTGGCGGCGATGATCACGACGGCGCGCCTGAATTCGGGGGCGAATTCGATGGGGCAGATGGCGGAGCTGTACGTGATTGCCGCGGCGGTGATCGGCGGCACCTCGCTCGCGGGCGGCGTGGGCTCGATCGCGGGTTGCGTGGTGGGGGCGCTGCTGATCCAGAGCCTGGACAACGGCATGGTGCTCATGGATGTCTCCAGCGCGAAGCGGCAGATCTTCATCGGCCTGGTGCTCATTGCCGCGGTGTGGTTCGACGTGGTCTACAACCGACGGAGCACTCGATGATTGGCCATGATGGTCGCCGGCCCCTGGTCGAAGTTCGCCAGGTCACGAAGCATTTCGGCGGCGTCATGGCCGTCGATGGAGTGAATTGCGACCTCCACGCGGGAGAGGTGGTGGGCCTGCTCGGCCACAACGGGGCCGGCAAGTCGACGCTCATCAAGATGCTGTCCGGCGTGTACCCCCCGGACAGTGGCGAAATCCTCGTCAATGGCCGGCCGATGCGTTTCGGGAGTCCGCGAGAGGCGCGTGCCGCGGGCATCGAAACCATCCACCAGACCCTGGCGCTCGCCGACAACCTCGATGCCGCGGCCAACCTCTTCCTCGGCCGCGAGCTGATGACACCGTGGAGGACCCTGAACACGCCCCGGATGCAGCACGAGGCGCGACAAATCATTCAGCGGCTGAATCCCCATTTCACCGAACTGCGCAAGCCGGTGCGCGCGATGTCCGGTGGGCAGCGGCAAACGGTGGCGATCGCGCGAGCGCTCTACTTCAATGCGCGGATCCTGATCATGGACGAACCGTGCGCGGCCCTCGGCCCGGCGGAGACACGCATGGTGATGGATACGATTCGTCGCCTGAAAGCCGATGGTATCGGCATCTTCCTCATCAGCCACGACATGCCGGACGTCTTCGAGGTTTGCGACCGCGTGACCGTGATGAAGAACGGCAAGGTGGTGAGCACCGAGCGTGTGGCGGACCTGACGCAAGACGACGTTCTGAGCATGATCATTCTCGGTCGCCCGCCGCAGCGGCAGCACGCCACCGCGCTCCCCCAGGTGACGCCCACTTCCTCCGCGGCCTCCATTGGGCCCGCATAGGCCGACCGTGCTCGTTGACCGGGCAGAGGGCAAAGCATGTTCATCGGCATAGACCTCGGTACCTCTGAAGTGAAGGTGCTGCTGCTGGACCGTGACCAACGGATCGTGGCCACCGCTCGCGAGCCTCTCGCTGTCTCGCGACCGCATCCGCTGTGGTCGGAGCAGGCCCCCCAGCAATGGTGGGACGCGACGTGCCGCGCCCTGGATGGGCTGGCCGCGGCCCAACCGGCGGCCCTGCGCGCTGTCGAAGCCATTGGGCTGTCGGGCCAGATGCACGGCGCAGTGGTGGTTGATGCGCACGACCGGGTGCTGAGGCCGGCCATCCTGTGGAACGACGGACGCAGCGGCGCCGAATGCGAGGAGCTGATGCGCAGAGCGCCGCGCCTCACCGAGCTCGCGGGCAACCTGGCAATGCCAGGGTTCACGGCGCCGAAGTTGCTGTGGCTGAGGCGCCATGAACCCGAGGCATTCGCTCAAATCGCCACCGTCTTGCTGCCAAAGGACTGGCTGCGCCTACAACTGACAGGCGAAAAGGTGAGCGAGATGTCGGACGCCGCGGGGACACTGTGGCTCGACGTTGCCCGTCGCGACTGGTCCGATGAGCTCCTCGCGGCCTGCGACCTGCACCGGCATCAGATGCCCAGGCTGGTCGAGGGGAGCGAGCCGAGCGGGCGGATCCTTCCGCAATGGTCCCGTCGTTGGGGCATCCCGCGGACCGCGGTGGTGGCGGGAGGCGCCGGAGACAACGCGGCGAGCGCGGTGGGCATTGGCTCGGTGGAGCCGGGCCAGGGCTTCTTGTCGCTCGGCACTTCGGGCGTGCTCTTCGTCTGCAATGACCGATTCCGGCCCAACCCGCGGTCGGCCGTCCACGCATTCTGCCATGCGCTCCCGCGGCGCTGGCACCAGATGAGCGTGATGTTGTCGGCCGCCAGTTGCCTCACCTGGGCGGCGAGGCTCACCGGACACGCCGACGTGTCGGCATTCCTCGCACACATCGATTCACTCACCCCCGACGCGATGCACCATGCGCCGCTCTTCCTTCCGTACCTGTCCGGCGAGCGCACGCCTCACAACGACCCGAATGCCAGTGGCGTGCTGTTTGGCCTGTTGAACGAACACGCAGCGGCGTCGGTGGCGTATGCGGTGATGGAGGGCGTGAGCTTTGGCCTGCGCGATGGCCTGCTCGCCCTGCGGCAGGGTGGCACCGCGGTGGAGCGCTTGTCCTTGGTGGGCGGCGGTGCACGCAGCGAACGCTGGGCGCAACTGCTGGCAGACGTGCTCGACCTCGAGCTTGTGACCCATGAAGGCAGCGAGGCAGGTGCGGCCCTCGGTGCAGCCCGTCTGGCCTGGCTCTCCGTGGGTGGCGACGAGGCAGCGGTGTGCCGCCCTCCCCCCGTGGCGCAACGCTGGCGGCCTCGCGCGCCCGAGCATCGGCAGTACCTGATGCAACGCCACGAGCGCTTCCGCGCGCTGTACCCCGCGCTCAAGCGCCTGAACCCCCGATGATTTCATCCCGCTGAAAGCAGGAGGCCTACTGATGAGCAGCAGCTATTTCGCCGAGATCAAGCCAATCCGTTATGAGGGGCCCGAAAGCAACAACCCGCTGGCCTTCCGCTGGTACGACAAGGACCGCATCGTGCTTGGCAAGCGCATGGAAGAGCATTTGCGGTTCGCCGTGTGTTACTGGCACAGCTTCGTGTGGACAGGGCTGGACCCTTTTGGGGGCGAAACCTTCTTGCGGCCCTGGTTCACCGGCGGCAGCCCCATGGAGCTCGCGGTGCGCAAGGCCGAGGCCGCGTTCGACTTTCTCAGTCGGCTCGGCGTCCCGTACTACTGCTTCCATGACCGCGATGTCGCGCCAGAGGGCGCCACGCCGCGTGAAAGCCTGTCCAACTTCCGTCACATGGTGGAACACCTCGCCGCACACCAGCAACGCACCGGTGTCAAGTTGCTGTGGGGCACGGCGAACCTCTTCAGCCATCGTCGCTACATGGCGGGGGCCGCCACCAATCCCGACCCGGAGGTGTTCGCCATGGCCGCCACGCAGGTCAAGGCGGCGATCGATGCAACCCTGCAACTGGGCGGCGAGAACTACGTCCTGTGGGGTGGGCGCGAGGGCTACGAAACGCTGCTCAACACGGATCTGCGGCAGGAGCTCGACCAGCTCGGGCGTTTCTTGAGCCTGGTCGTGGACTACAAGCACCGTATCGGCTTCACGGGCACCATCCTTCTCGAACCCAAGCCGCGCGAGCCCACCAAGCACCAGTACGACTTCGATGTGGCAACGGTCTACGGCTTTCTGAAGCGCTACGGACTGGAGAAGGAGGTGAAGGTCAACATCGAGGCCAACCATGCGACCTTGTCCGGCCACAGCTTCGAGCACGAGCTCGCTCTGGCCCAGGCGCTCGGCATCTTCGGCAGTCTGGACATGAACCGGGGGGATCCCCAGCTGGGCTGGGACACCGACCAGTTCCCGAACAACCTGCCCGAAACCGCCATCGCGCTCTACTCGGTGCTGCAGGGTGGCGGCTTCACGACCGGCGGGTTGAACTTCGACGCCAAGGTACGGCGCCAGTCGATCGATCCGACCGACCTGTTCCACGGCCACGTCGGAGCAATGGACCTCTGCGCCCGGGCACTCCTGGTCGCAGCGCGCATGATCGAGGATGACCGGCTCGCCAAGGCCGTTCGTGAGCGCTACGCCGGCTGGCGGACATCTTTCGGGCGAGACGCGCTCGAGGGTCGCCTCTCACTGGAAGCGCTCTCCGAGCGCGTGTTGAGCCGTAATGAAGACGTGACTCCGGTTTCCGGACGGCAGGAGGCGCTGGAAAACCTGGTCAACCGTTACATCTGATTGCACCGAGCCGACTGAACCTCATCAGTCACAGAGGAGAGAGACGACATGCTGACCAAACTGCGTGCCGCTGCGGCGACAGGGCTGCTGAGCGCCGCCGCGGGCGGTTGTGCCACGGCCCAACGGGCGACGCCCGCTGATCCCCAATTCCTGAATCAACCACTGATTTCGAGCATCTACACCGCCGATCCCTCGGCCCACGCCTTCAACGGCCGCCTCTATCTCTACCCGTCCCATGACATCGAGGCGGGCGTGCCCGAGGATGACCTCGGCAGCCATTTCGCCATGCGCGACTACCATGTCTTCTCGATGGAGCGCGTCGGGGCGGAAGTCACCGACCATGGCGTGGTGTTGCGGCTCGAGGACATCCCCTGGGCCGGCCGCCAGCTCTGGGCTCCCGATGCCGCATACAAGGACGGCAAGTACTTCCTGTACTTCCCGGCCAAGGACAAACAGGACATCTTCCGCATCGGCGTAGCGGTCTCTGACCGGGCAGAGGGGCCGTTCAAGGCCGAGCCGGAGCCGCTCAAGGGCAGCTTCAGCATCGACCCGGCGGTGTTCACCGATACCGACGGGCAGTCCTACATGATTTTCGGCGGCATCTGGGGCGGCCAACTGCAGCGTTGGGCGAGCGGAACCTACGAGCAGAACGGCTCGGTGACCGACCTGAAGCAGCCGGACAAGCCCGCGCTGATGCCCAAGATCGCGCGCATGAACGCCGACATGCTGACGTTCGCCGAGGCTCCACGTGATCTCTCCATCGTCGACGAAGCCGGCAAGCCACTGCTCGGCGGCGATTCCGACCGGCGCTTTTTCGAGGGCTCCTGGATGCACAAGCACCAGGGCCGCTACTACCTGAGCTACTCCACGGGCGACACCCACCGGCTGGTGTATGCGGTCGCCGACAACCCGTACGGACCCTTCACCTATCAGGGTGTGCTCCTGGAGCCGGTGCAGGGCTGGACCAACCACCACTCGATTGTCGAGCACGATGGCAAGTGGTGGCTGTTCTACCACGACACCCAGCTCTCGGGTAAGACGCACCTGCGGAACGTCAAGGTGAACGAGCTGAACTACAATCCTGACGGTTCGATTCGAACGATCAAGCCGATGCGCTGACGGCGAGGGAACGGGGAGCCACCTGGCTCCCCGTTCTGCTTTCAGAATCAACAGGCTTGACCACACGGGGAAGCGCATGTAATTAATTGATGGCGCCCTCAAGGGTCACGAACCGACGGCGCCGAGAACAATCAACAACAGACATTCTGGGGAGACCGAAATGACGCTCACGCGACTGAAGAGGCTTGTGTTGTCATATGCTCTGCCTGTTGTATTCGCCCTGGCTTCTGCTGGAAGCGCGCAGGCACAGAGCGTGTGCAACAATCAAACGGGCACCCACAACGGGTACTTCTATACGATGTGGAAGGACTCCGGGTCGGGCTGCCTGAACCTGGGCAGCGATGGCAACTACAGCATCACCTGGAGCCTCGGCTCGAGCGGCAACATGGTGGCTGGGAAGGGCTGGGCCACGGGCTCGACCAACCGGGTGGTCGGCTACAACGCCGGAGTCTTCAACGCCGGCTCGAACGGCTATCTGACGCTCTATGGCTGGTCGACGAACCCGCTGATCGAGTACTACGTCGTCGATAACTGGGGCAGCTTCACTCCGCCCGGCAGCGGCGCCACGTTCCTGGGCACCGTCAACACCGACGGCGGCACCTACAACATCTTCCGGACCCAGCGGGTCAACGCCCCCTCCATCGAGGGCACCCGCACCTTCTACCAGTACTGGAGCGTGCGGACCTCCAAGCGCCCCACTGGCACCAACAACACCATCACCTTCGCCAATCACGTCAACGCCTGGCGCAACCTGGGCATGAACCTCGGGACCATGAACTATCAGGTCCTGGCGACCGAGGGCTTCGGCAGCAACGGCAGCTCCAACGTCACGGTCTGGCAGCAGTAGAGCCGGGACGTATAGCGGTGATGAAGCGGCTGGCCGGCCATGTGCGTGGAGGCCCACCGAGCCCTCACTTCGGCGGCGCGGACGTGACCGCCGAAGTGGGGGGAGGCGATGGAGAACATCGGCATCGACGTGCACGAGCGGGACAGCCAGGTCCACACCTCGAGCTCCAGAAGAGTGATGGGGGGAGAGGAGTCTAGGCCGCGGCGGAAATGCTCTCGACGTCCACGTTCCCCTAGCCCCGCGCGCTCGACGCGTTGAGGGTCTGGTCTCCAACGAGGGGGATGACCAGCCGGAGGGGATGTCCTGGGCCCCCGCGGCCGTGGCGAGCACGGGGACGTTCATGGGCGAGACCGCCTCCAACACGCGCCGGAACAAGCCATTGTCCGCATGGGTCGTCGTCGTGCTGACGATCACGGTCCCGGGCTCGACGTGCGGCGCTTCCTTGCGGCTCGTGGAGCTGTTGGCGGTCGTCGGCCCGACGAAGAGCTGGTTGTCGCGCAGCGCAATGCCCCCGGCGAGTCTCCGGTGGCCCATGATGATGTGGAGCTTGGGCGAGGCCGCGGCCTGGACGAGGTGCGCCGAGCGGCCACGATAGGGGGACAGACCGAGCTGGGCCCTCGCCTCGTTCAACGGCATCAGCTGGCCCATCAGCAGGTGCGTCAGCACGGGGAACCGGAAGAAGGGCTTCAGCGCTCATGCGGCCATGTGGGCCTTCAAAGTTCGCTATGCGCGTAGACGAACATCGCCTCGCCTAAAAACTCTACGAGCCGGGGGTGGTAGGCATCGTGGAACGCCTTCATGTCAGCGTTCTCCGCATAGAAGAGCGCAGTGCCGACGTAGGCCTGCCGTGACGCGGGATAGAAACGGGATGCGATCGCGTAGTGCCGCGCCATCAGTTGCTGGACCGCGGGTGAAGACGGCTCGCTGTAGCCAATGAGCGGCGCCAGTTCACCGTAGAGACGCTGGAAATCGTGGTGCGCCTGTGCCTTGTCTACATGGGCCCACTGGTTGGTGGCGATCAGCGATGCTGCCTGCTCCCGAGCCTGTGCATCGCGGCATTGCTGAAGGTATTCGGGAGTAGCGCTGAGCAGTAGAGTCATAGCCGCCCATCGTAGTCGGTTCCCTGGAACTGGCGACGGTGGAACTTGACGACGGGGGACGCTGGGGGGCAGTTGCTCGCCGCGCCTCGGAACTGACGGAAGGAAATCACACCACGAGGCTGATGCGCCTGGGGGCCGCCCGAGCCGTGCGCCAGGAAGCCACTCGGCCCCTTGGGGTACACGCCGACCCTGGCCGCGCTCCCAAGAGGTGCGCGGCAGGGGCCGGGCGCTCTTGGCTGGGGCGGCTCGAGCCTCCGGGGCCCGCCTCGCCCCTGCTTGGCCTGCTTGGGGGACCAGAAATGGCCGCGATCCCGCGCCTGGAGCGAAGACGCCGTGGAGCCTACTCTCGGTAGGGCCGTGATAGAGCTTCGGTGCTTGCCAAGTCCCGGCTCCTCATGCTCCCTTCCGCGCGATGCTACACGCGGATACAACGGTTGCGAGCGCGAGGACTGGTCTTCTTCCTCGCTCCCGAAGGGTGGCGACGGCATCCCTGCTCGTCAGCCTGGTGCTGGGCGGGCTCCTCTTCGACCAATCCTGGCGGAACCTGCTGCGCCTCTGGTCCCGTTCGGGTTCGCAGTCGTACCCAGACATCATCGTGGGCAGCATTACGTGGTCGAACTCCTACAAGGACTTTGACTTCACCGTCATCTACGGGTCGCTGCTGCTGGTCTTCGCCGTCTTCTTCGTCGTGGCGGGCGTGCTCAACCGTCTGCGCTTCACGTGGCTCGAGGACCGGGAGCCCTCGTCGCGGCGGGGTCCGCTGGCGATGTGGCTCGGCGCGGCGTCGATCCTCTACGCCCTGGTGCTCTGGGTGACGCGCGGAGCCGCGCCGCGCGAGGAGTTGATCGGCGCAGGAGTGCTGACGGCGAGCGTGGGCCTGAGCCATGCGTGGGCGCGCGTCGTGCTGAAGGTGAAGGACCTGGAGGCCTTCTCCCTCGAGTACCTGGCCACCCTGTTGCTAGGCGCCGGGCTGTGGTTCTCCGGCGTGGGGCTGTATGTGTTGAAGGAGTTGAGCTCTCCCCACGTCTTGAATCCAGATCTGCCGGACTGGCTGGGCAGGTCCGCGCTGGGGCTCATGGTCGCGGTGACCGTGCTGTCCCCCTACTTGTCTCGCCGGTGGAGCCGTGACTCCTGGCGGCGGTACGTCCTGGGCGCCCAGGCGCTGACGCCCCTGCTGCTCTTCGTGCTCTTGAAGGATGCCTACCAGCAGGGCGAGCACATCACGCGGATGAACGTGCCCGCGTTCACGGTGTTCCTCCTCGGGCTCTTCATCCTCGCGGCGATGTTCAGCGTGGGTCTGCGAATGACGCGGCCTCCGGCGGAACCGGAGCCACTGGAGCCGCGCACGCTCATTACCTGGCCCTTCGTCGTGGCGGTCAGCATCTTCCTGGTGCACCGCCAACCGGTCTTCAGCACGCTGGTGTTTCTCGATCACTTCCACCTGGGCGAGCTGCTCACGCCCTGGCAGCAGATCGTCGACAACAAGCAGGACTTCTACTTCGGCTTCATCTCCCTGCAGTGGCTGCTCGGCATGGTGTACGGCGGCATCAACGCCCTGTTCCTCGAGGGCACCGCGTCCTCCTTCGTACATGGATTCATGATCTGGTCGTCGCTCGTGGTGGGGCTCACGGCCTACCTGCTGCACCGGGTAGTCGGTGGCGGCTGGGCGCTCGTGCTGGCAGTGTTCTCGCTGCAGGCGGGAGATCGCCACTTCCTCGCGCTTCCGGTGCTGCTGATCCTCGTGCTGCCCTGGCTCCTGGCCCGGCCCATTCCCTGGCTGCTGGTGTGGGGCGGGTTGTCGGTGCTGCATGGCTTCTACAATCCGTCCACGGGCGGCGCGCTCGGCGTGGCCTCGCTGCCCATGGCCGGGATGATGGCCTGGCGCAGTGTCGCGAGCGGCGCGTGGCGCGAGCTATGGCAGCGGCGCAGGGCCTGGCTCGTGGGCGGCGCGCTCGCCGTGGCGATCGTGGGAGCCTTGTGCGCCCGCTATCTGCTGGGCCTCGTGGAGTTCATCCGTGACAACGGCTCGGCCAACGCCACCGCCTACGGCATCTCCTGGTTCGAGTACCTCCAGGCCGTCCCCAGCTGGTTCGCCGGGAAGTTCCTCATGTGGGATCTGCTGTGGATTGGTGGCTGGTTGTTCGGCGCGGTGGGGTTGGGGTGGTTGAGCTGCCGGGCCCGGTGGGTGTGGCCCCGGGGCTCGTGGGAGGGCAGGAGCGTGGCGGCGCTGAACGTCGTGAGCCTGCTGCTGCTCGTGTTGATGATTCCCTACAGCATGGGACGGATGGATCCCGGACACCTGTCGCGCACGGGGGCCATGTCGGTGCTGACCCTCGGCTCGCTCATCCCGCTGGGCCTGGTGCTCGAGACCCGCGTGCGCGCGGCGCGCGGCGGCCTGATTCTCGGCGTCGCCGTGTTGCTGGGCCTCAAGTCCACGCTCACCTACGTGTCCCCCCGGGCCCAGGTGCTCCAGCAGCTCAACCCCATCCTCGTGCCCGTGGGGGTTCCCCTCCTGGAGGGCGAGCAGCTCGGCCTGCCGAGACTGGGCCGCATGTTCATGCCCCAGGACGCGCTGGCGCCGCTGCTCCGGCTGAAGGGGACCCTGGGTGCGTTGCTGCTTCCCGGGGAGACGTACTTCGATCTCACCAACCTGTCGTCCTTCTATTACTACCTGGGGTATCGGGTCACCACGGGCTACGTCTCGGATTATACCGCCATCGGGGCCGCGGCCCAGAAGCGGATGCTGGCGGCCCTGGAGCGCGAGCCGCCTCCAGTGGTCTGGGTTGGGCCCCGTATGAGCTTTGATGGCGGTCCGGCGTCGCTGCGCTCCTACCGGCTCTACCGCTGGTTGGTGCAGCGGGGCTACGTCTTCCACGCGCGCGACGGGTTTCAATTCCTCCTGCGCGAGGATCGGGCCCGGATGTTGAAGCTGGAACAGGAGCCGGCCGCGTCCAGCCAGGCACTCGCGTCGGTCTTCCACCTCCAGGACTTGAAGAGCATCCCGGTGAGCTGGGGTCACAGCGTCAAGACCTTGCGGCGGCGCTTCGCGGAGGACTCCATCGAGGTGACGGGGGTGCCCCAGCTGTTCGGACTCCAGTCCTCGGCCCAGGGCCTGCTGAGCGCTTCGGGAGCCGACCCCCTCATGGTCTGGGAGTTGCCCGAGGCGGTCCCGAGCGCGCGGTTCGACTTCGTCTCCTTCCAACTGGAGTGCGCGGATGCGCCGGATGGCCGGTCCCGGGGTCAGGTCTTCTGGGCCGAGGCGGGAGGCGACTTCTCCGAGGCCCACTCCTTCTTCTTCGACGCGCGGCCGGGGACGCTGCTCGTGCCGCTGGGCTCGCACCCGGATTGGGCGAGGGGTGCACCCGTGCGGCGCCTGCGCCTGGATTTCAACTCCGTGGAAGGTTGTGAGTTGTACACCGTGAAGGACGTGCGGTTCCTCAAGCTGGTGGACTGAGACCCCCCCGCGTGGCGCCGGAGCGGGCCGCCCCGTCTGCTTGACGGGGCGGAGTGCTGCATGGTCTATGCTGGGCCCCCATGGGGGGACGCACCTCTTGACGGGTTCCAGCGAGTACGACGCGGTCGTGATTGGAGGCGGCTTCTTCGGCTGTAGTCTCGCCCTCGGCCTGTCTCGCTTCCTGGGCCGCGTGCTGGTAGTGGAGAAGGAGCCGGAGCTGCTGCAGCGCGCCTCGCACTCGAACCAGGCACGCGTCCACAATGGCTACCACTACCCGCGTAGCCTGCTCACCGCCCTGCGCTCGCGCGTCAACTTCGACCGCTTCGTCGGCGACTACGCCGAGTGCGTCGTGGACGGCTTCGACAAGTACTACGCAATCGCCACCACCTTCTCGCACGTGACGGCCGAACAGTTCCGCACGTTCTGTTCGCGCATTGGCGCCCCACTCGAGCCCGCGCCCCGTGACGTGCGCGCGCTCTTCAACCCGGCGCTCATCGAGGACGTCTTCCGGGTGCGCGAGATCGCCTTCGACGCCGTGAAGCTGCGCCAGCGCACGTGGCGAGACCTGCGCGCCGCGGGGCTCGAGGTCCGCCTCAACACCGAGGCCGTGAAGCTCCAGGCACGGGCTGACGAACTCATCGAGGTGTCCTTGCAAGACAAGGGGGCAGGAGATCAGGTGGTCGCCCGCTACGTTTTCAACTGCACCTATGCCCGGCTCAATCCGGTGCTGGCCAACTCGAACCTGCCCACGCTCCCGCTCAAGTACGAGTTGACCGAGATGGCGCTCGTCGACATGCCCGCTCCGCTCAAGGACTTCGGCGTCACGGTCATGTGCGGGCCGTTCTTCTCGGCCATGCCTTTTCCCTCGCGTGGACTTCACACGCTCAGCCACGTGCGCTACACCCCGCACAACTACTGGTTCGATGGCACCGACGGGTGCCGGATCGATGCGCACCACTACCTCGTGAACAACCTGCCCGACACGCGCTTCGAGTACATGATCCGGGACGCGAGCCGGTACATGCCGGCCCTGCGCGACGCACGCCACATGGACTCGCTGTGGGAAGTGAAGACGGTGCTGCCCGCCAGCGAGGTGGATGACAGCCGCCCCATCCTCTTCCGCTGGGGCCATGGCCTGAAGAACCTCGTCTGCGTCATGGGCGGGAAGATCGACAACATCTATGACGTGCTTCAGGAGATCGATCTCTTGAGGGGCCGAGGAGAGCTGAGCTGATGGCACCCGTGGACTGCTTCGTATCGGTGGTGGTGCCGCTCCACGATTGTGGCCCCATCGTCCCGGAGTTCATCGCCGAGGTGATGGCCGTGCTGCAGGGCCACTACACCAACTACGAGCTGGTGCTGGTGGATGACGGCTCGAAGGATGACACCGCCCGGCGCGTGGCCCAGGAGCTCTCCCAGTACCCGTGCGTGCGCTACATCCGGCTGTCGCGGCGCTTCGGCGCGGAGATCGCCATCGCCTCGGGCCTGGACACGGTCATCGGGGACTTCACAGTGGTGATGATGCCCGAGTGCGATCCCCCCGGGCTCATTCCCGCCATGGTGGCCCAGGCCCGCGCGGGGGCGAGCGTGGTGTTCGGCGTGCGCAAGGATCGCTCGGGTGAGCCGTTCTGGATGCGCATCGGGGCGTCGCTGTTCTACGGCGCCGGCAAGCACCTGTTCCAGGGAGGCCTGGAGCCCAACTCCACCCAGTTCCGGGTGCTCAACCGCCAGGCGGTCAACGCCGTCATCCGCATCAAGGAGAAGTACCGCTACTTGCGGCTGCAGAGCTTCTACGTGGGCTTCTCCAGCCAGAGCTTTCCCTACGAGCTGGTCTGGCGGAAGGGGTTGGGGCGCAAGGGCCGTGGCTTCTGGGAGTCGGTGGAACTGGCCATCGCCATGGTGGTGTCGTACTCCACGCACCCTCTGCGCTGGATCAGCTGGCTGGGGCTCGGCGCGAGCGGCCTGAACCTGCTCTACATGGGCTATGTCCTGGGGACATACCTGCTGCGCGACCGGGTGGCCGAGGGCTGGACGACGATGTCGTTGCAGTCCTCGGGCATGTTCTTCCTGCTCTTCCTCTGCCTCTCCGTGCTCTGCGAGTACGTGGGCCGCATTCTGGAGGAGTCGCGAGAACGGCCGCTGTACCACGTGCTCGAGGAGCGCAACAGCAATGTGCTCGTGGCGGACGAGCGGCGCACCAACATCGTCAAGGAATCCATTGTCGCGCAGGAGAGGTCCCATGGGTGAGTCGACGGGCCAGGACTGGGTGGTTCCCACGTACACGGTGAACGAACTGCACGAGAAGCGCTCGCGCTACTGTGTCTGCATCTTCGTCATCAACGAGGGCAAGAAGCTGCACGCGCAACTTCAGCGCATGCGGCCCTTCACCCGAGACGTGGACGTGCTCATCGCGGATGGAGGCAGCACGGACGGCTCGGTGGAGGGCGGCGTGGTCGGCCCCCTGGGCGTGCGCACCGTGCTGGTGAAGACCGGCCCCGGCAAGCTCAGCGCGCAGATGCGCATGGGTCTCGCCTATGCGCTGGAGCAGGGCTACGAAGGCGTCATCACCATCGATGGCAACAACAAGGACGACCCGGACGCCATCCCCCGGTTCGTCGAGGCCCTTGCCGCGGGAGGCGATCACCTCCAGGGCTCGCGCTTCATCCCCGGCGGCGTGGCCGAGAACACCCCGCCCATGCGCTGGCTGGGCATCAAGCTGCTCCATGCGCCGCTCATCAGCTTCGCCTCGGGCGTGCGCTATACGGACACCACCAACGGGTTTCGTGCCTATAGTCGGCGCTTCCTGTTGGATCCGCGCGTGTCGCCCTTCCGCGAGGTATTCTCGCGCTACGAGTTGCACTACTACCTGGCCATCCGCGCGCCGGAGCTCGGCTTCCGGGTGGCGGAACTGCCCGTGGCTCGCCGCTACCCGCGACACGGTCCCACGCCCACGAAGATCAGCGGAGTGCGCGGCAACCTGCTGGTGCTGCGCACGCTCATGGAGGCCTGCCTCCACCGCTACCACCCCGGGAACCCGGAGCAACCTCGTGTCTGATGCCCTGATTGGCCATAGCGGTTTCGTGGGCGGCAACCTCCTGCGCCAGCACGCCTTCGCGGACCTCTACAACTCCAAGAACATCGGCTCCATCCGGGGCCGCTCGTTCGATTTGCTCGTCAGCGCGGGCGCTCCCGCGGAGAAGTGGAAGGCCAACGCGGAGCCGGAGAAGGACCTGGCCATCCTCCAGCGGCTGATGGAGGACCTGCGCGAGGTGCGCGCCCGCAAGATGGTGCTCATCTCCACCGTGGACGTGTATCCCTCCCCGGTGGACGTGGACGAGGACTCACCCATCGACCCGTCGAAGGGGGGCGCCTACGGACGCAACCGCCACCTGCTGGAGCAGTTCATCCTGGAGCGCTTCGACGCGCTCGTGGTCCGGCTGCCTGGTCTGTTCGGTCCGGGACTCAAGAAGAACGTCATCTTCGATCTCATCCACGGCAACCGCTTGGAGGCCATCAACACCGCGGGCGTCTTCCAGTTCTACGACCTGAACAACATCTGGCGCGACATCGAGCGAGCCCTGAGCCACGGGCTCAAGGTGTTGAACCTCGCCACCGAGCCCACGGGGGTGGAGGAGCTGGCGCGTGAGGCCTTCGGGCGTGAGTTCGTGCAGCGGATGCCCGGCGCGGCGCCTCGCTACGACATGCGCAGCAAGCACGCGGCACTCTTCGGCGGCCACCATGGCTACCTGTACGATCGGGGCCAGGTGCTCGGGGCCATGAAGGACTTCGTGGCCTCGGCCCAGCGAGCCCGGGCCCAGGAGGCGCGGGGATGAAGCTGGCCGCCTCCAACATCGCCTGGGCGCGAGAGCAGAACGAGGACGTGGCGCGCATGCTGCGCGAGCTGGGCTTCCAGGGCGTGGAGCTCGCCCCCACCGCCATCTGGTCCGAGCCCCTCAAGGCCACGCCCGAGGAGATCCGGGTCTGCCGGGAGTGGTGGGAGTCGCGTGGCCTGCCCATCGTGGCCATGCAGGCGCTGCTCTTTGGCCGCGCGGACCTGACCATCTTCGACGACGCGGCCACGCGCGCGGCGACCCGCGAGTATCTCTCCGGCATCATCCGACTCGGGGGACAGCTCGGGGCGAAGGCGCTGGTGTTCGGCTCGCCGAAGAACCGCAAGGTCGGGGCGAGACCGCGCGCCGAGGCCGAGGAGATCGCCTGCGAGTTCTTCCACGCCCTGGGCGAGGTGGCGCTTCAGCACGGCACCACACTGTGCGTGGAGCCCAACCCCACGGTGTACGCGTGTGACTTCGTCACCACCTCGCGCGAGGGACTGGAGCTGGTGCGCAAGGTGGGCAGCGCGGGCTTCTGCCTGCACCTGGACGCGGGCGGCATCACCCTGAGCCAGGAGTCCTTCGACGATCGGCTCCTCGAGGCCCTGCGCTCGGCCCGCCACTTCCACGCGAGCGAGTCCCAGCTCGCGCCGCTCGGTTCGGGCACGGTGGACCACCCGCGCTTCGTCGCCGCCCTGCGGGAGGTCCACTACGGCCACTGGGTCTCGGTGGAGATGCGCTCCCTCGCGGAGGACGCGGGGCAGCACAAGCTGCGCGCCGCGCTGACGGCCGCGCGGGACGTCTACGGGGCCTGAGCCTTCCGCGAGCGCTTGTTGCGTTACGCTGTTCATCAAAACCCCTGCTGCCCAGGACTCCGCCATGCCAAGCGATCGCATCTCCGGCTCCCCCCATCTCCGCACCACCAGTCCCGCGAACTCCCCGCGCAGCAACTCCCCGACGCAACAGGCTGCGCAGAACGTCCCCGCTGCGCCTGACCTCTCCGCGCTCTTGAACCTGCCCAGCGTGCCCACCACGAGCACGGAGAGCCCGCCACGCGACGCCTTCACTTCCCAGCCGAGCGAGGCCCAACTGTTCGCGCGACTGACGGCCCTGAACGCGTCGACCCCGCACACGCCCACGCGGAGCAATGTCTACTCAACCTCGTCGTCCCCGAGGAATTCCGCGCCCTCCTCGCCAACGCAGGGATACGAAAACCTGGCGGCGCGCCTGGAAAGACTGAGCGTGCCGCGGACCTCCTCTCCGCCCTCCACGCACCAGCTCTCGCTGGACGATCTCTGGAAGATCCAAGATCAAAAACTTGGAATCCGCTCTGGAGAAAACGCTACCGATGCCCGGAACGCGGCTTACTCGCTCGCGGCGCCCCTGCAGCGCGATCATTTTCTCAGAGGCATGGACGCGCCGGCTCAGGCGCAATGGGCGGACGACCTCCGGGGCTCCATCCGGAAGATGCTGCACAGCCCCAACTCCGAGAGTCGTCACCTCATCCTCGCCACTGGCGTCGGCAGCCATTCAGACGCCGAGAGCTACAACGCCCCCGGTAATCTGAAGACGTTCCCCAAGGGTCAGGTGACTGGCCAAGCGCTCGCGGCGATCCCGCTGGCGGGCAAGAGCGAAGACGAACTCGTGGACTGGGTCATGAACCGGCTCAAGGAGGGCTGAACCCTCCGCGCATCTCCGCGGGTCGAGGTTTCTGTTGACCATTCCGGCGCGGAACGAGCCCTTCACGCACGACCTTGGCCTCAGCGGTGCTCTTATACGGGCGGACCACGATCCCAGGGAGACACCATGAGCGGACGAAACAAGATGAAGCAGGGGGCGGCACCAATGGTGGCGATGACGCTGTTGCTCGGCGGCTGCACCACCCCGCCGCCGACGCCCCCCGAGCAAACGGCCCAGCAGCGCTGTGATCGCCTCGGCGAGAAGACCTTCGAGGGCGCCAGCATCACCGAGGCCACGCTCGTCGCCGCCTCCAGCACCCTGCCCGAGTACTGCAAGGTCACCGGCAAACTCCCCGCCGATCTCCAGTTCGAGGTGCGCCTGCCCACCGACTGGAACGGGAAGACGCTCTACTCCGGGGGCGGTGGCTTCGACGGCGTGATTGCCCCGACGGATGTCTATACGGCGCAGGGCTACGCCGCCATCGCCTCCAACGGCGGTCACACCGGCGAGGTCTTCGACGGCGCCTTCGCCCTGGACTCCGAGAAGCTCGCGGACTTCGCCGACCGCTCCATCCACCGGGTGCTGCCCTTCGCCAAGGACATCATCCGCGAGCGCTACGGCAGGAACTCCGAGAAGACCTACTTCGAGGGCTGCTCCAACGGTGGCCGCGAGGCCCTCATCCAGGCCCAGCGCTGGCCCGACGACTTCGACGGCATCATCGCCCGCGCCCCCGCCTACAACTTCGTGGAGCTGATGATCGCCTTCAACCGGAACTTCCAGCAGTTCTCGAAGCCCGGCGCCAACCTCTCCACCGCCAAGCTCGCCACCCTGGGCAAGGCCGTGCTCGACGCCTGTGACGACAAGGACGGCCTCGCCGACGGCATCATCTCCCACCCGGCCACCTGCCAGTTCGACCCCGGCACCCTCCAATGCACCGGCGCGGACCAGGACACCTGTCTGACGGCGGAGCAGGTCGCCTCGGCCCGCACCCTCTATTCCCCCATGCGGCTCAACGGCGCCGTCAGCAACGAGGGCTGGCCCGCTGGCGGCGAGGCGGACCCCGGAGGGTGGGCCCCGTGGATGACGGGCGAGGGCAACGCCTCCCTCTCGGCCGGCGGCATCTTCGGACGCGAAATCGTCCGCTACTTCATCACCCGGGACCCCAACTACGACCCCCTGGCCTTCGATCCCCAGGCGTGGCTGTCGCGCATCGCCGAGGTCTCCGCGCAGGTGTCCGCCAACAACGCCAACCTCGAGCGCTTCCGCGCCCGGGGCGGCAAGCTCATCCTCTGGCACGGTGGCACCGACGCGGCCATCTCCCTGAACGGCACGGCCGCCTACTACCAGCGGGTCGTCCAGGCCTCCGGCGGACAGGCCGCGGCGGACTCCTTCGTCGAGTACTTCCCCGCCCCCGGCGTCAACCACTGCGAGGGCGGCGCTGGCGCGGACACCGTGAACCTGCTCCCCGCGCTGGAGAACTGGGTGGAGAAGGGCATCGCGCCCTCCAGCGCGAACCTCGTGGCGACGAAGGTGAACCGCCAGAACGGTGCACAGCTCCTCGCCCGACCCCTGTGCAAGTACCCCCTCTATCCCCGCTACAAAGGAGAGGGAGACCCCGCCTCCGCGGCGAGCTTCACGTGCGCCACGCCCTAGAAGAGGAGCCCGCGCTCGCTCCTCCGCTCTCCTCCTGAGGAGGCCCCGCTCCCGCCGGGTTGCTTCGCGACCGGGCGGGAGCGCGGAGTGACTCCCCGTCAACACGAGGTGCCTACCCTTGCCGCATGGGTAGCCAGGACTCGACGCGTACCGCGACCACCGCCCCTGGACCGGGGGCCATTGTACCGGAGGCCACCCCCCCTCCCGAGCCATGGGCGGGAACGGCGGAGGAAGGGGCCACTCCCCTCCGGGGCCATCCCCGCCCTCAACTGAGGCGCGCGGCATGGTGCCCCCTCAATGGCACCTGGGACTTCGCGATCGATCCACTCGGGCGCTGGACCGTGTCCTCGGAGGTGAGCTGGAACGCGCGCATCCGCGTGCCCTTCGCACCGGAGACCGAGCGCAGCGGCGTGGGCGACACCGGCTTCTACCGCGCCTGCTGGTACCGCCGTTCTTTCGAGCCCCCCACGCTCGGCGCCCAGGAGCGGCTGGTGCTGCACTTCGGCGCGGTGGACCACGCGGCCACCGTCTGGATCAACGGTTCGCGCTGCGCGCACCACGAGGGCGGCTATACGCCCTTCAAGGTCGACATCACCGATCTGCTCCACCGCGACGGCCCCCAGGAGATCGTCGTGCGCGCGGAGGATGATCCGGCCGACCTCGCCAAGCCCCGGGGCAAGCAGGACTGGCAGCTCGAGCCCCACTCCATCTGGTACCCGCGCACCACCGGCATCTGGCAGACGGTGTGGCTCGAGCGCGTCCCTACCACCCGCATCGAAGGCCTGCGCTGGACGCCCAACCTCGCCCGCTGGGAGCTGGGACTCGAGGTGCACATCGAGGGCACACGCCCCCATGGGCTGCGGCTGGACGTGAAGCTGAGCGTGGGGGACACCCTGCTCGCCCGGGACTCGTACACCGTGGTGCTCGGCGAGGTGTACCGCCGCATCGCCCTGTCCGACCCCGGCATCGACGACTTCCGCAACGAGCTGCTGTGGAGCCCCACCTCGCCCACGCTCATCGACGCCCGTCTCGAGCTGCGCGGTGCCCACGGCCAGCTCATCGACGCGGTGGACAGCTACACGGCCCTGCGCGCCATGTCCGTGCAGGGGGACCGCTTCGTGCTCAACGGGCGGCCCTACCCCATGCGGCTGGTGCTCGATCAAGGCTACTGGGACGGCACGGGCATCACCGCTCCGGACGACGCGGCGCTGCGGCGCGACGTGGAGCTCGCCCGGGCCATGGGCTTCAATGGCGTGCGCAAGCACCAGAAGATCGAGGATCCGCGCTACCTCTACTGGGCGGACCGGCTGGGGCTCATCGTCTGGGGGGAGATGCCCAGCGCCTACCGCTTCACCCGCCAGTCCGTCGAGCGCGTCACGCGCGAGTGGCTCGAGGTGCTCGCGCGCGACTACAGCCACCCGTGCATCGTGGCGTGGGTGCCGCTCAACGAGTCCTGGGGCGTGCCCAACCTGCCGGACAACGTCGCCGAGCGGCACTACGTCCAGGCGCTCTTCCACCTCACCCGCACCCTGGACTCCACCCGCCCCGTCATCGGCAACGACGGCTGGGAGAGCGTGGCCACCGACATCATCGGCATCCACGACTATGACTCCGATCCGGAGCAGATCGCCCAGCGCTACCACTCGCACGAGGTGCGTCCGCACCTGTTCCGGCGCGAGCGTCCCGGCGGACGGGTGATCCTCCTCAACGACCATCCGCACGCGGACCATCCGCTCGTGCTCTCCGAGTTCGGCGGCATCTCGATGGCGCGGGGTGACCAGCGCGAGTGGGGCTACACCCAGTGCCGGGGGCCCGAGGAGCTCGAGCAGCGCTACACCGCGCTGCTCGGCGTGGTGCGCTCGCTCAACCTCTTCGCGGGCTTCTGCTACACGCAATTCGCCGACACCTACCAGGAGGCCAACGGGCTGCTCTACTCGGACCGCACGCCCAAGTTCCCCCTGGAGCGGATCGCCGCCGCCACGCGGGGCCCGCGCTTCTCGAGCGACATCCCCATGCCCCCCGCCCCGTCCGGGCGCCCCCGCCCCACCACCGAGCCGGGCGAGCCCGCCGGAGCCTGAGCCCACGAGAGGAACGGCGATGAAAACCCCCCAGGCTGATGCCCCCCGCTTCGAGTCCCTCTTCGGCCGGCCGCCCAAGGTCCAGGTCCGCGCCCCCGGCCGGGTGAACCTCATTGGCGAGCACACCGACTACAACGGCGGCTTCGTGCTGCCCATGGCCATCCCCCAGCACACCGAGGTGCACCTGGCCCCGCGCGAGGGCCACACGGTGCGCGCCTTCAGCGCCAACCTCGGCGCCCAGGGCCAGGTGGACGCGTACGAGCTCGGACAGGAGAAGCGTGGCCGGGGCTGGCTCGACTACGTGCAGGGCGTCACCCACGTGCTGCGCGCGGAGGGCCACGTCCCCGGGGGCTTCGATCTGTGGCTGCGCTCGGACGTCCCCGTGGGCAGTGGCCTGTCCTCGAGCGCCGCCCTCGAGGTGGCGCTGCTGCGCGGGCTGCGCGAGGCCTTCGGCCTGCGACTGGACGACGTCCAGCTCGCCCTGCTGGGACAGAAGGTGGAATGCGACTTCGTCGGCGCCCCCGTGGGGGTGATGGATCAGATGGCCTCCAGCCTCGCGGACACGGGCGCGGCGCTCTTCCTCGACACCCGGAGCCTGAAGTACGAGCGCGTGCCACTGCCCACTCAGGTGGAGCCCATCGTCATCAACTCGGGCGTGACGCACAGCCACTCGGGCGGCGACTACCGGGTGCGCCGCGCCGAGTGCGAGCGCGCCGCGAAGCTGCTCGGCGTGGAGCAACTGCGCGACCTGCCCGACGCGGAGCTGCCCCGCGCCCTCGCCCTGCCCGAGCCCCTCGGCCGGCGCGTGCGCCACGTGCTCACCGAGAACGCGCGCGTGCTTCAGACCGTGCGGGCCCTGCGGGAAGGAGACCTGGCCTCGCTGGGACCCCTGCTGTACGCCTCCCATGCCTCGCAGCGCGACGACTACGAGGTCTCCGTGCCGGAGATCGACCTGTTGGTGGATCTCGCCCGCGCCGAGCCCGACGTGCTCGGGGCCCGGCTGACGGGGGGTGGCTTCGGCGGCTCGGTGGTGATGCTGGCGCGCACGGGCACGGGAGCTGACGCAGCGGCCCGCATCGCCACCCAGTACGCGAAGCAATCCAAACACCAAGCGACCGTGCTCGTCCCGGAGGCCTCGTCCGGTCGCTGATCCGCGAAAAACGCCAGGCAAGAGGGCGAACGCCCCTCGTTCTCATGGACAGTAGGTGTGCCGAAGTGGAGTGCCCACTGTCTCCCGCATGAACCGACTGGTGATTGGTGCGGGGAGGGGCGAATGACGTTCAAGTGGAACACAGATGGGATGGACAGCGTGGTCGGCAGCCAACAACTGCCGGCTCTCGTGTGCCTGTCGCACCTGCGCTGGAACTTCGTCTTCCAACGGCCGCAACACCTGCTCAGCCGCTTCGCGCGTGAGCGCCGGGTGTTCTTCTTCGAGGAGCCCCTCCACGACAGCCAGGAGCCCCAGCTCCACGTCACCCGCTCGCCCGAGGGTGTCTGGGTGGCCGTGCCACACCTGCCCGAGGGACTCGACGAGCAACGGGCCATGGCCATGCAGCAGCTCTTGCTGGACGAGCTGCTCACGCGCCACGCCGTGAAGCACTACGTGAGCTGGTACTACACGCCGATGGCCATGGCGTTCTCGCGCCACCTCGAGCCGGTGGCCGTGATCTACGACTGCATGGACGAGCTGTCCGCCTTCCGGGGCGCGCCTCCCGCGCTGCTGCACCGCGAGGCCGAGCTGCTCATGCGCGCGGACGTGGTCTTCACCGGCGGCCAGAGCCTCTACGAGGCCAAGCGGGACCGGCACCCGAACGTGCACGCCTTCCCCAGCAGCGTGGACGTGCCGCACTTCGCCACCGCGCGCGGCAACGTCCAGGAGCCGGCGGACCAGGCGTCCATTCCCCATCCGCGGCTCGGCTTCTTCGGCGTGGTGGACGAGCGCATGGACCTGGAGCTGCTCGCGGCCGTGGCCGACGCCCGCCCCGACTGGCAGCTCGTCATCATCGGCCCGGTGGTGAAGATCGACCCGGCCACCCTGCCGCGCCGGCCCAACCTGCATTTCCTGGGCGGCAAGAACTACAAGGAGCTGCCCACGTATCTGGCCGGTTGGGACGTGGCGCTGTTGCCCTTCGCGCGCAACGAGTCCACGCGCTTCATCTCGCCCACCAAGACGCCCGAGTACCTCGCGGCGGGCAAGCCAGTGGTGTCCACGTCCATCCGCGACGTGGTGCGCCCCTACGGGGAGATGGGACTGGTGCGCATCGCGGACACGCCCGAGGACTTCGTGCGCGCCTGCCAGGAGGCCCTGACCGAGCAGCGCGCCACGTGGCTGCCCCGGGTGGACGCGCACCTGGCGACGATGTCCTGGGACAGCACCTGGTCCCGGATGAAGGCCCTGCTCGACGCGGCCACCCAGCAGTGGCGCGAGGAGATCCCGGTTCGACTGGAAGCGTTGAGCGAACAGACAACCTGACGAGCAGTGAGGTCAACGACATGTTCGACTACATGGTGGTGGGGGCGGGGTTCGCGGGAAGCGTGATGGCCGAACGGCTCGCGAGTGTCCATGGCAAGAAGGTCCTCATCGTGGAGAAGCGGCCGCACATCGGCGGCAACGCCTACGATCACTACGACGATGACGGGGTGCTCGTGCACAAGTACGGCCCCCACATCTTCCACACCAACTCGCAGGACGTCTTCGACTACCTCAGCCGCTTCACCCAGTGGCGGCCCTACCAGCACCGGGTGCTGGCGAGCGTGGATGGACAGTTGATGCCCATCCCCATCAACCTCACCACCATCAACCAGTACTTCGGGCTCAACCTCACGGCCTTCCAGGTGGAGGAGTTCCTCAAGACGCTCGCGGAGAAGCGCGACACCATCCGCACCTCCGAGGACGTCATCATCAGCAAGGTGGGCAAGGAGCTGTACGAGAAGTTCTTCCGCAACTACACGCGCAAGCAGTGGGGCCTGGATCCGAGCGAGCTGGACTCCACGGTCATCGCCCGCATCCCGGTGCGCTCCAACCGCGATGACCGCTACTTCAGCGACAAGTACCAGGTCATGCCGCTGCACGGGTACACGCGGATGTTCGAGCGGATGCTGGATCATCCCAACATCAAGGTGATGCTCAACACCGACTACCACGAGGTGAAGGACATCATCCCCTACCGGGAGATGATCTTCACCGGCCCGGTGGACGAGTACTTCGACTTCTGCTTCGGCAAGCTGCCCTACCGCTCGCTCAACTTCCGCCACGAGACGCACAGCACGGCCCGCTTCCAGCAAGCGCCGGTGGTGAACTTCCCCAACGAGTACCCGTACACGCGCTGCACCGAGTTCAAGTACCTCACCGGCCAGGAGCACCCGAAGACGAGCGTCGTCTACGAGTACCCCACCGCCGAGGGAGATCCGTACTACCCGGTGCCCCGTCCGGAGAACGCCGAGCTGTACCGCAAGTACGAGCAGCTCGCGAAGGACACGCCGGGAGTGCTCTTCGTGGGCCGGCTGGCCACGTACAAGTACTACAACATGGATCAGGTGGTGGCGCAGGCGCTCACCCTGTGCACGAAGATCATGGGCATGCGCCGCCGGGAGCTGCTCGACATGCAGGTGGAGGGGCACGCGTGAGCGACACCTCCGCGAGACCCGCGGGCCTCCCCGAGCTCTGGGGAGGCATCGAGAGCACGGTCAACCGGGTGGGGGACCGGTACTTCGATCAGATGCGCAGAAGCGGCCACTGGGAGCGCAGCGAGGACCTGGAGCTCATCGCCTCGCTGGGCATCCAGGCGCTGCGCTACCCGGTGCTGTGGGAGCACGTGGCGCCCAACGGCCCCCACCGGGCGGACTGGACGTGGCCGGACGCGCGGCTCGCGCGCCTGAGGCAGTTGGGCGTGCGGCCCATCGTGGGGCTCGTGCACCACGGCAGCGGGCCGAGGCACACCAGCCTGGTGGACCCGGCCTTCCCCCTCGAGCTCGCGCGGTACGCGCGGGCCGTGGCGGAGCGCTACCCGTGGGTGGAGGACTACACCCCGGTGAACGAGCCGCTGACCACCGGGCGCTTCAGCGGGCTGTACGGCCACTGGTATCCACACGGCAAGGACCACCCCACCTTCGCGCGCACGCTGATGGTGCAGTGCCGCGCCATCGTGGAGGCGATGCGCGCCATCCGCGAGGTGAATCCCCGGGCCCGCCTCATCCAGACGGAGGACATGGGGCGCACCTACAGCACGCCGCACCTCGCCTACCAGGCGGAGTTCGAGAACCACCGGCGCTGGCTGAGCCTGGACCTGCTCTGCGGGCGCGTCGATCGCCAGCACCCGCTCTGGTCCCACCTGCTGGACTGGGGTTGCTCCGAGGCGGAGCTGTCATGGTTCCTCGACAACCCCATGCCTCCGGACGTGGTGGGCATGAACTACTACATCACCAGCGACCGGCTGCTCGACGAGCGGATGGAGCACTACCCGGAGTGGTCGCACGGCGGCAACGAGCGCGACCGCTACGCGGACGTGCACGTGGCCGGGGTGTGGAAGGACGCCATCTCCGGACACCGGGACGTGCTTGCCTGGGCGTGGGAGCGCTACAAGCTGCCCGTGGCCTTCACCGAGGTGCACCTGGGCTGCACCCGGGAGGATCAGCTGCGCTGGCTGGGTGAGGCGTGGGACGCCGTGTGCTCGCTGCGCGCGGAGGGCGTGGACGTGCGTGCCCTCACCGTGTGGAGCCTCCTGGGCGCCTACGACTGGAACACCCTGGTGACAGCCGACCGCGGCTTCTACGAGCCGGGCGTCTTCGACATGCGCGCGTCCCAACCGCGCCCCACCGCGCTGGCCTGGATGACGCACGGCCTGGCCAGACGCGGGCACTACGAGCACCCGGTGCTCGCCTCGCCCGGCTGGTGGCGGCGCGACGAGCGGGCCGAGCCCAACTTCGCCGCGAGTCTCCACGGGGACGGCCCGGCGCCCTACAAGACGTATGTGCCGCCCCGGCACGCGGGCGCCGAGCAGCCCCGGCCCGTCCTCATCTCGGGGGCGACGGGAACGCTGGGGCGGGCCTTCGCCCGGCTGTGCACGACCCGGGGCATCGCCTTCCGTCTGCTCTCGCGCCAGGAGATGGACATCGCCTCACCCCAGTCGGTGGAGAGCGCGATCGAGCGACACCGGCCCTGGGCCATCATCAACGCCGCGGGCTACGTGCGCGTGGATGACGCCGAGGAGGACGCCGAGCGGTGCTTCCGGGAGAACGCGCTCGGCCCGGAGATCCTCGCCGCCGCCTGCCGCGCGCGCGACGTGCGGCTGGTCACCTTCTCCTCGGACCTCGTCTTCGGCGGAGAGCAGCGCTCGGCCTACCTGGAGAGCAACAAGGTCCAACCGCTCAACCAGTATGGCCGCAGCAAGGCGGAGGCCGAGCGCCGGGTGCTGGAGCGGATGCCCGACGCGCTGGTGGTGCGCACGGGAGCCTTCTTCGGCCCCTGGGACACCTACAACTTCGTCACCCTCGCGCTCGGGACGCTCGCGCGCGGAGAGCGGTTCGCGGCGGTGGATGACGTGGTCGTCTCGCCCACGTATGTGCCGGACCTCGTACACACCTGCCTGGATCTGCTGCTCGACGAGGCCAGCGGCGTCTGGCACCTCACCAACGCGGGCGAGGTGACGTGGGCGGAGCTCGCCACGCAGGCGGCCCGCGTGGCCGGGCTGAATCCGAGCCGGGTGGAGGCCCGTCCCCTGGAATCCTTCGGGTGGGTGGCACCCCGGCCGCGCTACAGTGCCCTGGCGAGCGAGCGCGCCCAGCTCATGCCACCCCTCACCCAGGCCCTGGAGCGCTACCTCATGGACGACGAAATCAAGCCCGCGCGAAGGCCAGCCGGAGGGGGCCGGTCGGCCTGTGCGGTCTGTGGAGGGTCAGTCGATGAAAGTCATGGTGACGGGCGGTGCCGGCTACATCGGGAGCGTGGTGACGGAGGAGTTGCTGCGGGGGGGTGACGAGGTCGTCGTCTACGACAGCCTCTACAAGGGCCACCGGGAGGCGGTGGTGGAGGGCGCCAGCTTCGTGAAGGGCGATCTGCTCGACACCGAGCTGCTGCGCGGCACGCTCATCCAACACAAGGTGGAAGCGGTGGTGCACATGGCGGCCGATTCGCTGGTGGGCGAGTCGGTGAAGGCCCCGGCGAAGTACTACCGCAACAACGTCCTCGGGGGGCTCAGCCTGCTGGACGCCATGCGCGAGGCGGAGGTGAAGTACCTCGTCTTCTCCTCCACCGCCGCGGTCTATGGCGAGCCGGCCAAGCAGCCCATCGAGGAGAGCGATCCCACCCAGCCCACCAACCCCTACGGCGAGACGAAGCTCGCCTTCGAGCGCGCCCTGCGCTGGTACGACGGGGCCTATGGGCTGCGCTACGTGAGCCTGCGCTACTTCAACGCGGCTGGCGCCACGGAGCGTTGTGGCGAGCGCCACTCGCCCGAGACGCACCTCATCCCGCTCGTGCTCCAGGCGGCGGTGGGGCAGCTCCCCGAGGTCACCGTCTTCGGTGACGACTACCCCACCCCGGATGGCACCTGCGTGCGCGACTACATCCACGTGGTGGACCTGGCGCAGGCGCACGTGCGCGCCCTGCACGCGCTGGCGGAGGGACACGAGAGCGCCATCTACAACCTGGGCTGCGGCGGGGAGGGCTACAGCGTGAAGCAGGTCATCGACTGCGCCCGCCGCGTCACCGGACGGGACATTCCCGTGCGCAAGGGGCCGCGGCGGCCCGGGGATCCCGCGGTGCTCATCGCCAGCTCGGCGCGCATCATGCGCGAGCTCGGCTGGCGCCCCGCGCACCAGAAGCTCGACGCCATCGTGGAGTCCGCCTGGCGCTTCATGCAGAACAAACGCTGACGCACGCGCCCCGGGCAAGGCGAGGGCGTTCCCGTCTGGGAACACAGCGTTGCTCGCGCGAGGGCTAGTGGCCCGTTGGGGGAACGGGCTACTTCCTCGAACATGACCAAGAACATGACGCGTCGGCAGGTCCTCGAGGGCCTCGGCTTGACGATGATGGCCGTTCCCCTCGGCCAGCTCCTGGCCTGCGGTGGCGGGGCGACGGAAACCGCCTGGGCGACCGAGGGCACCGCCGCGATGACGGGCGCCAGTTCCTATCCCAACCCGTTCGCCTCGGATTCAAGCGCGGTGTGCAAGCTCACGTGCGAGCAGATCCAGGGCCCCTGCTACGGCGCCACGTTGGTGCGCAAGGACATCAGCGAGGGGCAGAAGGGCTTGCCCGTGCGCCTCGCGCTGCGCGTGTTGGATGAGTCCTGCAAGCCCATCCCGGGCGCGACCGTGGACATCTGGCATGCCGGACCGGCGGGCGTCTACTCGGGCGAGGACCAGCACCCGTTCTGCAATCCCGACAGCGCCGAGGCCCGCGCCGGGCGGTGGTTCCGCGGCGTGCAGACGACGGATGCCGACGGCCGGGTGGACTTCGATACCTGCTTCCCGGGCTGGTACTCGGGCCGGGCCATCCACATCCACTTCATCATCCGCATCGGCGACACCGCGTCCGTGACGTCCCAGCTCTACTTCGAGGACTCGCTCAACGACGACATCCTCAACACCCAGGCGATCTACAACACGCGCGGTGAGCGAGACACGCGCAACACGGCCGACAACATCGTCGACCAGGGCCAGCTCGGCGATTTCACCCTCCAGACCCGGAAGATGACGGATGGCGCGCTGCTGGCCTGGAAGACCCTCATCGTCCGCTCGTCGACCGGCACTCCCCTGTGCGAGGCCAACAGCCAGACCATGAAGGATCTGATCAACTCCGGCGTCGATCCCAACGACGCCAGCACCTTCCCGCCCGGCTTCCCGTAGGACCTTCTATACTGCGGGACCGAACACCTATCTCCCTGGGGGGAACCCGCATGTCGAACCGAGCCACCCTGCTGCTGTGTGTCCTTCTTTCCTTTGGCTGCAACGCCCCCGAACCCGGGAATGAGCAGGAGCAGAGTGCGCTCACCCGGCAGTTCATCCGCGTGACGAAGGAAGTCCCCGCCTTCGGCGGCGTCACGCGCGAGGACGGTGCATGGGTCGTCTCGCTGCTCGATCCCGAGCAGCGAGAGAGCGC
Source organism: Cystobacter fuscus DSM 2262 (assembly GCF_000335475.2). Taxonomy (NCBI): domain Bacteria; kingdom Pseudomonadati; phylum Myxococcota; class Myxococcia; order Myxococcales; family Archangiaceae; genus Cystobacter; species Cystobacter fuscus. The sequence continues at coordinate 104,222 of NZ_ANAH02000013.1, read as the reverse complement.
GGAGGCCCGGCTGCGAGACATCTTCCAGGAGGACGCCGCCCACATCTCCGTGCGGGTGCGCGCCCCCCGCGGAAGTGCCTCCGAGCAGATGAAGGAGGCCGCCCGGAACGTCCTGGGCGTGCCGGGCGTCGGGACGCTCGATTTCGACGAGACGACAGGCTACCTCCGGGTGGGCCTCGTCGAGGTGGAGGCCCTCGAGTCCGCCCAGGCCAGGCTCGACACACTCGGCATCCCGCGCGACCAGGTCCTGTTCCAGGCGGAGGCACCGATCGTCGCCAGGTGAAGTGTTGACCGACTCGGAGGCCGGGATTCGCGGGAGCACGGGCCCGGCTATGATCGGGCCCATGACACCCGTCCGATCGTTCCGCCACCGCTCCTGGCTCCAGGCCTGCCAGCTGGGCCCCGCCCTGCTCGCCCTCACCCTGGGGCCCTGGTGCCTCGAAGCGGCGGCGGCCCCCGCTCCGGCCAGGGTCTTCGCCCAGACCCCCTCGCCCTCCGAACTCCTCACCCGCGCCTGTGCTGCCCTCGAGGCCGGAGACCTGGACGGCGCGGCGGGCCACATCCTCACCTTGCGCCAGACCCTTCCCGAGAGCCCCGAGCCGCGCCTGCTGGAGTCTCTCCTCGCGCTCCGGCGCACCCGGCCTTCCCTGGGCTGGCGTGAGGCCTACCTCCAGGCCTGGAATGGCATCGGCCGGCCCGACTTCAGGGACTCCCCGCTCCTGCCGGAGAAGCAGCAGGAGCCAGATCTGTTCACCGCGACTTCCAGCCTCGAGAAGATCTGGAAGCAGGAACTTTCGGCCGAACAGCGCTTCCTGCTCGCGCTCGCCATGCAACCCGTTGATGCCGAGCAGGCCCGGGCCCTCATCGCCTACCTCCCCAAGCTCACCACCCTCGAGCTGCTCAACCCCATCGCCGAGGACATCAAGAGCGACCGTCTGCCCGCGCCGCTGCGCGACCAGCTCCGAGCCGCCCTGCGTACCCGCCTCGCCACGCTCTCCGCCGAGCATCCGGAGTCCATGCAACTGCGCGCCCTGCTCCTGCTGGAGGGGACCAGCGACAAGGCACCCCTCACGGCCCGAGAGATTCAAGAACTCGAGGCTCTCTCCCAGTTGCCCGACTGGCGCCAGAGCGATTTCCACTCGCTCTACCAATCCACCCTGCGTCAATTCGAGGCCATCGGCGTGTCCCCCGCGGACAACCATGCGTACACGGTCTCCGTCCTCGCGCTGGCCGGCACCGCGCCCTGGCTGCTCCAAACACGCGCCGAGGTCTCGTGGGACACGCTCACTCCCGCCGAGCGCCAGCGCCTGGGCGAGGCCATGTGGCGCGTCGGCTCGCGCCTCTCCGACGAGTCCTCCATCCTCGAGCGGCTCGTGGGGCTGAATCTCATGAAGAAGGCGGCCACCGCGCTGGGAGACGAGGAGCGCCTGCGGCAGGCCACGGAGTGGAGGGCCGAGGGACAAGCCATCTATACGGCCTGGCAAGCAGCGGATCCCCACCTCTGGCCCCTGCCCTCGCTACGAACAGAGATGTTCGAATCCGCCGTACGCGACGAAGTGGCGCTCATGCGCGCCTTCCGCGCACCTGAAGCCAGCACGCCATAAGACGTGCCACCCGGTGGGCTACCGGGACTCTCCCACCCGGGGGCCCTCCTCCGAGTCCGGCGCGCGGCACTTCTCGAGCAGCCGCTTCTTCTCGAGGGCATTGCTCGTCCGCCACTCGGGCAGCTCCGAGGCGACACAGGAGGGCTTCGCCGGCTCGTCGGACCCGGCCGTGACCACCCGGGAGCCGGGCCCGCCGGAGTTCTCCAGCTCCATCTCCACCAACAGGCCGCGGATGGTCTCCGCCTCCTCGCGACCCGTCATCAGCTCGAGGCCATTCCACGTGCCGCCGGCGAGGACCTCCTGCTCGCAGCGAGGCACCCAGGCCGGGTCCTGCTCGCCGCACACCACGTGACCATCGAGCGTGGGTTTGCCGAACAGCTCCACCTGCGTGGTGCCGTCCGTCTGGGGCGTCAGCCGGGCGAAGAACGCGGACCCCACCGTGTACGTGTCACCGGACAGACCGTAACCGTAACCGTAACCCGACACGCTCGTGAGCTCCGAGCGCTGGCCCTTGAAGAGGTAGAGGGACGCTCCGTCCTTGCGCACCTGGCGATCCGCCAGCAGGAACTTCCGCCGCGAGAACAGCTCCGTGAGCCGGCGCGCCGCATCGTCCGCGGTCCCCGCGAGGACGACCTTGGATTGTTTCTCCGTCAGCTTGGAGCGGCTGCTCGCGCGTACCTGCTCCATGCAGCCACTGCCCAGCAACAGCAGGCCCATCAGGGCCACCCCGTGGAATCTCATGAGGCGCGCATCGTATTCGCCCCCGGCACGGGCCCGTCAAACCGCCCATCCATCCCGGAAGAGAGACGCTGCTGGCCCCGCGCCCCCCATGCTACGGAGGGCCGATGCCAAGCTGGATGCGGACCATCGCGCTGTGGGTGCTGCTCATCGTGCTGTACGTCGCCTTCTATGCCTTCTTCCGGCAACCCGGCGAGCCGCTCCCGGATCTGTCGGGCTGGATTCCCGTGGCCCTCCTGGTGGCAGGCGCCATCGGGGTCGGCCTCTTCCTCGGCAATCGGGTCCAGAAGGGATGGCGCTTGAACGCGGAGGGCAGTGATCTCCTCTCCCGCGGGCGCATCGCCGCCGCGCTCGAGAAGTTCGAGCTCGCGCGTCCCCTGCTCAAGAACCAGGGACAGGGCGTCATCCCCTTCAACGTCGGCGTGTGCCACCTCGGGCTGTGGCACCTGGACGCGGCCGAGCGGGACTTCACCACCGCCCAGGACATCAAGGAGCTGCCCGCCTCCATCCGCAAGCACATCCCCGTGCGGCTCGCCCTGATCTCCGCGCTCCAGGGCGCCCTGGGCGTCGCGGAGAAGCGGCTCGCGGAGGCCAGGGCCCTGGACGCCGAGGATCCCCTCCTCGTCGTCACCCAGGCCGTCATCGCCTGCCGGCGCGAGGACTGGGCCCAGACCCGCGCGCTGCTCGAGGGGCCCGCGACCCACGTGCTCGGCGGCCCCCTGCGCGGGCTGCGCGACGCCCTCCTCTCCTGGAGCGTGGAGAAGCTCTCCGGCGAGCACCGCTACGTGGACCCCATCACCGTGTTCGGCGAGGCCTCGACCGACAAGCTGCGCGAATCCTGGCCCGCCCTCGTGAACTTCCTCCTGGAGCGCGCCCGCCAGGTGGCTTGATGGCGAAACGTGTCACCCATGGTTATTTGATCAGCAAGGAGGCATACGATCATGCCCCCGCATGGACGCTGAACCCGCATCGTTCACCGCTCCTGTGCTGACCCATCACCGTCGTGGAGAGAGTCACATGCGAACCTTGTCGATGACCTTCATCATCGCCGCCCTTCTGGCGGGCTGCGGCAACCAGCCCCCCGACAAAACCCCTGATGACGCGGGCGTCACGCCCCAGGAGCCCACCGACGCGGGGCAGGAGCCCACCGACGCGGGCACCACCGACGCGGGCCTCCCGCCCGAGGAACCCCTTCCCAGCGGACCCCCGGTCCCGACGGGTTCCCCCAACGTGCCCGAGTTCAAACCGGCCTTCCCCCAGCAGACGCGCGCCCCGGAGGTCAAGTCGAAGACGGCCGTCCAGGTCACCACGATTGCCTCGGGCTTCAAGAACCCCTGGGCCATCGCCTTCCTGCCCGACAAGCGCATGCTGGTGACGGAGAAGCCCGGCGCCCTCTACATCGTCACGCCCGAGGGCGAGAAGTCCCCCGCCGTCTCGGGTCTGCCGGCCGTGGATGCCCGCAACCAGGGCGGTCTGCTCGACGTGGAGGTCGGTCCCGACTACGCCCAGAGCGGCCTCATCTACTGGACCTATTACGAGCCGCGCCAGGGCGGCAATGGCCTGGCGGTGGCGCGCGCGAAGCTCGTGGACGGGGAGAAGCCAAGCGTGGAGAACGTGCAGGTCATCTTCCGCATGATGCCCACGCTCGAGTCGACCCTGCACGCGGGCGGACGGCTCGTGTTCACCCCCGACAACAAGCTGTTCGTCACCCTGGGTGAGCGCTCCATCCTCGAGGGCCGGAAGCAGGCGCAAGACGTGAAGAGCCACTTCGGCAAGGTGGTCCGCATCAACCCCGATGGCTCGGTGCCCCAGGACAACCCGTACTTGAGCAACCCGGAGGCCAAGCCGGAGCTCTGGTCGGTGGGCCACCGCAACATCCTGTCGGCGGCGCTCGACGGCCAGAAGCGGCTGTGGATCGTGGAGATGGGGCCGCAAGGGGGTGACGAGCTCAACCGTCCCGAGGCCGGCAAGGACTACGGCTGGCCCACCATCGGCTACGGTGAGGAGTATTCGGGCGCGCCCATCCACCAGCGCACCCAGGCTCCGGGCATGGAGCAGCCCGTGTACTACTGGGATCCGGTGATCGCCCCCTCGGGGATGACCATCTACACCGGGGACCTCTTCCCCGAGTGGAAGAACAACGTCTTCATCGGCGGCCTGGCCAGCAAGGCGCTGGTGCGGCTCATGCTGAGGAATGACCTCGTGGTGGGCGAGGAGCGGCTGGTCACGGACTTGAACGCGCGCATCCGCGAGGTGGTGCAAGGCCCGGAGGGAGCGCTCTACCTGCTCACCGACGCCACCGACGGCAAGCTGCTCAAGCTCACGCCGCGCTGACGTCCCACGTCACCGTTCACGGCGCGCCCGAGCCGCTCAAGCCTCGACGGGCGGCGGAGGAGCGCGGCGCGCCGTGAGCGTGGCCCCCGCGGAGGCGGTGCTCACCAGGAGCACCGCGAGCCACTGCACCAGGGAGAGGTGCTCGCTCAGGAACACGAGCCCCATGAGGGTCGCCACCGCGGGCTCCATGCTCATCAGGATGCCGAAGGTGCGGCTCGGCAGGACACGCAAGGCCATCAGCTCCAACGTGTAGGGCAGCGCGCCCGACAACAGCGCCACCCCCAGGCCCGCCGCGAGCAGCATTGGATTCAGCTTCGCCACCACGCCGGACGCGAGGGCGAAGGGCAGGATCGCGAGGCTCGAGAACACCATCCCCACCGCGACCCCCGCCCCCCCGGGCAGCACCCGGGACAGCCGCCCGCCCAGCACGATGTACGCCGCCCAGCACGCCCCCGCGAAGAGCGCGAGCAGCACGCCCACCAGATCCAGCGCTCCCGGCCTGGCGCTCCAGGGCGTGATGAGGACGATGCCGAGCGCGGCGAGCACCACCCACAGGAAGTCCAGGGCCCGCCGCGACCCGGCGACCGCGAGCACGAGCGGACCGATGAACTCCAGCGTGACGCCCAGCCCCAGGGGAATGCGGCTCAAGGCCAGGTAGAAGCTGAGGTTCATCGTGCCGAGCACCAGGCCATACGGAATGGCCGCGCCCCACTGGGCCCGGGTCAAGCGCGTGAAGGGGGGACGGAAGACCACGAGCAGGATGAGCGTGGCCAACACGACGCGCAGCCCCGCGGTCCCCGCCGCGCCGAGCACCGGAAACAAGCCCTTCGCGAGCGCCGCGCCCCCCTGGACACTCACGACGGCGAGCAACACCGCCGGAATCGGGGGCAGGGTCCAACCAGAACGGCCAGCGGGTGCCTCGTGCATGACCCGCCCCCTATCACACGGCCGAAGCTCCGCTCACGGCTCGATTCGGCCCCACGGGCCCTCGGGGAGGAGTTCAGTCGAGCCGACGCACCTCGGTGTTGTCCGGCCCCAGGAGCCGCCCATCCTCCGAGCGCAGTTCCAACATCCGCACGGGCCGGCCGCGCTCCCGGTCCACCAACTCCGAGGGGGACGCTCCGGGCTCGAAGCAGTACGTGTCGCCCCACTGCCGGAGCGCCACGAGGACGTGAAACAAGCCGCGCCCCTTCTCCGTCAAGACGTACTCCTGATAGGCACTGCCATCCGACGCGGGCGCCATCTCCAGGATGCCGTGGCCCACCAGCGTGCGCAGGCGCACCGCCAGGATGTTCTTCGCCAGGCCCAGGCTCTTCTGGAACTCACCGAAGCGACGCTTGCCCAGCACCGCGTCGCGGATGATGAGCAGGGACCACCAGTCCCCAATGACGTCCAACGATCTCGCGATGGGACACCGCGCTGATTCAAGGCTCGTGCGCTTCACCCTCTCGTCCTCCTCATGTCCTTCCCGCGCCATGCGTCGTCCGCGCTTTGTGGTTGCATAATAAAACCACCCTCCGTAATAAAGCCACGGTGGTTTCATGATGAAACCAGAACACGGGAGGCGCGGATGCGACTCGAGAACAAGGTGGCGTTCATCACGGGTGGAAACAGCGGCATCGGTCTGGCCACGGCGCGGTTGTTCCTGGCCGAGGGGGCTCGGGTCGCCATCACCGGGCGCAACCGGGAGACGCTCGACGCCGCGGCGAGGGAGCTGGGCCCGGACGTGCTCGCCCTCCAGGCGGACGTGAAGGACGTGGCGGCGACGGAGCGGGCGGTGGCCCGGGCGGCCGAGCGCTTCGGCGCACTGGATATCGTGTTCGCCAACGCGGGTATCGGGGGAAACACGCCGCTGGGCAAGACGTCCCTGGCGGCCTTCGAGGAGGTGCTGAGGGTGAACCTCACGTCGGTGTTCTTCACCGTCCAGGCGGCGGCCCCCCACCTGAACAAGGGCGCGTCGGTGATTCTCAATGGCTCCGTGCACAGCGTGTTGGGAGCGCCCGGGTACGCGGCCTACGCGGCGAGCAAGGCGGGGGTGCGGTCCATGGCGCGCGTGCTGGCCTCGGAGCTGTCTCCACGTGGCATCCGGGTCAACGTGGTGTCGCCCGGTGCGTCCCATACACCCATCTGGTCCGCGCAGGCGTCTACCCCCGACGCCTACGCCGCGATGGAGAAGCGCCTCGCCCGGGGTATTCCACTCGGGCGCATGGGCGAGGCCGACGAGGTGGCGAAGACCGTATTGTTCCTCGCCTCGGATGATGCGTCGAACATCCAGGCCGCCGAGTTCTTCGTCGATGGAGGCACCACGGGCTCACCGATGGGCGCGCCCATCTACCGCACGTGAGCCACCCGCTCAGCGCGGCGTGAGCTTGAGCAGCTTGCCGTCGGTGGCGTCGGTGAGCAGGTAGAGCGCTCCCTCGGGGCCCTGCACCACCTCGCGGATGCGCGCGTTCAAGTCCGTGAGCAGCCGCTCCTCTCCCACCACGCGGTCGTCCTTCATGACGAGCCGCACCAACGCCTCGCTGGACAGTCCTCCGATGAAGATGTTGTCGCGCCACTCGGGGAAGAGGTCCCCGGAGTAGATGGTCATCCCCGAGGGCGAAATCACCGGATCCCAGTAGTACACGGGCTGCTCCATGCCCGGGGCCTGGGTGCGCTGGTGGATGGGCTCGCCGGAGTACTCCTCGCCATAGCCGATGGTGGGCCAGCCATAGTCCTTGCCCGCCTCGGGGCGGTTGAGTTCGTCGCCTCCGCGCGGCCCCATCTCCACGATCCACAGCCGCTTCTGGCTGTCGAGCGCCGCCGACAGGATGTTGCGGTGCCCCACCGACCAGAGCTCCGGCCTGGCCTCCGGGTTGCTCAGGTACGGGTTGTCCTGGGGCACCGTGCCGTCGGGGTTGATGCGGACCACCTTGCCGAAGTGGCTCTTCACGTCGCGCGCCTGCTTCCGGCCCTCGAGGACGGAGCGTTCACCCAACGTGACGAACAGCTTGCCGTCGGGGGTGAACACGAGCCGGCCCCCCGCGTGCAGGGTCGACTCGAGCGTGGGCATCATGCGGAAGATGATCTGCACGTTCTCCACGCACGGCTTCTCCCCGTCCACGAGCTTCGCGCGCGCCACCGCCAGGCCGTTGCCGCCCTCGCGCGGCTCGTAATAGGTCCAGTAGATGAGGCCGCTCTGGGCGTGGTCGGGACTGACCTCCACGTCGAGCAGACCCCCCTGGTTGCGGCCATCCACGGGCGGCAGACCCGAGACCGCGGGGGACTTCTCGCCCTCGGGCGTGACGATGTAGAGGGCGCCAGTGGGCTTCTCGGTCACCAGCATGCGCCCGTCGGGCAGGAAGGCGATGGCCCAGGGATTCCTGAAGCCCGAGGCAATCGTGGTGACCTGGAAGGCCGTCTTCGTCTGGACGGCGGGAGCGCGCGTCTGACCGGAGTAGGCCGGTTTGAACTCGGGCACGTTGGGAGGCGCCGTCTCGACCGGGGCGCCCTTGGGAATGGGCCCCTGCCATGGCATCGACTGCTGGCTGTCTCCCGCGCGGTCAGGAGCCAGATTCCCGCTCTGGTCCGAGGGCTGGCGGGAACCCTGGCCATGGGCCACCTGCCCCAAACCAGGCAACAGGACGGCCAGGACGACGGTCTTCACGAAGGTGCGCATGGGGCCTCTCCACGGGGCTCGAGAGATGGCGAAGCAGGACAAGGATGTGTCGCCGCGGCGGGGTGGAACACCATGACACGCGAGGCTCGCCGCCCTGCCCGGTATGCGGCTGATCCAGCATCGACAGAACCCAGGGCCGCGCCACCGTTAGAATCGCCTCATGACCGACATGTCCGCGGCTCCACGCGCCCCAGCGCCCCGTATCCCCACCGGCCCCCGGGGCCTGCCCCTCATCGGCGTCGTTCGCGACGCCCGGAAGGACATCCTGGGCTGGTTCCTGCGGACGGCGGCCGAGCATGGGCCCGTGGCCCAGTACCGGTTCGGTCTCGGGCGCTCCTACCTCGTGAGCCACCCGGACGGCATCAAGCACGTGCTGCAGGACAACGTGAAGAACTACACCAAGGACCACTTCAGCTACGCCATGGTCCGCCGCGTCGTCGGGGATGGTCTGCTCACGAGCCAGGGCGAGACGTGGATGAAGCAGCGCAGGCTCGCGCAGCCCGCCTTCCACCGGGCCCGCATCACGGCCATGGCGGACCAGATGGTGCGCGCCACCGTGGAGCTGTCCGAGCAGTGGGCCGAGGCCCAACGAACGGGAGAGTCCCGCCTCGGAGCGGTGGACATGATGTCGCTCACCCTGCGCATCGTCGGCGAGGCGCTGCTGGGCGCCGACGTCCGCGCGGACACCGAGGCCGTGGGCCATTCCTTCACCGTCATCAGCGAACAGACCGTCGAGCGCTTCCGCTCGCTGCGGTTCATCCCCCCCGTGCTGCCCACGGCCTATGACCGGGCCTTCCGTGACGCCAACCGCTCCCTGCGGCAGGTGGTGACCCGGGTCATCGCGGAGCGCCGCGCCCACACGGAGGACCGGGGCGACCTGCTCTCCATGTTCATGCTCGCCCAGGACGAGGAGACCGGCGAGCGGATGGATGACACGCACCTGCAGGACGAGGTGCTCACCATGCTGCTCGCGGGCCATGAGACCACCGCGAACGCACTCTCGTGGAGCTGGGCCCTGCTCGCCCAGAACTCGGAAGCGGAGCGCACGCTGCACGCGGAGCTGGATGCCGTGCTCGGTGGCCGCCCGCCGACGGCGGAGGACTTCCCCCGCCTCGTGTACACGCGCCGGGTGCTGGACGAGACGCTGCGCCTCTACCCACCCGCCTACGCGCTGAGCCGCAAGGTGGTGGAGGACGACGTCATCTGCGGCTACCAGGTTCGCGGCGGCTCGTCGGTCGACATGAGCGCGTACCTGACGCACCGCCTGCCGGAGTTCTGGCCGGACCCCGAGCGCTTCGATCCGGACCGCTTCACGCCCGAGAAGGTCGCCGCGCGGCCGCGGTACGCCTACTTCCCCTTCCTCGGCGGCCCGCGGCAGTGCATCGGCAACAACTTCGCGCTGATGGAGGGGACGTTGATCCTGGCGACGCTCGCGCAGCACCACCGGCCAAGGCTGGTGGAGGGCTACACGCCAAGGCCCGAGCCCGTCATCACCCTGAGGCCCTCCGGCCACCTGCCCGTGCGCATCACCCCGCGCTGAGCCGCCCCTCAGTTCGCCCGCGCCGCGGCGCCCGCGTCCGACTCGCTCTCCTCTTCCTCGACCTCGTCGCCCTGGTCGTCGAAGCCCTGGGGCACGCCGTCCACGTAGGTGACGACGTTGCCCACCGTGGCGGGCACACGCGGCCCCGGCGTCACCACGCCCGTGAGGTTGAGCGGATCCACCGCGGAGAGCTGCACGCGCACGCCCGAGGGCGCCTGCCGGCGGACCGCTCGCGCCACGTCCACCGCGTCGGGCAGGGCGAACTGCTCCCCCACGAAGCCCGCCACGAAGCGGCCTCCGCGAATCTCCCCGCGCGCCTCCATGCGCCGGTACACGTAGAGCAGCTCGCGCCACGAGGGCGCCAGCGCCTCGCGCATCACCAGATCGCGCCACACAATCCCGTAGCGCTGGAGGAAGAGCCGCGCGAGCGACTCGCGCACCTCGTCCTCGCCCTTGGGCTCCGAGGGCACCAGCAGGCTCCAGCGGCCCGGGCCCCCGCGCTGCAACTGCTTCTGCCGCTTGCGCTGGGCCGGGCTCTGCAACACCCGCAGGTTCTGCACCGCGTCCGCCGTGACGAGCCCCCGGGCGACGAGCTCCCACAGCGCGTCCTCCACCTCCGAGGGCAGCCGCCGCGAGCGCGAGCACAGGTCCGTGAAGAAGCACGCGCCGCGCTGCTCGAGCACCGTCACCACGTCCTTCGCCGGTCCGGACAGGTCCGGCGGCACGAGGATGCCGCCATCGGCCAGCACCGCGTTGGGCCGCGCCGCGGAGAGCATCCAGTCCAGGTCCTCGCGCCGCACGAAGGACAGGCTCGCGTTGCGGTTGGGTGACGCCGCCCGGGAGCGCGGGGGCTCGGGCTCGGCGGGGGTCGCGGGAGCGCCCCGGCGCGGGCCGGGCACCGGCTTCGCCTCCTTCTGCGTGAGCCGGCCCCAGGCCACCTCGCCCGAGTAGCACGCCCGCTCCAGCAGATCGCCCAGGTAGTTCTTCATCCGCGCGGGCAGGAGGAAGCGCTCCCAGGCCGATGCGGGCGCCTCGTAGCCCTGCAACAGGCCAATGGCCTTGGACAGGCCCGTGGAGCCGCGCAGCGCGTCCAGTTCCTCCAGGTGGTGCCACCGGAAGAGGAAGCGCATGAAGTCCTGGGCGCTCAGCGGCTCGATCTCCTTGCGCAGCCGTCCCACCGTCAGCCGGTGGATGCGCTGCAACAGGCGCCGGTCGCACCACTCCACCACGCCGGAAGGGGCGTCGGGCCGGAAACGGCCCCGGAGGATGCCTCCCGCGGCCTCGAGCTGATGCAGCGCGATGTTCACCTCGGACTCGTCCAGGGAGAGGATCTCCCCCAGCTCCGCCGCCGTCGTGGGGCCCAGCAGCTCCATCCAACCGCGCACCACCAGGGCCATCGCCGCGTCGCGCTCCACCGGCTTGTCCCCCACCAGGGGCTCCAGCGCCGGTTGCAGGAGCACGTCGGGGAACAGGGCGCGCAGGGCACGCAGCCGCTCGGCGGGCACGAGGTAGCGCGCGTCTCCCACCTCCATCCACGCCACCCGCCGCTGCGCCATGAGGCTCCTGACGAAGCCCCCCGGCACCCGCGCCTCGGGCAGGAGGACCAGTTGCAGGAGCGCGTCGTGCAGCTCGTCCTCGTCGCGCATGGGCGGGGCCGCGTCGCGCACCACCTGCTCGATGGCGCTCGCGTCCAGCGCGCCGAAGGCCGCCGAGTCCTCCGCGGGCAGCGTGCGGCGCAGCACCACGTTGCGCACCCGGCGCTCCTCGGCCGGCGCGTCGTCCAGGAAGGTGTAGGGCTGGCTGTTCACCATCTGGTGGGCGAACACGCTCGGCTCGGGCACGTCCCGGGCGACGAGCTGGATGCGGCCCTCCTTCACCCCCCGCAGCACCTCGCGCAGGCCGTCGATGTCCATGGCCTCGCGCAGGCAGTCCTGCATCGTCTGATTCACGAGCGGATGGTCCGGCAGCTCCACGTCCGCGCCGCCGTGGTTGTCCTGGCACCCCACCTGCGCGGGGAACACCGCCGCGAGCAGATCCTCGCTCCGGGCGCGTTGGAGGTTGGGCGCCACGCGCTTGCCCGCGGAGAAGCGCGACAGGGACAGCGCCCGCGTGGCGTTCCACCGGAAGCGCGTGCCGAACAACGGCGCCTGGAGCACCGCCTGCACCAGCACCTCCTCCACGTTGTCCGGGGTGAGGAAGGAGAAGATGTCCTCCAGGGGGAAGGAGTGCTGCTCGCCCAGGGACAAGAGCAGACCGTCCTCGGTGGCCGCCGCCTGCAATTCGAAGTCGAAGGTGCGGCAGAAGCGCTTGCGCAGCGCGAGTCCCCACGCCCGGTTGACGCGGCTGCCGAAGGGCGCGTGGAGGATGAGCTGCATGCCGCCCGCCTCGTCGAAGAAGCGCTCGGCCACGATGGTGCGGTGGCTCGGCACCACGCCGAGCACCTGGAGCCCCGCGCGCAGGTACGCCATCAGCGCGTCCACCGCGGGCGGCGTCAGCTTCAGCTCCTTCTCCAGGAAGCGCGCCGCGTCGTCACGCTTGAGCAGGTCCTCGCGCAGCCTGCCCACGTGCACGCTCAGCTCGTCCGTGCGGCCCGGGGCCTCGCCCCGCCAGAAGGGCACCGTGGGTGGCTGGCCGTGCGCGTTCTCCACCATCACCGACGAGCCCATCACCCGCTGGATGCGCCACGCCGTCGTGCCCAGGAGGAAGATGTCTCCGGGCGAGGACTCCACCGCGAAGTCCTCGTCCAGCGTGCCCACCGTCTTGCCCTCGGGCTCGGCCACCACGTTGAAGGTGAAGGTGTCCGGAATGGCACCGCCATTGGTGAGCGCGGTGATGCGCACGCCCCGGCGCGCCTTGAGCCGCTGGTTCACCCGGTCGCGGTGCAGGTGCACGCCCGCGCGCCCGCGCCGCAGCGACACGCCCTCCGAGAGCGTCTCCAGCACCTTCTCGTACTCCTCCCAGGTGAGGTCGCGGTAGGGCCAGGCCCGGCGGAACAGACCGTAGAGGGCGCGCTCGTCCCACTCCTCGCACGCGCACGCCGCCACCACCTGCTGCGCCAGCACGTCCAGGGGCTTCTGCGGCATGCGCACCGCGTCCAGGTCTCCCTCGTACACGGCGTGCAGCAGCGCCACGCACTCCATCAACTCATCGCGCGTCATGGCGATGAGCACGCCCTTGGACACCCCGCCCTTGTAGTGGCCCGCGCGGCCCACCCGCTGCAACAGCACCGAGATGGAGCGCGTGCTGCCCAGTTGCACCACCAGGTCCACGTTGCCCACGTCGATGCCCAGCTCCAACGACGCCGTGGCCACCATCACCGAGAGCTGGCCCGCCTTGAGCCGCTCCTCGGCCGACAGCCGCATCTCCCGCGACATGCTGCCGTGGTGCGCCGCCACCTTGTCCTGCCCCAGGCGCTCGGACAGGTCATGCGCCACGCGCTCGGCCAGCTTGCGCGTGTTCACGAAGACGAGCGTCGTGCGGTGCTCCCCCGCCAGCGCCACCAGCCGGTCATACACCTGGCCCCACATCTCGTGCGTGGCCAGCGAGCCCAGCTCCGCGTCGGGAATCTCCACCCGCAGGTCCCACGGCCGCTGGTGCCCCACCTGGACGAGCCGGCACGTCTCGGCGCGCTCGCCCGTGAGGAAGGCGGCGATGGCCTCCAGCGGCTTCTGCGTCGCCGACAGGCCGATGAGCTGGGGGCGCACCTCGGTGATGGCCTTGAGCCGCTCGAGCGACAGGGCGAAGTGGCTGCCCCGCTTGTCACGCGCCAGGGCGTGGATCTCATCCACGATGACGGTGCGCACGCCGCGCAGCGTGGCCCGCGCGCGCTCCGCCGTGAGGTAGAGGTAGAGCGACTCGGGCGTGGTGATGAGGATGTGCGGAGGCCGGCGCACCATGCGCGCGCGATCCGCCGCCGACGTGTCCCCGGTGCGCACCTCCACCCTCAAGTCCTGGGGCGAATAGCCCGCGCCCCGCGCGCGCCGCAGCAGCTCCTCCAGCGGCTGGAGCAGGTTCTTCTGCACGTCGTTGCCCAGCGCCTTGAGGGGCGACACGTACAGCACCTGCGTGCGCTCCGGCAGCGCCCCCTCCAGCGCCAGGCGGAAGAGCCGATCCAACGCGGCGAGGAAGGCGGTGAGCGTCTTGCCGCTGCCGGTGGGCGCGGCGATGAGCACGTCCTCCCAGGCCTGGATGAGCGGCCAGCCCTCCACCTGGGGACGCGAGGGCTCGCCCAGCCGCTCGGCGAACCACGCCTGGACCACCGGGTGGAAGGAGCCGAGCGCCGGGTGCGCGGTCACGGCGGGAGTGAAGGCGAGGGCGATCTGTGGGGCCATGGGGTGCTCCCTCGGGACTGAACATCGGTTGCGGTCGGGCGTCAACGCATGCCCCTGGAGTCCCATCCCCGGACAAGGGCTGGACACCCGTCTGGCACGCCACGCCCGGCCTCCCACGACTGTTGTTTCGCCGCCATTCACTCGCGGTGGCAGACGCCGTGCGTCATGGGGAGCGGAAGGCCCGTGTTTACATGCGCGCGGAGGAGTCCCGCATGGTCTCACCGAGCAACCCCTACCTCCTGGAGTCCCTCAACCCGGACGGGTTCCTCGCACTCCGTCAGGAGGGGGAACCGTACCTGGCTCCCGAGGACTTCCTCTGCGAGTACGCGAATCCGGCGGCCGAGGCGCTCCTGGAAGAGCACCTGCCCGGCAAGCGCTTGTTCGCCACACGTCCGGAGCTGGCCCGGGTGGGGCTGGCCTGGGGGCAGGTGCTGGCCACGGGCGCGGCGCACACGTGTGTCCTGGAGACGATGCATGGGCCGGTGACGCGGCAGGTACGGGCCCGGGCAGCGCGGGTGGAGAAGGGACTGCTGGTGGTGTGGCTGTCGGACGTGACGGAGACCGAGCGCTTCGTCCGGGACACGGCCGACTTCGAGGAGCGGATGCTCTCCTTCGTGGAGTGCATGCCGGACCCCTTCTTCGCGCTCGACGAGGAGTGCCGTTTCTTCTACGTCAACAGGGCCACGGAGCGGCTGCTGGGAAAGCGGCGCCAGGCGCTCATGGGGCGCCTCCTGGCGCAGGAGTACCTCGAGGTGCCCGGCTCACGGATACACGCCCAGGTGCGGCGGGTGCTGACCACGAGCCTTCCCGTGGACTCCGAGGAGCACTTCCACGGCCGGACCTTCCAGGCGACGGCGGTGCCCATGGACAGGGGCGTGCTCGTCTATTTGCGCGACGTCACGGACCTGAAGCGGGTACGAGAGCACGGCCACGGCTGAGGCGGCCTCTCGCAGCCCCTTTCAGAGCCCCTTTCAGAGCCCCTTTCAGAGCCCCTTTCAGAGCCCCATCGAGCGGCTGGCCACCGGGCGGGTGGCGGCGTGCGTCCAGGTGAGTCGGAAGGTGGCGGACGTACCGTCACAGGCCACCGGCTCCACCTGGATGTCCCCGGCCCCCGCGGCGCGCAGCGTCTCCGCGAGGAAGCCACAGGCGAAGTAGGGATTGTCCGCGGCCATGTCCTTCATCCACAGCGTGGCGGCGTGGGTGCCCAGCTCCTCGACGCGCACCTCGTTGAAGTTGTTGCCGGCCCGGATGTTGTGCGGCACGCGCTCGAGCGTATGCCGGGGGCCCAGCCGCGTGACGAGCGACATGCTCGCGCGCCCCTGTGCCGTCAGCCGGAAGCCCTGCAGGTAGCGCTCGCCCAGGGAGGACCAGGCCTCGCGCTCGGACTGCCCCGGGAAGACGTCCTTGGCCGCCACGCGCAGGAACGCCTTCCACTGCTCCAGCGAGTACGACGGCCGCAGGGGCTCGCTCAGATCCAGGCCCGCGTCCTTGAGCCGACGCCGCCCTTCCCGCGACAGGTGCGGCCCCAGGGCACGGATGAACAAGGCATCCACGGACTGCGCGAGAACGCGCTTTTCAGGCGAAAGCGAGGGCGGCATGTCCTCAGGGTGACCATTCACCCTGGCAGGCGGCCATCCCCGCCCCCCGCTTCTGTGTGCTGGTGAAAAATCCGTCCTTCCTGAAGGCGAGACGACTGTCCGTCACCCGACAGCCGCCCCGCGTCACACCTGCATTTTCAACCGGGTCTCTTGGACCTCCAATGAACCGGGAGGCTGTTCGCGCCCGGCCTGGCGCATGAGGCGGAGGATGGAGGGGCCGAGCACGTCCACTTCGGTGGAGGCGAAGGTCTCCGAGCCGAAGCGGCGGATGGTCTCCGTCTGGCGCTCGAGGATGCGGGCGTCCTGCTTGAAGATGTGGAGGGCGACGGGGGTGATGAAGGGCTTGATGAGCCAGTGCGGTAGGGGCAGGCGGAAGGTGACGACGGCGTACACGAGGGTGTCCCAGTCGTCGACGGGCGTCATGGCCGAGGTGACCATCAGGTGGCTGTCGGCGCCCAGGCGGTACTCCACCTGGGCGATGGAGGGCATGAGGAAGCGGTCGAAGTGCTGCAACACCCCGCCGCCCGGAGCGAGCAGGCGGCCCACGAGCCCCTCGGGCCGGGGCTCGCCGATGTACTCGGCCTCCACCTGGTGGGCGCTCCGGCGCACCACCACGTCGATTTCATGGCGTTGCTTCTCGGTGCGGAACAGCCCGCCGTGGAGGAAGGAGGTGTGGGGCACGTCGAGCGTGTTCTCCAGCAGGGCATGGAGCGAGCCGCCGGCGCGCAGGGTGCGGCGCACGGTGCTGTAGCCCGGGGCGTCCAGCAGGGGGAAGCGGTAGGGCTCGTGCGAGGGCTCGACGCCGGGGGTGGAGTACACCCAGACGAAGCCCTCCTGCTCGCGCGTGGCGTGCCAGGTGGCGCAGCGGCTCTTCGCCTCGGGCTCACCGATGAGGCCGGGGACGGCGCGGCACTGGCCCGAGGAGTCGAAGCGCCAGCCGTGATAGCCGCACTGGAGCTGGCCCTTCACCACGCGGCCGAGGGACAGGGGCACGTTGCGGTGGGGACAGCGGTCCGCGAGCGCCGCGGGCTTGCCCTCCGCGGTGCGGAAGAGGACGAGCGGCGAGCCCTGCAACATGCGCGCGAGGGGCTTGTCGCCCAGCTCGCTCGAGGTGCAGAGGATGAACCAGCTATGGGGCAGGCGCACCACCGATACGAGCCCCGATGGCGCGGCCGACCCCCGCGCTTCCTCACGAGAAGAACCCATGGGGCCAATCTAATGGAGGCGGCCCGCCGTAGGGGGCTCGATGTCGAGGGGACGCGGAGCGCGTCCCGTGCCTAACCTGGGCGCCAGGGCTGTCCGTCCACCATGACCATGCGCAGCTCGCTCGTATAGGACTGCCCCCGCGCGTCCGTGAGCCAGAGCTGCTCCGTGGTCGGCAGCATCTCGGTGATGACCACGTCCTCGGAAGCCCGGGCCATCGTGACGAAGGACTTGAGCGACAGGGGGCTGGTGAGGTCCAGGAAGAAGGGCTTGCGCTCGTTGGTCGTCTTGTAGAAGACCCGATCCGGCAGGCCGTGCTGCTGGGCCCAGCGCCGCGCTTCCAGGAACCGCGTCGTTGGATCGTGGAGCCGCAGGAAGGGCAGCCGCGCGGTGGTGAAGTGCCACGTCTCCCGGCTCACCACCATGTCGTCGATGGTCACCCGCGGGGAGTGGGTCTGGGGGGGCAACAGGTGCATCTCCCCCGCGAACTGGATGCTGAGCAGCCAGTCATAGAACTCCAGCACGTGGCACCGCCAGCTCCCATCGCGCGTGCGCACCTGGAGCTGCCCCTCCACCCGCTCCACCACCAGCGTGCCCACCGACAGCACCTGGGAGGATGGACGCCACGAGCGGGTCGTGTCGAAGACGAACTCCAACGCGTTGCGGTTGAAGGGCACGATGGCCGCGCGGGTGGCGCGATCCTTGGGGACCGCCGGGGAGATGCGCGGGCCAGGGATGTCCTGCTCCAGCGCGCGCACCAACTCCTCCGGCCGGGGGTGCTGGAAGAAGAAGACGGGGGACTCCAACGTGTTGAGGGCGATGTGCAGCTCGCCCAACACGGCGAAGAACTCCCCGCGCCGCAGCGCCTCCGGGCTCGAGGCGGAGATCATCAGGTCCGGTGCATGGTAACGGGCCCCGGGCCAACCCGGCCCGGGCGCGGCGAACAGATCCCGCGCCGCCGCGGCCAGCTCCGCGGAGGAGCGCTGGATGCGCTGCTCCCCAGGCTTCACGTTGAGCAGCCGGGTCCAGCGCGCTTGCAACTCGGCGATCAGATCCTTGGCCACGTCCGGCTTGAGGTAGGGACCCGAGCGGTGGGAGATGAAGGGGAAGAACTCGCTCACGCCCAGGTGGAACATCAGGAAGTCCACCGTGGGGGCGTCGGCCCTCAGCTCGTCGAACACGCGCTCGAAGGAGGCCAGGTAGCGCGCACCGACCTGGAAGGTGAACCAGCGCGCGCTGTCCAGCAGCAGCCCGAGCGGAGGGCCCAGGCGCTGGAGCAGCGCGGGGCCGAGCGTGAGCGTCATGTCCCGGTTGCAGTCCTGGTAGAGCAGCGTGCGGCCCGCGTACGTCTGGCCCTCGCGGCGCTGTGCCTTCTCGCCCGTGCGGGCGGTGAACGCGTCATTGAGCGCATCGAGCGCGCGCGCGAGCGCCTCGGCGTTTCCCACGCTGCGCGCCACCTGCTCCCGATGGGCGTCCAGCTCGTCCAGCGGCGCGAGCACCTCCGCGCGCAGCGCCGTGTCGTCGATCCGCTCCAGCAGCCGCCGCAGGGCGCGCTCGGGGTGCGACTCGATGTTGGGCAGCTCCAGCGTCCAGAGGATCCACGCCTGCTGCCGGTGCTCCTCCAGGAGAGCCCAGGCCTCGGCCTCGCCTGGCACCTCGAGCGGGAACTCCCGCCGCAGCAGCGAGGCGATCTCCCGGGCCGTCCGCTCGCCGTCACACAGCGCGAGGGCGCGAGCAGCGACGGCGCTGAGCTCCACCGGCTCACCCATCATCGGCACGGCACGCGTCCCCTCCAGCCGCACCACGGGAAGCGCGCGCGGCGCGATCCACGGGCGCAGCCGCGCGTCCGCCGAGAGCCGCTCGGCCAGGGTGTCGATGCACCAGTGCTCGAAGAGCGTCTGCCGACGGCTGAGCAGCTCCGGACCGGGCTGGAGCTCGAACCCCTCCGCCTCGGGCTCGATGCGCCCCCAGCCCAGCGGACCGAAGAAGCCAATGGTGTCGTTCTTGAGGCAGTAGCGCAGCAGGTACTTGGAGACCAGCTCCTCCTTCTGGCGGGTGCGGCTATCGCGCTCGGTGACATCCCGCCGCAGCAGGACATCCAGGGCGCTCGCCAGCGCCTGGCGGTTCTGCCAGACCACGGCCTCGCGGAACTCGGGCATGCGGGCCACGTCACGCAGCGCCTGGCCCACGCGCACGGCCTCCGCCGCGAGCCGCTCCTCCAGTCGGGCACGCTCCGGCGCCAACGCCTCCCGCACCTCGGAGGCCTTGAGCCGCTGGGAGCGCAGGTCCGCCTCCCGCCGCAGCAGCGCGTCCACGGCCTGGGCACTCTCCGGCTGCCGCACCTGCTCCGCCAGGGCCGCCGGGAAACCCGCCCCGCGCACCGCTATCTGCCGCCACACGGACCAGCCTGGAGTCAACGGGGCCAGGTGCTCGGTCCACCCACTCGACGACTGCCGCTCGCTCATCTCACCCTCCCACTCCATCAGCTTCGGACGGCCTGGCGGAACACCTCGAGGAAACGATCACACTCCTGCTCCGTGACGGTGAGCGAGGGCGAGACGCGCAGGGCGCGCCCGGTCCCCGAGCGCACCAACAGCATGCCCCGCCGGAGGCAGCGCTCCCAGACGGTGTTCGCCCCGCCCTCGCCGAACTCGATCCCGAACCACAGCCCGGCGCCACGCACCGCGGTGATGCCGTGTCCCGGCTCCGCCTGGATCTCCCCCAGTCCCGCCCGCAGCCGCTCGCCCAGGCGCCGCGCGTGGCCGGGCAGATCCCTCGCGATGACTTCCTGGAGCACGGCCCGGCCGGCGGCGCAGGCCAGCGGGTTGCCACCGAACGTCGAGGCGTGATCTCCGGGCTGGAAGACGGCGACGGCGTCCTTGGCCAGACAGGCGCCGATGGCCACCCCACCGCCCAGGCCCTTGGCCACCGTCATCACGTCCGGCTCGATTCCGTACCCCTCATAGGCCCAGAGCGTGCCGGTCCGCCCGACACCGGACTGGATCTCATCGAGCATCAGCAACACGCCCTTCTCGTCACACAGCGCGCGCACCCCCCGGAGGTACTCCTGGGTGGCCAGCTCCACGCCGTTGACGCCCTGGATGGGCTCGAGCAGCACGGCGGCCGTCCGCTCCGTGATGGCGTCCCGAAGCGCCGCCAGATCGTTGAACTCCACCTGCGTGAAGCCCTCGGGGAGCGGCTCGAAGTCCTGCTGCACGTGGCGGTGCCCGGTGGCGGCCATCGTCCCCAGGGTGCGCCCGTGGAAGCCGGTGTTGGCGGTGATGATCTCGTAGGCGCCGCCCTTGCGCGTGCGGCCCCACTTGCGCGCCAGCTTGATGGCGCACTCGTTGGCCTCGGCGCCACTGTTGCAGAAGAAGACCTTGTCCAGCGCCGAGTGCTCCACCAGCAGCCGGGCCAGCTCCAGCTGGGGAAGCGTGTACACGCCATTGGTGGCGTGAATGAGCGTGCCCACCTGCGCG
Source organism: Cystobacter fuscus DSM 2262 (assembly GCF_000335475.2). Lineage (NCBI taxonomy): Bacteria > Pseudomonadati > Myxococcota > Myxococcia > Myxococcales > Archangiaceae > Cystobacter > Cystobacter fuscus. The sequence continues at coordinate 83,737 of NZ_ANAH02000013.1, read as the reverse complement.
CGCACGGCTTCCACCACCACCGGGTGGCAGTGCCCGAGCGTGTTGACGCACAGGCCGGAGGTAAAATCCAGGAACTCGCGCCCCTGGTCATCCCACACCCGGAGCCCCTCTCCGCGCACCACGGTGATGGGCGCACGCGGATAGGTATTCATGTGGAACGCGCGCTCGGCGTTCCTCGGCTCGGAGGGGTCAAGTCGGGTCATCGTCATGGGTTTGCCTGTCTCCGGGCCCACTGGCCGCCAGCGAGGACAACCCGCTGGCCTGATGCATTACTTCCACCGAGCGCCCAGCCGAGCGCTCATTTCTGGTACTCCACTAGGTAGAAGGTGTTCTCGAAGCTCTCACGCTTGCGGAAGCCGCTGGCCTCGAGCGTGGGAATGAGCTCGGGCACGTCGGGGACCCGCCAGTGGATGACGGAGGGCTCCGGTCCGAAGTCGCGCAGCTGCGTGGCCGCGAACGCGCGGAACTCTCGCGCCATCTCCCCGAGGTTCCCCGGAGCACCCGCGAACCAGACGCGCAGCTCGGGCTCCTTCACGCCCCGACGGCGCCACATGCAAGCCACTCCCTCCCCACCCCGCCAGGCGAAGGCCTCTCCCGCGTCGATCAACTTGGAGAGGAACTCCGGGGTGAGGGATTGCCATTTCCAGCGGCACTCGACGAGCCCCGCGGTGTGCTGCCAGAGGGCCGAGCGGGTGAGCCGCTCATGCGCCCAATCCCGATCCGCCGCGGTCAACGGGCGGAAGCCATGGGTCGTGCCCTCCGGGGAGGCGAGCAGATGGACATACCGGGCCGAACGGTGGAATTGAAAGGCTTCGCCATAGCTGAAGCTCGGATCGTTGTAGCCCGCGATCAGTGCCCGCAGGCTCCCGGAACCCCTCTCATGCCAGAGGGAGAGACCATAGAAGCCGAGGGTCCTGGCCACGCCCCGGCGCCGGTATGCCTTATCCACGGCGATGCTCTCAATCCACCACTCGCCGGGCGCCAGACAGGTCAGCTTGCCAAACCCCACCACCTTGTCGTCGAGCACCGCGACGCCGAGCTGGCCCACCTCGTCCGCCAGCCAGGCATCCAACTCATCGAAGTAGGGGTTGTAGTCCCCATACACAGAACGCATGAGCTCGAGGATGGCGGGGCAATCCTCGGGTTGGGCCCTGCGCACCGTTGGAAACGCATCGGACTCGGGCTCGTGCGCCCCATTCATGCTCGCTCCTCGGCCACGCGGAGGACGACGACGTGTACTATTGCGGCTCGGACACTAATGATTGACGCCAGGAGCGTCAAGCAAACCATGGGAGACCAGAAAATGACCACACAGCAACACGCGCTCGAGGGACAGGTGGCGCTTGTGACGGGTGGGGGACGCGGTCTCGGACGAGCCTTCGCACGAGCACTCTCAGCGGAGGGTGCCGCCGTGGCGGTAGTGGCACGCTCGAGCCCGGAGGTGGAGGAGACGGCGCGGGAGCTCACGGCCGCGGGCGGACGGGCCCTGGCGCTCGTGGGGGACGTGGTCGAGCGCGCGCAGATGGAAGAGGTGGTGGCCCGCGTGGAGCGGGAGCTGGGGCCCATCGATCTGCTCATCAACAACGCGGGGGTCAGCGGTCCTCCCGGCGCGTTCTGGGAAGCGGATCCAGACGACTTCTGGCGCGTGGTGGAGGTCAACCTGCGCGGCGCCTCGCTCTGTTCGCGGCTGGTGCTCGCCGGCATGGTCGCTCGCGGCCGGGGACGGATCATCAACATCGGCAGTGACGTGGCGGCGCGGCCCACGCACCGCAACATCGGCTATGCCGTCGCGAAGGCGGCGTTGCTGCGGTTGACGGACTGTCTGGCGCAGGCGGCCCGGCCCCAGGGCGTGTCTGTCTTCGCACTGAGCCCAGGCATGGTGCACACCCGGATGACGGAGCACACCTGGCAGTCTGGCCAGTGGCCGGCCGAGGCATGGGCCGAGCCGGAGGTGGCCGCTCGGGCCGTGGTGCTGCTCGCCTCGGGCCGGGGGGACGGGCTGACCGGGCGCTACGTGCATGCCGTCCGCGACGACCTGGAGGCGCTCATCACCCGCGCCGAGCAGATCGAGCAGGACGATCTCTACGCGTTGCGGCTGCGCTTCTGAGCCGCGAGCGCGGTCAGCGACGCGCCTTGAGCTCCGGAGCCAGCTCGGCAATCACGTCGCGGTACTCCAGCACGGGCTGCTCGGAGGGCGGCGTGAAGGTGAGCCGGGTCACCGAGCACTGCTGCGCGCTGTATTGGCCGCGGATGCTCACCAGTTCCGGAGCCAGCCCCCGGAACAACGAGCACGCGCTGGAGATGGGATCTCCATGGCTGACGCAGCAGACGACCTGACCGGGGTGCTTGCGCGCGATGCGCAGCAGGGTCTGGGACACGCGCTCGGCCAACTGGGCAATGGTCTCATCACCCGGATCGCGGGGCGGCTCGTACAGGTTCACGAAGAGGGGAAGCTCGTGATCGGGCACGCCCATCCAGCTCGTGCGGACCTCCTGCAGGCCCATGATCCGGTGGATCGCCACCCCCCGGTGCCTTCGCGCGAGCACGGCCGCGGTCTGCCGCGCCCGGAGCATGGGGCTGGTGTAGAAGGCGCGGATGGGCTCGGAGGCCAGATGTTCCGCGAGGAAGTCCGCTTGTTTCCAACCCAGGTCGCTCAGGCGGAAACCAGGCAGCCGCCCATAGAAAACCCGCCGCGGGTTGTACACGTCCGCATGACGCACCAAGAGCACCACGGCGGGACGGATGTCTGTCATCGCATGCCCTCCAGCCGTCCACACAACTCCACCACCCGGGCCACCTGGGGCCGCGCCTTCTCGGCATCTGGCTGCTCGGAGAGGAAGACGACCGCCAACATCACCGCCGTGTCGATCCGGTAGAGCCACTCCAGCCGGGCCGGTGGGGGTGGGACGGGAGCAAGGCCGTGGTACGCGGCGAGGAACTCCGGTCCGGCGAGTCCGTATTCGGCGATCCGCGCCAGCTCCAGCGCGGGATCTCCCACCAGTGCATTGGACCAGTCCAGCAACGCGAGCACCTGGCCGCCACGGGCCAGCACATTCGCGGGACGCACGTCCATGTGCAGCACCGCGCGCGGTCGCTCGGAGCCGTGCAGCGCGTCGGCCAGCCACTCGGGCCCGGGCAACGCCAGACGGACGCCCGCGAGCCGCTCCACCACGCGCGCGCGCCGGTGGATACGCTCCGCCAGCAGCTCGGCCAGTGGACGCCCTTGCTGCGCCACCAGGGGCCGGGAAGGCATCTCCGGGAGCGAGTGCAGGCGGCGCACCAGCTCGCCCAGCGCCAGGGGCGTGGGCTCACCGCCGTCGTGCTCGACGTACTCGAGGACGATGTAGTCGAGGGGCTCGCGTCCCAGCTCCAGCGCCACCAGCCGCGGCACCGGTATCCCGCCCCGCGCGGCGCGGGAAATGAGGGCGGACTCCTGTTCCAGCAGATCGCGCGCGACGACGCGCGGATCGTTGTCGTTGATGAAGACCGGCGCGCGCGGCACCTTGATGGCCAGAGGGCCCTGCCGCGCCGACTGGACGCGGAACACGAAGAACTCCAGCCCGCCCCCCACGAGCACGGGCTCGTCGGCCTCCCATTCGGGGTGGTCGTGCCGGAGCCGCTCGGCGAGCGCCACCCGCGCCTCGTTGGAACTCCATGTCATGGGATCGCCGAGGCCTCCGGCTTGCGATATTCGCGGAAGAGGAGTTCGAAGAGAAGCTGGGCGGCGATCTGCGGCGTGCGCCCGGTGGGATCGTAGCGGGGCGACACCTCCACGATCTCGATGCCCGCCAGCGGGAGCTGCCGGATGACCTCCACGGCATCCATCAGCTCGCCACCGGAGAGTCCGCCGATAGTGACATTGCCAGTACCGGGGGCGACGGAGCAGTCGAGGACGTCGATGTCGATGGAGAGGTGAACCGCGGTGCAGTTGCGGCGAAAGGCGGCGACCACCGGCTCGAGCGCGGCGGCCACCCCGCGGGCGCGCATCTCCCGGGCGGGGACGATGTGGCTGCCAGCCTTCAACAACCCATCGAACTGTCCCTTGCGGGTGATGCTCCCGACGCCCACGAAGGCCATGCGGTCCGGCTGCATGGAGGGCAGCTCACTGATCCGCCGAGCGTTGGAGCCGTGATAGAGCGGCCCGTGGATGGTGCTGTTCGCGCCGAAGTCGAAGTGGTGATCGATCTGGATGAGCCCCAGCCGAGACTGCGGCTGCCGGGCGCTCAGGGCGCGCTGCACGCCGACGAAGGTGGCGAAGCCAATCGAGTGATCCCCCCCGAGCAACACGGGCGTGGCGCCGGAGCGGGCCAGGAGCTCGACCTCGGTGGCCACGGCCTGGAAGTTGCGCCGGGTGTCGGTGGGGTACACGTGCAGATCCCCCGCGTCCACCACGTTGGCCTTGGCGTAGCGGAAGACGGAGCCGGTCCGCGTGTCGAGCATCTCGTGCTCACCCAGGCTGTCCAGGTACGACGAGAAGACGAGACTCGCCTGGCGGATGGCACGGGGGCCCTCCGAGGCGCCGGGCCGGGAGCTGGCCGTCCCATCGAAAGGGATGCCCGCCGCGACGTACTGACACCCCGCTGGCACCTCGGAGAGGTCCACCGCCCGGCAGCCGAAGAGCGTGCCCGGGCCCGCCCAGCCCGGCTTCGGATCCCGGGCGAAGGTCGCGGGGCTGACCTGCTCGAGCAGCTCGAGATAGGGATTGCTCATGACACGGCCTCCATGGACGAGGAAACGCCGGGGCGGCTGATCAGCGAGTGGGCCACGTGGACCTTCTCCAGGAACTGATTCCAGCTCTGCTCCACCGTCTGGTGATAGGGCTGGAAGACCGGCGGTCCGTCCTCGCGCCAGTGGGCGAAGTTCCAGTCATGGATGCGCTCGCGGAGCACCGGGAAGAGCGGCGTCAGGGGATAGGGCACGAAGTTGTAGAGGTTGTACAGCCACGCCTCGTTGCGCGAGTCCTGGAGGAAGCGCATCGTCAGCTCGTGCGAGGCGGCCCGCTCCTGGGGCAGACCTCCCAGCACGTTGAGCACGACCTTCATCCCCGCCGCGGTGAGCGCCTGGATGCGCCTGGCGTAGATGTCCACGTCGAGGTTCGGCTTGCTCGACTCCTTGAGCACCTCGGAGTCGGCCGTCTCGAAGCCCATCTCCACCACCACCACGCCCAGCCTGCGCATGGCCTCGATGACCGTCTCGTTCACGTTCAGCACGTGCGTCTGGACGATGAACTTGTAGTGGGGACGGTTCGCGAAGACCGCCAGCAGGTTCTTCACGGCGTCTTGGGACTGACCGAAGGTCTTGTCCCCGATGTAGATGAGGCGCGCCTCGGGGAAGAGCCGCTCGAACTGCTGGACCTCGTGCTCGAGCACCGCCGGGTCCACCACGTGCAACTGCCGCGACCAGGCGTCCCCACAGAAGCTGCACGCGTAGAGGCAGCCATGGCTGGCGTTGAGGCGCAGCAGGGGCACCCGCCCCTTGTACCCGGTCAGCAGCGTGTAGTCGGGCTTGGAGTCGAGCCGGCCAATACCACCCTTGAGGCCGGGCACCTCCGTGAGTCCCGGCAGCTTCTTCTGGAGGATCTCCGCGAGCACCCGCGCGGAGACCTGTCCGCGATGCACGTGCGAGGCATCCTTGGGCCCGGCCAGCGTGGCCATGTTCCCCCCGAGCACCGTCTGACGGCCCTCCGCCATCAGCATCCGGGACACCGACAGCGCCAGATCGAAGTTCTGGGCCAACGGCGACATCATCAAGACGCTTCCGGGCCGCGTCTGCTCCAGCAGGAACCGGGCACACGCCTCCGCCTCCGCCGGTACCGTGGACATGTCGGCCAGGCTCATCTCATAGCCAATCTCCTTGAGCATTCCCGCGATGTGGGCCACCCAGAGCGGCAGCTCCCAGAGCGCTCCTTCGGGAATGAAATACCCGGCCAGCTCGCTCGCGAACCTGGCGCTGTAATCCCGGTAGTAGTCACGCACGGCCTCGTGAGGCTCGCTCAACGAGGGAAAGGGAAGCTGCACGATGTGCACACACGGTCTTGATGTCTGACTCATGGCTTCTCCGGCTTGGCGGCACCCACCATCTCAAGGAGATGCAGGAATGTAAATTCCGTTTTCTTGGACAGAGCTGTAAGCGTGAGTGGGCGCACGGCGCCGTGACCAACCTGTACACCACGGGGTCATTGGCCTACTCGCCCTGTGCTAGCTGCTGCCTCGCCATCCTGCTTGCCTTTCTACCTGGACGAAATCCACGGAAAGGGAGGCGTGTCTTTCCGCCCGCCGTCCCGCCAGTCTAGTTTTCCAATCCGGGCGGACGGGCGCGTGTGACCATACTTTTGACAATGTATGAAATCGTCCGGATTGATTGATGGAGTGCGCACCGCCGCTTTGGAGCTGAAAGGGGAGGAAACGGACTTCGACGCGCTACTGGAGAGCATCAGGGACGCGCGCTTCGTGCTGCTGGGCGAGGCCACGCATGGCACGCATGAGTTCTACCAAGCGCGCGCCGTGCTCACCCGCCGGCTCATCGCCGAGCGGGGCTTCAGCGCGGTGGCGCTGGAGGCTGACTGGCCGGATGCACTGAGGCTCAATCAATACGTCCGGGGCGAAACACGGGACACCCGGGTGGAAGAGGCCCTGGACGACTTCCAGCGCTTTCCCCGGTGGATGTGGCGCAACGCCGAGATACGAGCGCTCGTGGAATGGCTGCGCGCGCACAACGCCTCCCGGCCGGAGGGGGAGCGGGCGGGCGTCTACGGATTGGATCTCTACAGCCTGCACGCCTCCATGCGCGAGGTGGTGCGCTACCTGGAAGCGCGCGACCCCGTGGCGGCGGCGCGTGCCCGGGACCGGTACGCGTGCTTCGACCGCTTCGGCGAGGACGCCCAGTCCTATGGGCACGCCACCACCTACGGCTACGCGGACAGCTGCGAGGAGGCGGTGCTGGCGCAGTTGAGGGAGCTGCGCGAGCGCCGGGTTCAGGAGGGAGCGAGCGAGCAGGACGCGCACTTCCACGCGGAACAGAACGCTCGGCTGGCGAGGGACGCGGAGGCGTACTACCGGGTCATGTTCGCCGGACGGGATGAGTCGTGGAACCTGCGCGACACCCACATGGCGGACACCGCGGATGCCCTGTCCGAGTACCTCGGCCGGCGCCGCGGGGCGCCCGCGCGCCTGGTCATCTGGGCCCACAACTCGCACCTGGGCGATGCCCGCGCCACGCAGATGGGGGACCAGGGGGAGCTGAACCTGGGCCAGCTCCTGCGCGAGCGGCATGGGCGGGAGACGTTCAATGTGGGATTCACCACCTACACGGGCACGGTCCTCGCCGCGCGCGAGTGGGACACCCCGGGCCGCCGACGGCGGGTACGGCCCGCCCTGCCGGGCAGCTACGAGGCGCTCTTCCACGAGGTGGGCCTGCCCGCCTTCCTGTTGAGGATGGAGGACCTGGGCGAGGCGGGCTCCGCCCTGCGCGAGCGGCGCCTGGAGCGGGCCATTGGCGTCATCTACGCCCCCCACAGCGAACGTCACAGCCATTATTTCTTCGCCGACCTCCCCGCGCAGTTCGACGCGGTCCTGCACTACGACACCACGAGCGCCGTGCAGCCGCTCGACCGGGACGCGGGCCACGAGGAGGAGGACGCGGCGGACACCTGGCCCACGGGAATGTAAAGGGTCTCCGGAAGGAGACTCCAGTAGAATGGGCCCCATGAACCGAGCTGTCCTCTTCCTGTTCCTCGTGCTCGCCGGCTGCAACCGGGGTGAAGCCGTGCAGGCCATCATCCAACTCGACCCCGCGCTGAAAGCGAGCTGTGTCGTCCTGGAAGTCCGCACCCCGGAGGGAGAGCTCCGTACGGAATCCACGCCCCTCACCCGCCCGGAGGATCAAGAGCTACGGCTGGCCGTCTTCCGCAAGGATCTCCCCGCGGACGTCCATCTCCAGGCGCGTGCCCTCTGGGGAGGCGAGAAGTGTGAGGACTCGCCGTTCTACAATGGGCGCAGCGAGCCGGTCGCCGTGCACTTCGAGCCAGGGAGCAAGGACGTCACGCTGACCCTGTCCCTGCCGAACGCCGCCGAGGACGAAGATCGCGATGGCTTCGTCGCGTCCGAGTTGGGGGGGGCGGACTGCGATGACAAGGAGTCCAAGCGCCAGCCCCAGGCCCAGGAAGTGTGCGACGCGAGCGACGACCTCAACTGCAATGGCCAGCGTGGCTGTGAAGACAGTGCCTGCTCGGGCAAGACGTGTAGCCGGGCCCCCACCTCGCTCGTCTTCAGCCCCTCGGAGCTGACGACCATCGCGGGTCAGTGCTCGGCGCCGGTGATCGTGGAGCGCCGCGAGTCCGACGGGAAACCCTCCTTGGCTGGCTTCCCCACCCCCATCACCCTGGCGAGCACGTTCGGCTCCGGCGTGACCTTCCACTCAGACCCGGGTTGCAACTCGTCGCCTCCCTCCGCCATTACCGCGGGCAAAAGCAGCGTCACCTTCTATGTGCGCAGCACCACGATCGGCACGGGCCCGCTAAGCGCTAGCTCTTCCGCGCTGTCGCAGCAGGCGACCTTGGCGCATACCCTGCGCCCCGGGCCCGTGACCAAGGTCGCCCTCGCCTCCCTGAACACCACCAGCCAGGCGGGTGACTGCGTTCCCGTCTCCCTCGAGTGGCGCGATGCGTTCGACAATCCCGCCTCCGGAACACTCTCCAACCTCAGCAGCCTCTCCATCAGCCCGACGCCCGCCAACACCGAGGAAGCGGCGCTCTACCAGGATGCGGGCTGCAAACAGGCCCTGAACCTCGGCGCCCAACTCCCAGCCGCCTCCTCGTTGTATTTCCGAGGCACCCGCGCGACCACCTTCACCCTCGCGGCCAAGCTCAACGGGACGTCCCAGCCAGTGCAAGAGGTCCGGACCGTGAAACCCCTGCCCGCCTCGAAGCTCACCTTGTCGCCCTCGGGCGGACAAACCCTGTTGGCGGGAGAGTGCTCCGCTCCGGTCAACGTCCGCATCACGGACCAATACGACAACCTCTCGCCCCTCACTGCGGGCCAGTTGCTCACCCTGTCCACCACACCGGCGACGAGTTTCGAGGCGTTTTGGGGAGCGGGGTGCGAGGGTTCCAAGAAACTGACCACGCCATTCGACCCTCAAGGAACCACGGAGGGGCCCATGTCTTTCAAGATCAAGACGGGTGGCCCGGTGGAACTCAAGCTGAGCGGGACCGCGTTGGTAGAGGCGAAGCAGACCCACACCATCGTCCCCGTGGTGAGGCGCGGATCGTGCCGGATGGATAATGGAGACAAGGAGGAGAACTGCCCTATCAGCAGCGCCAGCAACACGACGGTCCCCGTCACCCTGGCTCGCAGCTTCCTCGTCTTCCAGGCCACCACCAACAACGAGGAGCCCACCAACTCCTTCGTCCGGTGCTCGCTGGGGACCTCCACCATCACCTGCAAGCGTAACGGCACCACGGGAGCAGCGACTATCGACTGGCAGGTGGTGGAACTCCACCAAGGCCTGTCCGTCCAGCATCTGCAAAACATAGCGTGCACCCAGGCCCCTCCCCGCCTCCCCACGACAGTCGACCTCTCGAAGAACTTCGTGCTCTTCAGCTCCTCCCAAGATGGGAGTGTCCTGGGCTATAACGACTTCCCTTCAGTCGAACTCACCAACAATGGTAACAACACTAACGTCAGGGCCTTCCTGTTCAACGCCTGCGCCGCGAGCCAGCTCTTCAACTTCCAAGTGGTCCAATTCACCGGCAGCGACGTGCAGCGAAGCCTCACGGGAGCAATGCCTTCCAATAGCGGAACGCTGACGGTGCCCGGCTTGCCCACCACTGACCTCACTCGTTCCATCGTGCTCTCCACCTGGCAGGTCAGCACCGAGGGCCAGGACATATACAAACGGATGGTCCGGGGGGAGATCGATCAATCGAACACCACCCAGTTGCTCTTCCGTCGAGGGGACGGTACCGCCATCACCACCGCCGACATTCCCCAAATCTCCTGGGAACGCATCACCTTCCCCACGGGCACGCTCGTGCAGACGCACGTGTTGGCGGTGAATGATAACGTAACGAACACCAGCGCCACTCTCGCCACGCCAGTGGATGCGACCCGGACGCTGCTGCTCACCAGTTCCCAGGCGGGCGGACAGGGGGCGGGCGAGACCTCGTACGGCGCGAACGACATCCTGGGTGTGGCCACCGGAAGATTGTCCCTGAGTGGCAACCAGCTCTCGGTGACCAGGGACGCGCCCAACGGGAGCACGAGATGGACAGCCTACGCCATCCAGTTCGACCCCTGAGCGGCCACGGTCCACACCGGCGCGCGGAGACATCCTCGCCCCGCGTCCGGTGCTCGGACACTAGTATGGGGGCATGAACCGAGCTGTCCTCCTGCTGCTCTTCGTAGTCGCCGGCTGCACACGAGAAGAAGCCGTCCAGGCCATCATCCAACTCGACCCCGCGCTGTCCGCGAGCTGCATCTTCCTCGAAGTGCACACTCCCGAGGGGAAGATCGTCGAGTCCAGACCCTTGGCCCGCCCGGAGGATCAAGAGCTGCGCGTGGTGGTCATCCGGAAGGGCCTTCCGGCGAACGTGCAGCTTCAGGCGCGTGCTCTCTGGGGGAAAAACGGCTGTGACGAAAAGCCGTTCTACAATGGGCGCAGCGAGCCGGTCGACGTGCACTTCGAGCCGGAGGCCCAAACCGTCACGCTGACCCTGTCGCCGCCGAGCGACTCCGAGGACGAGGATCGCGATGGCTTCGTCGCGGCCGAGCTGGGTGGGGCGGACTGCGATGACAAGGAGGCGAAGCGTCGGCCCCAGGTCCAGGAACTGTGCGACGCGAGCGACGACCTCAACTGCGATGGCTGGCGCGGCTGTGACGACAGCACCTGCTCGGGCAAGACGTGTAGCCGGGCCCCCACCTCGCTCGTCTTCAGCTCACCGGAGCTGACGACGATAGCGGGTCAGTGCTCGGCCTCGGTAACCGTGGAGCGTCACTACGCCGATGGGATACCCGCCCAAGCCGGCTTCTCCACGCCCATCACCCTGGCGAGCACGTTTGGCCCCGGCGTGACCTTCCACTCGGACCCCACTTGCACCTCGTCGCCTCCCTCCTCCATTCCCGCGGGCAAAAGCAGCGTCACCTTCTTCGTGCGCAGCACCACGATCGGCACGGGAGAGCTGAGGGCCAGCTCTTCCGCACTGCCGCGGCAGGCGACCCTGACCCATACCCTACTTCCCGGGCCTGCGACGAAGCTCGCCTTCACCACCCCGAGCACCACCAACCAGGCGGGGGACTGTTCTCCCGTCTCCCTCGAGTGGCGCGATGCGTTCGACAACCTCACTTCCGGAACACTCGCCAACCTCAGCCTCTCCATCAGCCCGACGCCCACCAACACCGCGGAAGCCGCGCTCTACCAGGATGCGGGCTGCACCCAGGCCCTGAACCTCGGCGCCCAGCTCCCAGCCATCTCCTCGTTGTATTTCCGAGGCACCCGCGCGACCACCTTCACCCTCGCGGCCAAGCTCAACGGGACGTCCCAGCCAGTGCAAGAGGTCCGGACCGTGAAACCCCTGCCCGCCTCGAAGCTCACCTTGTCGCCCTCGGGCGGACAAACCCTGTTGGCCGGGCAATGCTCCGCCCCAGTCAACTTCCGCATCACCGACAAATACGATAACCTCTCGTCCCTCCCCGCGGGCCAGTTGCTCTCCTTGTCCACCACTCCCGCCGCGAGCTTCGAGGTGTTCTGGGATGCGGGATGTGAGGGTTCAAAGAAACTGGACAAGGAGTTCGACCCTCGAGGAACCGCGGAGGGGTCCATGTCTTTCAAGATCAAGACGGGTGGCCCGGTGGAACTCAAGCTGAGCGGGGCGGCGGTGGGAGAGGCGAAGCAAACCCACACCATCGTCCCCGTGGTGAGGCGCGGCTCGTGCCAGATGGCGGAGGGTAAGAAGGAAGAGAACTGCCCCATCAGTAGCCCCAGCAACACGACGGTCCCCGTCAACCTGTCTCGCAGCTTCCTCGTCTTCCAGGCCACCACCAACAACGAGGAGCCCATCAACTCCTTCGTCCGGTGCTCGCTGGGGACCGCCAACATCACCTGCAAACGGAACGGCAACACGGGAGCAGCGACTATCGACTGGCAGGTGGTGGAGCTCCACGAAGGCCTGGCTGTCCAGCATCTGCAAAATATAGCGTGCACCCAGCCCCCTCCCCGCCTCTCCACGTCAGTCGACATCTCGAAGAACTTCGTGCTCTTCAGTTCTTCCCAAGATGGGGCCGAGGTGGACTCTAACGACTTCCCTGTGGTCCGGCTCGCCAGCGCTGGTGGCAACAACAATGTCGGCGCATTGATAGCCGATGACTGCAACACGAACCACCTCTTCACCTTCCAAGTGGTCGAATTCACCGGCAGCGACGTGCAGCGAGACCTCACGGACGCGATGCCTGCCAATAGCGGAGCGCTGACGGTGACAGGTCTGCCCACCACGGACCTCACCCGTTCCATCTTGCTGTCCACCTGGCAGGTCAGCAGCGCGGGCGCGGACATCTACAAACGGATGGTCCGGGGGGAGATCGATCAATCGAACACCACCCAGTTGCTCTTCCGTCGAGGGGACGGTACCGCCATCACCACCGCCGACATTCCCCAAATCTCCTGGGAACGCATTACCTTCCCCACGGGCACACTCGTCCAGACGCACGTGTTGACGGTGAATGATGGCGCGGCGAGCAACAGCGCCCCCCTCGCCACGCCAGTGGATGCGACCCGGACGCTGCTGCTCACCAGTTCCCAGGCGGGCGGACAGGGCGCTGGCGAGACCTCGTTCGGCGCGAACGACATCCTGGGCGTGGCCACCGGCAGACTGTCCCTCACCGGCAACCAGCTCTCGGTGACCAGGGATGCTCCCAACGGGAGCACGAGATGGACGGCCTACGCCATCCAGTTCGAGCCCTGAGCCGCCACGGCTCACACCGGTGCGGGGCGGACGCCCCGCCCGGGGCCCGGGTCAGGGGCCCCCGTCGGGTTGGCGGATGCACATGTCGCCAACGAAGGTGATGTAGGCACAGAGCGGCAACCGGGGCCCGCAGTCCGAGTCGGAAGCGCACGGCCCCGAGCAGAAGAAGCCGCCCCAGCCCTCGGCGCAGAGCGAACTCTCGCAGTCATTGCCGCTCACACAGGCGTCTACCCCCGAGCGCCCGGTCCCACGCGGCCCGGTGAGGCACAGACAACCCTCCGACTCGTCGCACTCGCAGCGCTCGTCCGCCGGGCAGTCGCTGTTGAGCGTGCACGCGCTCCGCGAGCCGCCACCCGGAACGCCCGCATCGGGAACCGTGTCACCGCCATCCGTGGGCGCCCCCGCGTCCACGGGCTCCCCCGCATCCACGGACGCATCCGGGGAACCACCGTCCCCCTCCGTGCCACCGCCCGCGTCCGCGACGTCCCCCCCATCCACGGACGCATCCGGCGCGCCGCCATCCGTCTGGTTGCCCACGGGCCCCGCATCGTGCCCCCTGGAAGAGATGCCCCCGCATCGCGCGAGCGCCACGACTCCCATCACCGCGAAAAAGACAAACAACCTTCTCAAGTGCACCTCTCCCGTGCGACGCGTTCTGTTCCTGGCCAACCGGCTGGAAGCCCGTTTTCATTGTCATACCACACCAGCGCTCATTTCCCGAGGCGGGAGGTCTCCACCCGGGCTGAGGGCCTCAGCGCTGGTAGATCTTCGCCCAGTCCACGTACATCTTCACCGGAGCCCCCATGGTGGTGCGGAAGGCGTCGAGCTGGATGCACAGGTGATGCGCCACGTCGGGAATGGCATTGGCATCCGTGAGCGTCCAGACCAGCGCCCCGTCACGGTAGATGCGCAGGGCATTGGCCTCCCACTCCATCGCGACGATATGCCATTGGGTCGCGTCCACGGCGTGCTTGTAATAGTACTGACGATTGTCCGCGCCGTAGTGGATGAACGTGCTGAAGCTGGCGCGGCTCGTGCCGGTGCCCGTCTCGTAGATGTCGTTCTCCCCATCCGTGGGCCAGTTGCCAGTCTGGGGCCAGGTGAGCACCACGCCACTGGTCGCGCCGCTGGGGTCCGGCTCGGTGCGCACGCGGAACTCGAAGCGGCCATACTTGTAGTTCGACCTGTGCGCCATGCCACCCGACACGAGCGTGCCGTTGACCATCTGCGCGGTGACCGTCAACAGGCCGTTGGCCACGCTGAACGCGCTCGGACGGCGCAAGCCATTGCCGTCATGCCCGGGCGAGTCGTACATGCCCCACTGCGTGGTATCGACCGCGCTCCCCGAGAAGTCATCCTGGAAGACGAGCCGCCAGCCCGCGGGCGTGCCCGGCGCGGTGGCGAGAAGGTCATCCGCGTAGAAGGCATCGCTCGCCCCACTGCCCGTCTGGAAGATGTAGAAGGCCAGGCTCCGGCCCGTCTGCTCGACCGTGGCCGAGACGGTGATGCGCTGGAAGGCCTGCGTCAGCGTCGCCGTCTGCTCCCACACCCGGACGACTCCGTTGGCGTCCGTCTCGCGCAGCGCGAGGATCACCGTCTTGCCCACCGCGCTCGTGCTCGCGGCGGCGACCGAGGCGCTCACCGAGTACGTGCCCAATGCGGCGGGAGACGCCACGCTCGACGAGGCCTCGAGTGAATACCCTCCACTCGTCCCGGCCGTGGGCGTGACCTTCACCACATGGCCACCCTCGGGCGCGCCCGTGGACAGGGAGACCCGCGACAGGCTCGCCTGCCACGTCTTCCAGCCTTGCAGATCCGTCTCGAAGCCGCCGTTGGCGAACAGATTGCCCGTCGCGGCCGCCGTGCTCGACTGCAATTCGTCCGGCGCACCCTCCTGGACCTGCTCCGGTTCACAGCCCAGCCCCAGCACCCCGCTCAGGCCCACCACGCAGGCCAGCCACCCACGCCGCCCCTGTCCTCGTCCCACGAAGCCTCGCTCCATCGAAACACCTCATCCCAGCAAAAACTGTTTAAGCCTCCTTCTACGTTTTTTCCAACAAGCTGGGAAGAATGGTCCAGTGTGCACGTGCTCCGGGCGGAGCGGAGGGTGACTATCATTCCCGGCACCATGCCTCCGCCCCTGATCAGCCTGCTCACCGACTTCGGCCTGACGGACACCTACGTGGGCCAGATGAAGGCGGCGCTCCTGCGTATCGCTCCCCACGCGCGCCTCGTGGATCTCACGCACGCGGTGCCCGCGCAGGACGTGAGGGCGGGCGCCTTCCTGCTGTGGAGCGCGGTGGAAGCCTTCGCCGAGGGCTCGCTGCACCTCGCGGTGGTGGATCCCGGCGTGGGCTCCGCGCGGCGGGCCGTGGCCGTGAGAAGCCACCGGGGCGACGTGCTGGTGGGCCCGGACAACGGCCTGCTGGTCCCCGCGCTCTCACTGCTCGGCGGACTGGCCGACGCCATCGAGCTGAACGACCCCGCCTGGTGGGGACCCCGTCGCTCGCGGACCTTTCATGGCAGGGATTTGTTCGCCCCCGTGGTGGGCCACCTCGCGGCCGGCGTGCCACTCGAGAAGCTCGGCCGGCGCCTGGAGCAACTGGAGGCGCCCTTCACCTTCCCCGAGCCCCAGGTGGAAGGCGGAGGCGGCGCGCTCGTGGGCGAGGTGCTCCACGTGGATACCTACGGCAACCTCATCACCAATCTGCCCGTGGCGCGGCTGCCGGCCCGCTTCGACGTCCAGGTCGGCGACCGCCTCATCCCGGACGCGCCCCACGCCCACTATCAGGCCGTCGCTCCCGGGGAGCTCCTGTCCCTGGGAGGCAGCACGGGACTGCTGGAGGTGTCCGTGCGGGACGGCGACGCGGCGCGGGTGCTCGGCGTGGGCCGGGGCACCCGGGTGCACATCGCCGCGCGCGGCTAGCCCGCTCTAGCGCTTGGTGGGCTTCTTCTTCGGCGGGGTGGGCTTCTTCACCGGATTCTTCGTGGGCAGGTTCGGGCCGGAGGCGAGGTCGAACTCGTAGGTGCCGCCGAGCAGGACGCGGAAGTTGTAGATGTCGGAGAGGTCCGGCGTCACCGCGATGCCCGCCACGGCCTCGAGCACCAGCCCCGGGAAGAGCTCGCGGCGCACCACGGGGATGATCTCCACCTGGTTGGCGTTGTTCGTCCACGTCGGGGTGATGGCGGGCTCGAAGTAGCGGCGGCCGATGACCTCCAGGCCCACGAGGGTCTGGTCGTTGATGTTGTACGTCCCCGCCACGGCGAGCTGCAGCGCGTCCGGAACGTCGAAGTCCGCCCGGGAGCCGCGATCGCGCGTCCCATGGTGGAGGTAGCTCGGGTTGAGCATGAAGCGCAGGTCCTTGGTCACCCGCAGCTCGGCGATGAGCGTGCCCTCGATGTCCCACGTTCCGTCCGACAGCAGCGGCTGGATGGCGTCCTGGTCGCTCGGCCCGGTGGGGAAGGTGACGCGGCCGTAGGCGCCCAGCGCCAGGGGGCCCGCTTCCAGGAAGGTCCACTGCAGGCCGAGCGGGATGTCACCGAAGGCCACCTGGAAGTTGTTCTCCCCGGGCGTGCCGATGCCCAGGACCTCGAAGTAGACGTTGGCCTCCACGTTGTCGACGATGCCCCAGCGGATGCTCGGGGAAACCTGGTGGTAGGGCAGCGACTTGCCCTGCTCGAGCGAGAAGAAGCCCTGGTAGCGCAAACCGAGCTCCAGGTTGCCCGGCCGGGTCGTCGACGCGGTGCGCGTCACCATGGCCCGGTAGGGCTTGGCCAACACGGCGGAGGAGGAGAGGAGGCAGACAGCGGTGGTGAGAGCGAAGGAGAGATGCCTGGCGTTCATGCGGCGGGACCATAGTTCGGCGCCCGCGCTCGTGGCGCACGGAGTGAAGGGGTTGGACGTGTGGTCTCGCCTGCTCCCCGGGCCCACTTCAAGCAGGCACTCGTCGGGGGCGCCCCTCCGCCCGGCCGTCCATGCCTCGAGATCAAGGCCCCAGTGCCCTCGTTGTCGAGTGCTATACAACCCTCCCCTTTGTGTCGCATATTGTTTCGAGGCGGCTTTCCAGGGGAGCCCGCACCACGTCCAGCCAGCGTTCGAGCGAGGACCTTCGCAGTGAGTGACACCACCGTCGAGGAGTTGCGCGAGGACCTCGAGGCGCCCCTCGAGCAGACCCGTGCGGAGGTGTCGCTCGAGCCGCTGCCCGTGTTCGACGCGGCTCCCCCCCCAGATGCGCCAGCTCTCGCAGAACCGGCTTTCCACATCACGCTGTCCCCGCGGCAGCCCTTGCACGGGTAGAAAGAGCCATGGAGCCCAAACGAGCTGTCACCATCCTGATGGCGGATGACGACCCGGATGACCGGGACTTCGCCCGCTCGGCCATGCAGGAGAGCCGGCTCGCCAACGAGCTGCGCTTCGTCGAGGACGGCGAGGAGCTCATCAACTACCTGCGCCGCCTCGGCCGCTACGCCAACCCCAAGGACTCCCCGCGACCGGGGTTGATCCTCCTGGACCTGAACATGCCGCGCAAGGATGGCCGCGAGGCGCTCCGGGAGATCAAATCCGACCCGGCGCTCAAGAACATCCCCATCGTCGTGCTGACCACGTCCAAGGCCGAGGAGGACATCCTGCGCAGCTACAACCTCGGGGCCAACTGCTTCATCACCAAGCCGGTGACCTTCGAGGGGCTCGTCGAGGTCGTGAAGGTCCTCAACCGGCACTGGCTGCAGATCGTCGAACTGCCTCCCGAAACAAGCTCCGAATGAGCCGTGCGGCCGATGCACACGCCATCCGCGTCCTGCTCGTCGAGGACGACGAGGATGATTACGTCCTGACCCGGGACTGCCTGCGGCAATTGGGCCCGCGGCGGGTGGTGCTCGAGTGGGTGGCGACCTGCGAGCGGGCCCTGGAGGAGCTGGAGTCCGGCAACCATGACGTGTGTCTGGTGGACTACCGGCTCGGAGCCATGACGGGGCTCGAGCTGCTCCAGCAGGCGCGGAGCAGGGGCTGGGAGGGCCCGTTCATCCTGTTGACCGGACAGGAGGACGACGACATCGACCATCAGGCCCAGCAGGCCGGGGCCACCGACTTCATCGAGAAGTCCCAGCTCACCCCCACGCTCCTGGAGCGCTCCATCCGCTATGGGCTCCAGCACACGCGCACGATGGAGGCCCTGCGCCGCTCCCAGGAGAGCTTCCGCGAGCTCATCGAGCGGCTGCCCGACGGCGTCTGCGTGATGCACGACACGCGGCTCGTCTACATGAACCCCACCTACGTCCGCCTGCTGGGCTACTCGTCCCAGACGGAGCTGTTGGGCAAGACCCTGCTGGAGCTGGGACAGAAGTTCCTCCGTCCGGAGGATTGGGTCCCGCTCCAGGAGGATGTCCAGCGCGCGGAGTCCACGGGCGAGCCCATCCCGCCCCGGGAAGTCCTGCTGCTGGCACGCGGGGGCGGCCGCGTTCCCGTGGACCTCGTCCATCTCCCCCTGATGTTCGACGGCTCGCCCTCCCATGTGTGGATCGTCCGGGACCTGACCGAGCGCAAGCAGATGGAGGGACGGCTGCTGCGCGCGGACCGCATGGGCTCACTCGGGTTGCTCGCCGCGGGAGTCGCGCATGAGATCAACAACCCGCTCGCCTACACGATGACCAACCTGGACCACCTGGAGAACCAGGTGCTGCCCCGGCTGGGCTTGTGCGGCACCGAGCGACGCGAGGTGCAGGAGCTGCTGGCGGATACCCGGCTCGGCATCACCCGGGTGCGCGACATCGCGCGGCAGTTGAAGATGTTCTCGCGCGGGGACGAGGACGGGGTACTGGCGCCCGTGGACGTGCACCGGGTGCTCGAGTCCTCCATCGACATGGCGGTGAACGAGCTCAAGCACCGCACGCGGCTGGTGCGCGACTACGGGGAGCCGGTCCAGGTCCAGGCGAACGAAGGCCGGCTCGGGCAGGTGTTCCTCAACCTGCTCGTCAACGCGGCCCATGCCATTCCCGAGGGGAACGCGGCGGACAACGAGGTGCGCGTCGTCACGCGGCGCGAGGGGGCGCGCGTGCGCATCGAGGTGCGCGACACGGGCGTGGGCATCTCCCCGGAGCACCTCGGGCGGATGTTCGAGCCGTTCTTCACCACCAAGCCCGTGGGCGTGGGCACCGGGCTCGGCCTGTCCATCTGCCACGACATCGTGACGAGCTTCGGCGGGCAGATGGGGGTGGAGAGCCGCGAGGGACACGGCAGCACCTTCTGGCTCCTCCTCGACGCCATCAGCCCCGAGGCCCGGGTGGAGGCCTCCCCAGCGCCCGCCGAGGCGGCCCCCGCCGCGCGCAAGGGCCGCGTGCTCGTCGTGGATGACGAGCCGATGATTGGCACGGCCATCCGCCGCACGCTCCAGCGGGAGCACGAGGTGGTGACGCTGACGAGCGCGCGCGAGGCCTTCGCGCGGCTCATGAGCGGAGAGCACTTCGACGTCATCCTGTGTGACGTGATGATGCCGGAGATGAGCGGGGTGGACCTGCACCAGCAGCTCGCGCAGCACCTGCCCGCCCTGGCCGAGCAGCTCATCTTCCTGTCCGGTGGCGCCTTCACGCCCAAGGCCCGCGAGTTCCTCGCGCAGGTGGGCAACCGCCGGGTGGACAAGCCCTTCTCCGCCCGGGAACTTCGGGACATGGTCCAGTCGGTGCTGGCGCGCGCACTGGACGCCTAGCGAACGCGCGAGGGTGTATCGCCCCTCCAGGCCCGGTGCGCAGGCGACGGAGTGCCCCTGGGTACGTAGCCACTGCGACGGCCTCGGCCCTAACTCCCCCGCTTCCGCAGTTCCTTCGTCCGCGGGAGCGAACATGTCTTGGGAGCGCGTCATGCAGAGGGTCGTGGCCATCGGGATGGGACTTGGCTTCGCGCACGTCGCGCAGGCACAAGGGTGCTCCCCCGCGGCCTGCACCGGCACCACCCAGGTGGATCACACCTTCGCCTCGGGCTCGAGGTGGAACTTCAATGTCATGAATTGCCCGTGTGAGGGGCTGGTCATCCAGAGGGCCAGCTACATGCCCGTGGGAGGCACGTCGCGACTGGTGCTCGGCCAGGGGAGCATCGCGGAGCTCCACGTCCCCTACGTCATGGGCACCCCCCGCCCCCTCGACGTCACCGACGCGGGGTTGGGGTCCAGTGCCCTCACGCTCACCGAGGCGGAGTGCGCGGGAGGGACGCTGCTGGCCAACAACCAGATCTGCCAGAACATCGACGATCGCGGCTACGCCTGGAAGTTCAGGGACAACTTCCAGCGGGGAGAGAGCGTCTCGGTGAGCATGGCCTCGCAGCTCGGCCAGTACACGTACATCAACCAGTGGGAGTTCCATGATGACGGGACCATCGAGCCACGAATGGGGCTGTCGGGCCGGCTCCAGCAAGTCCGCTCGGGCGTGGGCTATGCGCCCTACGGCAGCCGCATGGACTCCGAGACGAACGAGACGCCGGTCTATGGAATCTCCCACCTGCACAACATCTATTACCGGCTGGACTTCGACATCGATGGAGCGGCGGACGACGCGGTCGAGCAGATGACCTTCCAGCCGTCCACGTCCCCTTCTCCCGAAAGCGCCTGCGCCACGCCAGGCACCTGCGGGGTGAACGTGAGGACGCCCATCCCACTCGAGGCCGCCCAGGACCTCGCCCCGGAGAGCTATACGTCGTGGGTCGTCTACGACAAGACGCGCACCAACGGTGACGGGCGGAACGTGGGCTATGAGCTCGTCCCGCACATCGAGGGGCTGTGGACCGGCCAGGTCTCCACCACGGAGCCCTGGTCCGCGCACGAGTTCTGGGTCACCCGCTACAACGGGTGCGAGATGCTCGCGGTGGGCAACTTCCCTCCGCACATCGCCTCGAGTTGCAGCAGCGCGCCAACGAACGTCAGCGCCATGGTGGACGGGCAATCCGTGGATGGGCAGGACGTGGTGGTGTGGTACGTCAACCGGCACCTGCACGTCCCTCGGGACGAGGACCAGGACAACATGCCCATGAGCTGGCTGTCCTTCGAGATCAGGCCGAGGAGCTTCCACCACAAGAACCCACTCGAGCCCTGAGCCGTCCACGGCGTGACACGTCCCGGCTTCCACCCGGTGAGAAAACCCACCTGGGGGACTGGCGCGCCCGCCTTCGCGGGTGCATACCGCACCTGACCGTGAAGAAGCCCTCACGGCAGAAGGCAGACTCATGAAACCGAAGTTCGGGACAGATTTGACCACGGGCAGCATCCCCCGGCACATCGTGACCTTCTCCCTGCCGATGCTCATCGGCAGCCTGCTGCAGACGGCCTACAGCTTCATCAACGCCATCTGGGTGGGACAGTTCCTCGGCACCGGGGCCCTGGCCACCGTCACGGTGAGCTTTCCCGTCGTCTTCACCCTCTTCGGCATCGGGATGGGCATGACGCTCGCGACGAACATCCTCGTGTCGCAGAGCTATGGAGCCAAACGCTTCGACGAGCTGCGGCGGGTGGTGGACAGCTCCACCGTGTTGATCCTCGGCCTGGGCATCCTGCTGACCCTGCTGGGCGAGTTCTTCACGCCCCACATCCTGCGCGCCATGGACACGCCGGAGGACATCTTCCAACCCTCGGTGGACTACCTGCGCATCTTCCTGCTGTCGATGCCCACCAGCTTCGCCATGTTCGCGCTGCGCAGCATGTTGCAGGGAATGGGGGACTCGAAGACGCCCCTGTACTTCCAGCTCATCTCCGTCGTGCTCACCACGGTGTTGGATCCGCTCCTCATCTTCGGCCACCTGGGCCTGCCGCGCCTGGGGCTCAACGGCACCGCCTGGGCCACCATCGTCTCCCAGGTGCTCGTGCTGACCGTGCTGGTGGTCTGGCTGCATCGCCAGAAGTCTCCCGTCGCACCCGGCTGGCCGCGCCTGAGCCACCTCGGTCCGGCCACCTGGCAGACCTTCCGGATTGGTGTGCCCGCCTCCATCCAGCAGTCCCTGGTGTCACTCGGCATGGTGATGGTGACCGGCATCGTGAACGGCTTCGGGGAGATCTCCACGGCGGCCTTCGGCGCGGCCTCGCGCATCGATCAGATCGCCTTCATGCCGGCCATCAACTTCGGCATGGCCATCTCGACGCTCGCCGGACAGAACCTGGGGGCGGGCCACCTGCCCCGCGTCCGGCAGATCTTCGCGTGGGGGTGTGCCTTCAGCGGGGCCATCACCCTCGTCATCTCCGCGATGGCCGTCCTCTTCCCGGAGGCGCTCCTGAAGGTGTTCATCAGGGATCCCGTCGTCGTCGAGCTGGGGACCTCGTACCTGCACATCGTGGGCGCCTGCTACGTCCTGTTCGGCCTCACCTTCGTGAGCAACGGCATCATCAACGGAGCCGGCTCCACGATGATCACCACCCTCATCTCCCTGCTCAGCCTCTGGGTGGTCCGGGTGCCCCTGGCCTACACGCTGTCGCGCCAGATGCACGACGTGAAGGGCATCTGGTACGCCATCGCCATCAGCTTCTTCGTCTCGCTCGGCTGCAGCATGGCCTACTACTTCTCCGGGCGCTGGAAGAAGGCGGTGGCCCACCACAAGCCGACCGTCCTTGAGCAGGCCAAGCCGGACCCCGCCGAGGTCTTCGCCAATGAGGCCGGCGAGGCCTGAGGGTTCAGGGAACCATCAGCGCGGCGAGCTTGGACGCCAGCTCCACCTCGGCGCGCAGCGCGGCGTCGTCCAGTTGCTCCGCATGGGTGCGCAGCAACTCCACCGTCCGGTCCGCCAGCTCCCGGGCCCGCGCCTTGTCCCCCGCGTGCCAGGACGTGCACGCCGCCCGGGCGCCGAGGATGAAGTTCGTCAGGGCCGCCGTCTTGCGCACCGTGTCCTCGGAGTACCACGTGCCGGTGGACGAGAGCGGCTCGCTGCCCTCGTAGCTCGCCGTCAGGAGCGTGGGCGGGCTCGCCTCGCCGCGAGCGGGCGTGAAGGAGAACTCCTCCGACAGCATCCGCTGCGCGGGCTGGATGTCCGCCTCCCGGGAGAGGCGCGCGAGGATGGCGCCGCGCCGCCGGGAGAGGAAGACCGTGGGGAGCTCCAGCGAGGCCAGGCTCGCGCCGGGCGCCACCCCGGGAATTCCATACACCGCCTCCACCCGGAAGCCCTGGGCGGGCGTGAGCACCATCTTCAAGTCATACGCGATGGGCGTCACCAGGTAGTCGAAGTCCTCGTCGAAAACCGCCCGGGTGCGCTCGGCGCCGCTCAGGTAGAAGGCATTGGCGCCCCGCACGGAGGTGATGGCCGTGACGAAGGCCTGATCGAACGCGAGGTTCACCCCGAAGAGGGTCAGGTCCCGGCCCTCGCGGGAGTGGTCGCGCAGCAGCGTCATGAATTCGCTCTGCTGCGTCTGGCCCACGTTGGGCATCGCATCCGTGAAGAGGAAGACGCGGCGGGAGCGTGACGCGTCCAGCCCGCGCGTGGCGAGTTGTTGGTAGCCATCGCGCAGTCCGCACTCGATGCACGTCGAGCCGGCCACCTGGATGGTGCCGATGGCGCGCAGCAGGGCCTCGCGGTCGCGCACGGGGGCCTGCTTCACCAGCACCTGGGAGGTGTGATCGAAGATGACCAGCGAGAGGGTGTCGTTCTCGTCCAGCTTCGCCACCAACCGGCGCGCCGCTTCCTTCACGGCCTCCATCGGCTCGCCCTGCATGGAGCCGGAGTGATCGATGACCAGCGCCGCGTCGAGCGGCTGGCGGCGGAAGGTGGAGGGATCCACGTTGGACGAGAACCCCACCTGCACGAACACCTCCTGGCGGTCCGTGTCGATGGCCGTCGCGATGCCCGTGGCCGTGCGCAGACACAACACCTGCGCACAGGGCGGGCCCTCCAGGGGAAGATCATGCTCCGCGTAGAGCCCCTCGGCGATGAAGTCTTCCGCGAAGGGAATCTGCCCCGCGTCGATCTTCCGCCGCGCCAGCGCGATGTCCTGGATTCCGCCAGGCGTCCCTCCCATGTCCCCACCGGGAGCGCCAACACCACCTCCGATGTCCATCCCGGAACAACCCACCAGTGTCAGTACCGCCAGCCCTGCGATCCACAACCGCCTCGTCTTGCGCATGCACATACTCCGGGTGAAGGGGTGACCCGGGCGCGAAGCAAGACATGTTCCAGGGACGAGCCCGACGGAGGGCGGCGCTTCCCCTCCCCGGGCCTCACCTCACCCTGACACCCGTGTCATGCTCCCAGGGGAACGTCGACGCGGGCGGGGAGACGGCGGCGCCAGTCCTTCAGTGCTCGAACAGGCGGTTGAGTCCGTTGAGCGCCGCCACGCGGTAGGCCTCGGCCATGGTGGGGTAGTTGAAAGTGGTGTTGATGAAGTAGTCGATGGAGTTACCCGGCCCGTCCTGGGACATGATGGCCTGGCCGATGTGGATGATCTCCGAGGCGTTGTCCCCGAAGCAGTGGATGCCGAGGATCTCCCGCGTGTCGCGGTGGAAGAGCAGCTTGAGCATGCCCACCGTGCGGCCGGTGATTTGAGCGCGCGCCAGGCTCTTGAAGAACGCGTGGCCCACTTCGTAGGGCACGCCCTGACGCGTGAGCTCCTGCTCGTTGCGGCCCAGGCTGCTGATCTCCGGGCTGGTGTAGATGCCGCTGGGGATGTCCTTCACCAGCTTGTGCTCCAGCCGTCCCTCGACGATGTGCGTGGCGGCGAAGCGGCCCTGGTCATACGAGGCGCTCGCCAGCGAGGGAATGCCCACCACGTCGCCCACCGCGTAGATGTGCGGCACCACCGTCTGGTAGGCGTCGTTCACCTGGATGTTGCCGCGCGAGTCCAGTTGGATGCCCAGCGCCTCCAGCCCGATGTCCTGGGTGTTGCCGGTGCGCCCGTTGGCCCACAGGAAGACGTCCGCGCGCAGGCGCTTGCCGCTCTTGAGGTGCAGCACCACCCCATCGTCCCGCGTCTCCACGCGCTCCATCTGCTCCTGGTGGCGGATGAGCACGCCCTGCTCGCGCAGGTGGTAGGACAGCGCGTCGGAGATCTCATCGTCCAGGAAGGACAGCAGCCGCTCGCGCGTGTTCACCAGGTCCACCTTCACGCCCAGCTGCCGGAACATGGACGCGTACTCGCACCCGATGACGCCCGCGCCGTAGATGATCATCGTCATCGGCGTCTCGCGCAGGGTGAAGATGGTGTCCGAGTCGAAGACGCGCGGGTGCTGGAAGTCCAGGTCCGGCGGGTGATAGGGCCGCGAGCCCGTGGCCAGCACGAAGGACTTGGCGGACAGCTGCTCGCTCGCGCCCCTGGGCTCGTCCACCTCGAGCGTGTGGGCGTCCAGGAAGCGCGCCCGCCCCACCACCAGCTCCACCCGGTTGCGCTCGTAGAAGGTGGTGCGCAGCTGCACCTGGCGCGACACCACCGTGGACGCCGAGCGCATCATGTCCTTGAACTTCCAGCGATGGCCCAGCTCCACGCGCAGCTCCGGGTGGTCCATCTGTACGTCCACGAGGCGTTGGATGGCGTGCCGGAGCGCCTTGGAGGGAATGGTGGCCGTATGGGTGCAGGCTCCGCCCACCAGCGGACGCTGCTCCACCACGCACACCCGCTTGCCGGACTTGGCCGCCTTCATGGCCGCGCCCTCCCCGCCGGGGCCCGAGCCGATCACCACGATGTCGAAATGCCGCACGCTCATATTGGCTGGATACTTCTCCACCCCCGGCGCATCGGGAAGAAATCATTCCCGTGCTTGCTAGGATGAGGGCGGAACAGGACGGGGCGTGCGCCCATTCCACCCACCCACGAGGAACCCTTCCCCATGGCGTTGCGCTTCAAGAACCTGGATGGCAGTGGCCCCCATCCCATGTCCACCGTCTTCCAGTGGGCGGTGGCGGACAAGGTGGCCGGCAGGCGCCGCAAGAGCGCGGCCACCTGCGCCATGCGTCGCGTGGAGCCGGACCTCGCCGTCCTGGCCGTGCCCCCCGCCCCCGGTGAGGGCGCGCGCCTGACCTGGCTGGGTCACGCGAGCTGGCTCGTCCAGCTCGAGGGCGTGTCGCTGCTCATCGATCCCGTGCTGCGCGACAGCATTCCCGGCTTCATCCGCCGCAACGTGCCCCCCGGGGTGCCGACCGGCCAGCTGCCCCCCATCCAGGCCACGCTGGTGTCCCACAACCACTATGATCACCTGGACCTGCCCACCGTGCGCCAGGTGGGCGCGCCCGTCATCGGGGGACTCGGCCTGACGCGCTACTTCCAGCGCACCGGCCTGTCCGTCACCGAGCTGGACTGGTGGGGCTCCACACGCGTGGGGGCCGTCACCGTGCACTTCGTCCCCGCCCAGCACTGGAGCCGCCGCGGCCTCGCGGACGTCAACGAGACGCTCTGGGGCGGCTTCGTGGTGGAGGGCACCCACACCCGCGTCTACCACTCGGGCGACACCGCCTACTTCGAGGGCTTCCGGGAGATCGGCCGGCGCTTTCCCGGCATCGACGCCGCCCTGCTGCCCATCGGCGCTTATGACCCGGAGTGGTTCATGGAGAAGCAGCACATGAACCCCGAGCAGGCGGTCCAGGCCTACGAGGACCTCGGCGCCCGGCGCTTCCTCGCCATGCACTGGGGAACCTTCAAGCTCACCGACGAGCCCCTCGACGAGCCTCCCCAGCGGCTGGACGCCGAGTGGAAGCGGCGCGCGCTCCCGGTGGAGCCCCTGCACGTGCTCGCCGTGGGCGAGAGCCTCACCGTTGCGCCGGGCGCTCCACGACAGGGTTGAGCGGGCTCGGGGGGTGTGCTCAACAGGCGGCCGACATGCTCCTGTCCGCCCTCCTCGCCCTGACGCTCCACCAGACGCCTCTCACCACCGTCGCCGAGCAGAGCGGGTGGCTCCGCACCGGCCGCTACGCCGAGGTGGAGACGCTCTGCCGCGCCTTCCCCAAGCGCTACCCCGGCAAGGTGCGCTGCGACTCCTTCGGCACCACTCCCGAGGGCCGCCCCCTGCTGGTGCTCACCGCGAGCGCGGATGGCACCCTCACCCCCGCCGCGGCGGCGAAGAAGGGCCGCCCCGTCGTCTTCTTCCAGGGCGGCATCCACGCCGGGGAAATCGATGGCAAGGACGCGGGCTTCTGGCTCCTGCGCGACGTGCTCGACGGCAAGGCGCTGCCAGGGGTGCTCCAGGGCGTGACGGCCGTCTTCGTGCCCGTCTTCAACGTGGATGGCCACGAGCGCTTCGGCCTCAACAACCGCCCCAACCAGGTGGGCCCCGAGGAGATGGGCTGGCGCGTCACCGCGCAGGGCTTCAACCTCAACCGCGACTACGTCAAGGCGGACGCCCCGGAGATGGGCGCCCTGCTCACCCTGCTGCACACGTGGGATCCCCTCGTCTCCATCGACCTGCACGTCACCGACGGCGCCCAGTTCGAGCACGACGTGAGCGTGCAGTTGGAGCCGCGGAAGACGGGCCCCGAGCCGCTAAGGGCCCCCGGCGAGAAGCTGCGCCAGGAGCTCTTCACCGCCCTGGAGGCCCAGGGCCACCTGCCCCTGCCCTTCTATCCCTCGTTCCGCCAGGAGGATGATCCCCGCTCGGGCGTGAGCTACGGCGTGGCACCGCCGCGCTTCAGCAACGCCTACTGGATGGTGAACCGGCGCTACGGCGTGCTGGTGGAGACCCACTCGTGGAAGCCCTACGCGCACCGCGTGGCCACCACGCGCCACGTGCTGGAGGGGCTCTTGCGCCTCGTCGCCCGGGACGGCCAGGCGCTCATGAAGGCCCGCGCGGCGGTGGACGCCGAGGCCGAGGCCGGCAAGGCGCGCGAGGTGGTGCTCGCCTGGGAGACCACGGACAAGAGCCGCCCCATCGACTTCCGCGGCTATGCCTATGAGCGCTCGCCCTCCGACCTCAGCCAGCGGCCGTGGATCCGCTACGATCCCACGAAGCCCCAGGTGTGGACGATTCCCTACTTCGAGGAGCTCCGCCCCGCCCTCACCACCACCCTGCCCGCGGGCGGCTACCTCGTGCCCCCGGCCCACGCGGAGTGGGTGGCCCGCAAGCTCACCGTCCACGGCCTGCGCTTCCAGCGGCTCGGCCAGGCCCTGCCCCCCACCGGGGTGGAGGTGTTCCGCGCCACCGAGGCCTCCTTCCGCCCCGGCTCCTACGAGGGCCGGCAGCCCCTGTCCGTGAAGGGCCAGTGGACCAAGGAGTCCTGGCCGCTGCCGGCCGGCACCCTCTACGTGCCCGCCGCGCAGAAGAGCGCTCCCCTGCTCGCCCACCTGTTCGAGCCTCTCGGGCCGGACTCGCTCCTGGCCTGGGGCTTCTTCAACAACCACTTCGAGCAGAAGGAGTACATCGAGGACTACGTGGTGGAGCCCTTCGCCCGGGAGGTGCTGGCGAAGGACCCCGCCGTGAAGGCCGCGTGGGAGGAGCGCCTGAAGGACAAGGCCTTCGCCGGGGATGCACGCGCCCGCCTGCGCTTCTTCGCCGAGCGGCACCCCGCCTGGGACTCGCGACTCAACCTCTACCCCATCTTCCGCACGGACTCCGCGCCCACGGGCCTGAAAGCCGGACGGTGAGAAAGAGCGTAATTTTCTTCTCCCACTCGACGTCACCCGCCCTGATTGGTTGAATGGCCAGGGCCCCGGCCCGGCTCCCCACCGGAGGACGATGAGCAACGAACGCGACCTGCTCGAGCAGGCCATGGCGGTGTTGGAAGCCCAGCGCACGGTACTCGGCCACGAGGCCACCGAGGCCGCGCTGGCCGCCTTGCGCGTCCGGATCGCCGCCCTCGCCTCGCACGTCCCCTTCGAGCGCCGGCACGTCACCGTGCTCTTCGGCGACCTGTGTGGCTTCACCGCGCTGAGCGAGCGGATGGATCCCGAGGACGTCAGCGAGCTGATGAACCAGCTGTGGGAGCGCGTGGACGGGGCCATCCTCCGGCACGGCGGGCGCATCGACAAGCACATCGGGGATGCCGTCATGGCGCTCTGGGGAACGGAGGGCGCGAGCGAGGACGACGCCGAGCAGGCGCTCCACGCGGCCCTGGACATCCAGGCGCAGCTGGCCGCCTTCCCCGCGGCGCCGCCGGAAGGGCTGCACATGCGCATCGGCATCCACACGGGGCCGGTGCTGCTGGGCGTGGTGGGCACGCGCGGGGAGCTCACGGTGATGGGCGACACCGTCAACACCGCGAGCCGCCTGGAGCAGGCCGCGCCCGTGGACGGAATCCTCATCTCGCACAACACCTGGCGCCACGTGAGCGGGGCCTTCGCGGCCGAGCCCCTGGCGCCCCTGCGGCTCAAGGGCAAACAGGAGCCCCTGCAGGTGTACCGGGTGACGGAGGCCAAGCCCCGGGCCTTCCTGCGGCGGGGCCGGGGTCTGGATGGGGTCTGGGCCCGGCTGGTGGGACGCGAGCACGAGACGCGCCAGCTGCGCGCGGCGCTCCAGGCGGTGCTCGCGGGCAACGGCAGCCACCGGGTGACGCTCACGGGCGAGGCGGGCATCGGCAAGTCGCGGCTGCTCGGCGAGTTCGAGACGTGGCTCGAGTCGCTGGACACGTCCCCCCGCTGTCTCCGGGGACGCGCCAGTCCGGAAATGCGCCGGCACCCCAACGCCCTCTTGCGCGACCTGTTCTCCTTCCACCTCCAGGTGCAGGAGAGCGACCCGCCCAGCGTGGTGCGCACCCGGCTGGAGGACAGCTTCCACGAGGCGTTCGGCCCCGGGGAGTCGAGCCGCATCCGCGCTCACCTCGCCGGCTCGCTCATCGGCTTCGACTTCAGCAACAGCCCCCACCTCAAGGGCACGCCCATGGACGAGCAGAGCCTGCGGGCCCGGGGCCTGGAGTCGCTCGGCGAGTACTTCCGCGCCCTCCTGCGGCGCGAGCCCATGGTGCTCTTCCTGGAGGACATCCACTGGGCGGACGACAGCGCGTTGGACTTGCTCGAGCGCCTGCACGAGACGCTCGCGCCCGAGCAGCTGCTCGTGGTGTGCACCGCGCGGCCCGAGTTCTTCGAGCGGCGTCCCGGCTGGGCCCACGCCCCCGCCCATGTCCGGCTGGAGCTGCGGCCCCTGTCCCCGGACGACAGCCACCGGCTGGTGGCGGAGCTGCTGCGCAAGGTGGAGTCCATTCCCCCGGCGCTCGAGGAGCTCGTCGTCACGCGCGCCGAGGGCAATCCCTTCTACCTGGAGGAGCTCATCCAGATGCTCCTGGAGGAGGGCGTCATCCTCGCCGGCAAGGAGCACTGGCGCGTCGAGCCCCACCGGCTCACCTCGCTCAAGGTGCCCCCCACGCTCAGTGGCGTGCTCCAGGCGCGGCTGGACAGCCTGCCCGCGCACGAGCGCGAGGTGCTCCAGCGCGCCTCGGTGGTGGGCCGCGTCTTCTGGGACGAGCCCCTGCTGACGATGGGCGGCGCCCTGCCCGATGGCGTGTCCCTGCATGACACGCTGGCGGCGCTCCAGGAGCGCGAGCTCATCTTCGAGCAGTCCAGCTCCGCCTTCGCCGGGGCGCACGAGTACACCTTCAAGCACGCCATCGTGCGCGAGGTGGCCTATGACACCGTGCTCAAGCGCGAGCGGCGCGCCTTCCACGGGTGGATCGCCGAGTGGTTGCAGGCACGCGGAGGCGAGCGCTCGCGCGAGCACCTGGGACTGCTCGCGGATCACCTGGAGTCCTCTGGCCAGGGCGAGCGCGCGGCCACGTTCCTGCGGCGCGCCGCGGAGGAGGCCCTGTCCCTGTTCGCCCACGCCGAGGCGCGCGCCTTCCTCCAGCGGGCGCTCGCCCTGAGCTCCGAGGACAATGTCACCGAGCGCTACGCCATCGTGGCGGCGAGTGAGCGCGTCCACGCCATCCAGGGCGAGCGGCGCGAGCAACGCGTGGACCTGGACCACATGGAGGCGTGGGCCGAGCGGCTCGACGACGATCGGCGGAGGACCGAGGCGGCCCTGCGCCGGGCGCTGTATGCCGTGGAGGTCGGCGAGTTCGCGATGGGGGAGCAGGCGGTGCAGCGGGCCATCTGGCTCGCCCAGCAGCAGGGGGACATGGCCAGCGAGGCCCTCGCCCATCTGTACTGGGGACGGATGCTGCGCCACCTCCGGGGCGACTTCACCAGCGCCCGCGAGCACCTGGAGCGCAGCCTCTCGCTCGCCGAGTCGGCGCGGCTGCCCCAACTGGAGGTGGAGAGCCTGCTCAACCTCAGCGCCGTCATGCACGAGGGGGGTGAGCTGTCGGCGAGCATCCCGCCCATCCAGCGCGTCATCCCCTTCTGCCAGTCCATGGGGGACCGCTGGTTGGAGTGCTCGGCGCGGCGCTACCTCGCCTACGTGCGCAAGAGCCTGGGAGACTTCGCCGCGGCCCGGGCCGGCTTCGAGCAGACGCTCCAGTTCAGCCGGGTCATCGGCTACCGGTTCTGGGAGGCCATGGACTACACCAACCTCGCGCGGATCCACTACCACCTGGGCGATCCCGCCGGCGCGCTCGAGCTGAGCGAGCAGGGCCTGCGCATCGGCGAGGACATTGGCAGCCTGCGCTACCAGGGCTACGCGTGGATGAGCCGGGGCCTCGCCCTGGGCGCCCTGGAGCGCCTGTCCGAGGCACGCGAGGCCTACCAGCGCTCGCGCGACATCCGGGCGTGCATCCGCATGCCCCACCTGGAGCACGAGGCCATGACGGGGCTGGCCGCCGTGGCGCTGATGGGCGGGGAGCTCCACGAGGCGCTCGAGCTCGTCGAGCAGCTCCTGCCCCACCTGGAAGGCATGCACCGGGGCGTGGAGGAGCCCTTCTGGATCTGGCTCACCTGCTTCCGGGTGCTCCGGGCCCACCAGGACGCGCGCGCCCCCCACCTGCTGGAAGCCGCCCACCAGCGGCTCCAGGCCCAGGCCGACAAGCTGCGCGAGGAGGAGCTGCGGCGCTTCTTCCTGTCCATTCCCACCCACCGGACGATCCAGGTGGAGTGGCGCCGGCAAAAGGACGTACGGGGCTCGCCCGGTCGCGAGCGGCCCCTCCTGGAGACCTCCTAGTTCTCATGACAGTGAGTCCACACGGCGAGGCCACGCGAACGGGGCCGGACAAGACGACCCTCTTGTTCGCGGCGGTGCTCCCGCTGCTATCCGTTCTGGACGTGCTCATCTTCTCGCACGTCAACCTCGAGGCGCTCGGCGTGCGCGTGCTGTGGGCCGGAGAGCTGGTGCTCAGCGCGTTCCTGGTGACCCGGCTCTCCGGGTGGAGCCGGCGCCTGTTCTTCCTGGCCAACAGCGCGATCGGCTCGGTCTTCTACCTGGCCGTCGTCGCCTGCACCGGGGACGTGGACAGTCCGTATGTCCACATGGTGATGTGCCTGCCCCTGCTGGTGGCCATCGTCTATCCGGAGGAGGCGGGCGCGGCCATCGTCAGCGGCGTCGTCTGCATGCTGGGCATTGGCACGCTGGTGGTGCTCACCGGGCACCCCCCGGCCCAGGCCATCGCCTGGGCCTCCCTGGTCGCGATGACCAGCTTCTTCGGCGTGGCGGGCTCCACCCAGTTCCGCCGGGCGCTCGAGGCGCGCAACGAGGCCCGTCTGGAGCGTACCCGCCGCGAGGCCGCGGAGAAGCTCGCCGGGACGCTGGCGGCGCAAGCCCTGTCCGAGCGGCTCGCCACCGTGGGGCGGCTGACCGCCGGCGTGATGCACGAAATCAACAACCCCCTGGCCTTCGTCCACGCCAACCTGCGCTTCCTCCAGGAGGAGCTGCGCGCCCAGCGCCTGTCCTCCGAGGCCCACGTGGAGTTGGAGCAGGTGCTCGCCGAGACGCGCTCGGGCGTGGAGCGCGTCCAGCAGATCGTCCTGGACCTCAAGGGCTTCTCGCGCCGGGACACGGAGGAATCCACCGCCTGCGCCCTGACGGACGTGGTGGCGGACGCGGTGCGGCTGGCGGCGGTGCGGCTCAAGCACAGGGTGCACGTGAAGGTCGAGCTGCCCCCCGGACTGCCTCCCGTGCTCGCCACACCCCGGCGGCTCGTCCAGGTGCTGCTCAACCTGCTCGTCAACGCGGGCGACGCCATCGAGGAGTCCGGCCGGGAGCCGGGACAGATTCTGGTGCGTGGCGAGGCGCGCGGGCAGCGCGTGGTGCTCTTCGTCGAGGACAACGGCCCGGGCTTTCCTCCCGAGGTGCTGCCGCGCCTCTTCGAGACCTTCTTCACCACCAAGGGCCCGGAGAAGGGCACGGGCCTGGGGCTCGTCATCTCCCGCGAGCTGCTGGAGCACTGCGGCGCGACGCTCACCGCGGAGAACCGGGAAGAGGGCGGCGCCCGCCTGCGCATCGAATGGCCCGCCCACGACCAGGCGGCGGGCACGCTCAGCGGCTAGGCGCGCTCACGGACGCGAGGGCAGCGGCGCCGCGGGCTTGTCGATGTCGAGCTGGAAGCGGTAGCCCGCGTCCCGGACATAGACGCTGTTGCCCTGGAGCGCCTCGACGGGGGTGATGTCGCCCTGGGCGTCGAGCGCGCCCATGCGGACATGACGGGAGTCCTGGTTCACCCGGCGGGCCAGACGCACGAGCCAGTGGGCCGCCGGACTCACCTCCTCCGTCAGGCGCAGCTCGTGGCGCTCCACGTCCCGCCCGGCCGCGTCGAAGACCCGGAGCGTCACCGTGCTGCCCGCGCGCAGGTCCTCACGGGCCCGCACCGGCTCGGCTTCCTTCCACTCGGAGGCCGCGAGCGTGGTGCCGATCTCCACGTCCACGCAGGCGTAGAAGGCCTCCGGGCTGTCGGAGCGCTGCCAGATGTTGTAGATGACGTGCCTCCCCGTCCTCCCCGTGGGGAAGGGGCAGTTCAACGTGTAGCGGTTGTTCTGCAGGGGCGTGGTCCCCACGGTGCAGAAGGGCGTCGCCTCCAGGTCCGACCACTTGAGCGGCTGCGTGGGATTGTAGCCCTGCTTCGTGACGAAGAACTGGAAGCTGCGGGCGGCATGGGGCGCCGTCGCGTGGTAGACGAAATCGAAGCGGCCCTGGGCATTGGGGGCAATCCGCTTGGCCGGCCAGTCCGACCGCGCGAGATCCAACCCCTTGTGGGATTCGTTGGCCGCGCTGCACAGCTTCCCATCCGGGATGAGGGCGCGGTGCTGGCCATTGGCGTTGCCCTGCCGGACGCCATTCCAATCATAGAAGGCCTGGGTGCCGCCGTAGGCGATGGCGGCCTTGCAGGCGGCGGACTGGGGCGTCTCCGGGCCTTCCTTGTAACAGTTGTACACGCGGCTGATGGGAATCTCGATGGAGCCGTGTGCGAGGGATTGCCCGGCGGACAGCGCGGACACCAGGGCGAGGGACGGCGCCAGCATGGACTTGAGCATGAAGACGAACTCCTGTTCCGGCAGGGGGACGGACCCGGGATTCACCGCGAGCGCGCGGAGTACGGGTAAGGAGTTCATCGCGTGATTATTCGGGTCATCGTGGGACCCGGAAAAAGGACCGGGGCCGGGCGCCGCTGACGGATCAGCGGCGCCCGGCCCCGGTGGGCTCATCCCCAGCGGGCCTCGGGGGCCCGCCGGGGACGTGATTCAGTTCAGAATCGGATCACAGCCGCAGGTGCTGGTGTTGCACTTCGTTCCGGCACCGCAGGCGCCACCGCAGTTGTCCTTGCAGATGCAGGCGCAAGCGTTGGCATCGGCCTGGTAGTTCGAGCCGCAGTTGAGCGCTCCCGTGTCACAGACACAACCACAGGCCGTCGCGTCGAACTTGAAGCCCGGCGAGCAGGTGGCGGACTGCACGCAGGCGCACGCGCACGTGGACGGGTTGCACGTCTCGAAGCTGCCGCAGGCGCCCGCGCAGTCCGTGCCGCAGGACCAGCTGCACACGTCCCGGTTGGTGTTGCACACCTGGCCGGGCGCGCCGCCACCACCGCAATCCGCGGGGCACTCGCACCGGTTCGACTGCCGGTTGCACACGAGCTTGCCCTTGCAGAAGTCCGCCTGGGTGGGGTCGTAGTACCCCGTGTCGTTGTAGCAGGGCGGCTGGTTGCCGTTCGCGTTGGTCGTCAGGTCGCTCCAGTAGCGGTAGGAGATGGCGCCCTGGGTGGTGCCCGTCTCGGGCGGACGGCACGCACCGTAGAAGGACAGGGTCTGGCTGAGACCGTCCACGTCGAAGCCATCCGTGCGGCTGCGCGGCAGATCGCTCGGGTTGCACTTCGAGGCGTCACGCACCTTCGCCAGCGCCACGCGCATGGAGGGCCCGATGGGCGGCTTGAGCGTCTTGTAGCCCGCGGAGCCGATCACGCTGTCCATGATGGCATTGATGGTCGCCGGGATGCGCGCCGTGGTGCGGATGCTGCCCACGATGCCGCCCAGCGCCTGGATGGCGTCCTTGTGGATCGGGTTGAGGGGGTCCTCCTGGCTGCTGCACCGGGCGGTGCTCTCGGCGGGATCGCAGATGATACCGTGCATCTGGATGGCCTTGCCCGTGGGATTACCGCCCTTGAAGTAGTTGATGTACTCGTCGAGCGTGTTGCCGGAGCCGGGAGCGGCATTGTCCGTGGACGCATCGCGCACGTCCGTGAGGATGATGACCACCACGCGGGCGCCGGGACGATACTGCTTGGCGACGGGCGTGCTCGCGGCGGTCATGTAGTTGATCGCCTTGCGCGCCGGGTTCAGGTGCAACTCGTTGACGTTGCCGCCGGTGCCAATCCAGCACCCCTCCGCGGAGTTCGGGCACGGAGCGTTCTGCTGCAACCAGGCCTTGAACTGGTTGATGTCCCGGGTGAAACCACGGAACAGGTCCTTGTCGCTACTGTAGGAGCCGTCGTAGTACGAGGTGGTCACCAGGGCGATACGCCAGTCGAGCTGCGAGTTGCCCAGTCGCGCCGCCACGGCATTGGCGGCCTCACCCAGCGCCGCCTGGGACGAGCCCATCGAGCCGCTGTTGTCCACCACGAACACGAAGTCCGTGGGGCCACTGCCGGCCGAGTTGAAGGTCTCGCACTGCACCGCGTCCGCGTCACCGAACTGGGCCAGCGCCGTGCCACCCGCGGTGTCGCTCATGACGAACAGCCCCGGCTCCACGTAGCGCGCCGTGGGGGTGATGGCCAGCACCACGAGCACGCTCGAGTTGGAGCGGTGCACGTACTGCGCCTGGATCTTGAACGGACCCGAGACGTCCGTGCCGCCCGAGAGCGTCCCCGCGCCCGCGCCAACGAGGGAGTTGGCCACCGTGTTGGTATAGGCCCCCAGGGAGCTGGTCACTGACGACTGCTCGTACTTGGCCTGCATGGCGGGATGACCGTCCCAGGCGGTGAACGACTGGTAGGTATCCGTCACGGTCGGATTCAACTGGCCACGCACGAACAGCTCGTCGCCCTCCGCCGTGGTGGAGGTGCCCGCCTGGCCGCGCTTGTAGGCGATGAAGGCCACCTTGTTGGTGTTGTCGTAGCCGATGTAGCCCTTGGTGGCGCCGCCCAGGGAGATCGTCTTCACCTCTCCGAAGGTGGGGCGGAGCGCCAGACGGATGTCACTGCCGTTGTCCTCCTTGAAGGTCACCTGACGCAGGTTCTGCGCGGAGCACGCCTGGCCCGCGGGAGACGTGCCGGTGCCGTCCGAGCCATTGCTCGGGTTGAGCTCGCCCGGATCCACGCGGCCGTTCTGGTTGGAGTCCTCGGCGCCGTCGGCGATGCCATCGCCGTCGCTGTCCGCGTTGGTGGGGTTCGTCTTGCTGCCCGGGTCCGCGTCGCCGACATAGCCGCAGGTCTTGATGGGCGCCGCGTCGGTGGCCACACCACGCTCCATGCCGTCCGTCAGACCGTCACCGTCCGTGTCGCGGTTGGTGGGGTCCGTCTCGCCCGAGTCGCGCCCGCCGCTGGCGTTCAGGTCCTCGCCCAGGAAGGAGCCCTGGTTGGGTCCATCCAACAGGCCGTCGCAGTCCGAGTCCTTCGAGCGGGGATCCGTCTCGCCCAGGTCCACCCGGCCATTGCGGTTGCGGTCCTCCTGACCATCGCGCAGCCCGTCACCATCCATGTCCGGATTGTTCGGGTTGGTGCCATTGGCGGTCTCGACATCGTCCGAGATGCCGTCGCCGTCCGTGTCCACGCCCGTGGCCCCGCCGCAGTCGCCAGCCTTCTTCGGGTTCGTCTCGCCCGGATCCACCAGGCCGTTGCCGTTGCGGTCCTCCTGCCCGTCCATGCAGGTGTCGCCGTCCATGTCGGCGTTGAGCGGATCCGTCTTGCTCGTCTTGAGCTCGGTGGTGTCCGACAGGCCGTCGCCGTCCGTGTCGCGCTTGCGGGGATCCGTCTCGCCCGCCTCCACGATGCCGTTCTTGTTGGTGTCCTCCTCGCTGTCCGACAGACCGTCACCATCCGAGTCCCGGTTGGCGGGATCCGTCTCGCCCGGGTCCAGCCGGCCGTT
Organism: Cystobacter fuscus DSM 2262; assembly: GCF_000335475.2. Lineage (NCBI taxonomy): Bacteria > Pseudomonadati > Myxococcota > Myxococcia > Myxococcales > Archangiaceae > Cystobacter > Cystobacter fuscus. The sequence goes on along the minus strand of NZ_ANAH02000013.1, from coordinate 46,477 downwards.
GCGGTTGCGGTCCTCCACGCCGTCCAGGATGCCGTCGCCGTCCGTGTCCGGATTGGTCGGGTTGGTGCGGCTCGAGGGATCCAGGTCCGCGATGAAGAGCGAGGTGCACAGCGGGAGCGTGTTGAGGGTGGTGGTGCGAGCGGCCTCCACACCATCGCGCAGGCCGTCGCCGTCCGTGTCCCACAGGTCCGGGTTGGTGCGCTTGTCGCCCGCGTAGATGTTGCCCCACTCCTCCGCGTCCGACAGACCGTCACAGTCGGTGTCGATCTCCTTGTTGGTCGGATTGCGGGGACCGGGGGGCTTCTCGAAGGGATCTTCTATCGGCTGCTCGGGGCCGCCGTCGGTGCCGCCGTCGTCGGACGGGTTGGGGCCACCGTCGGAGGTGCCGCCGTCACCAGTGGGATCCGGATCGGGCTCCGTGGTTGGCGGCTGAGGACAACCAGCGAGGAATGCGACCAGGGCGGCCGCGAGTAAACGTTTAGGGGCTCTCATGAACAGCCTCACGGGGAAGGGGGGGCGAATTTGGGAATGGGGTTGTCTGTTGCCTAGTGGGTGATTGTGTAACCTACCCTCCTGTTCCATACGCCGGCCCGCACGGAAACAGAAGAGTACGAAACTCCGCCGCCAGGTGTGCAAATGCGACGGAGGCGTTCACTCATGAAGAGTGCAGAAGGGTCGAAGAATTTTTCCATCGTCCCGATCTGAGTCTCACCCCGGACAATCCGGAGTGGGGGGGGTCCATCCACTACCATTCTATCCCATCGCCAGCGAGCGCCGGGACGCGGACGCCCGGGCACCTGGCAGGCCCGCTTCGCCCACGACCTGGAGGCGGCTGCGACCCGCGCCCTGCTTCACCACGCGTACCTGCACACCGATGCGCTCGGCGAGTCCCGACACGTGGGAGATGATGCCCACCTGCCTGCCCGTGGCCTGGAGCGCATCGAGCGTGGCCAGGGCCACTTCCAGCGTCTCGGGGTCCAGCGTGCCGAAGCCCTCGTCGATGAAGAGCGTCTCCACCTGGGTCGTCTCCGAGGAGAGCGAGGCGAGGCCGAGCGCGAGCGCGAGCGAAACGAGGAAGCTCTCTCCGCCGGAGAGGCTGGAGACGGCGCGCACCTCGTCGCCCATGTCACGATCCACCACCTGGAGGTCCAGGTCGTACCCAGGCACACGCATGAGGTGGTAGCGAGGCGCCAGTTGCTCCAGATGTGCGTTGGCGTGGTGCAGGAGCGCATCCAGGGTGAGGCTCTGGGCGAACACCTTGAACTTCTTGCCGTCATGCGAGCCGATGAGTTCACTGAGCGTGCGCCACACGCCGCTCTTGCGCTGCTCCTCCTCCAGCAGCCGGGCCTGCTCGCCGTGGCGGCGGCGGGCGTCATCGTCCTGCTCGAGCCGGGCCCGCAGGCGGGCGGCGGCACCCACACGGGCCTGGGTGTCCGCGACGGCCCGCTCGAGCGCGGACGCGGCCTCCTCCTCGGAGAGGGGGGGCCGCGCGGAGGACTCGTGCTCGAGGCGCTGGCGCTGGCGCTCCTCGACGAGCAGGAGGGACTTGTCGTGGGCCTGCCGCAGCTGGCCCAGCGCCCGCTCCTCGTCCGCGCACCAGGCGGCGCCCCGCGAGAGCAGGCCCCGCGCGGTCTCCAGGGACAGGCCGCGCTCGGCGAGGCGCGTGCCCAGGGTGGCCTCGGCCCTGTCCCGGGCGGCGCGCGCCGTGTCCCGCGCCGCGAGCGCGGCCTCGGTCCGGGCGAGCGCCACCGCCACGGCCCGTGCCGCCCGCGCGGCGTCCTCGCGCCGGGACTCGAGCGCCTGGAGGAGCGCTTCCCGCTCCTGACGAAGGGTCGCGCGCACCTCGGCGGTGGCACGTCCCGCGAACAGCGCGCCCCGTGAGGCACGCACGCGCGCGAGGGCCTCTTCCCGCTCGGTCGCGCTCTGGGCACGGGCCGTGCTCTGCGCGTGCAGCAGCTCCACCGTGGCGTGCACCGGGCCCCGCTTCTCCGCCGCGCTCCGCGCCTCGGCCTCCGCCTGGCGCAGCTCCTCCTCCTTCGCGTTCCACTCCTTCACGGCCTTCACGCAGCGCGCCTGGAAGGCCGCCGCGTCGGTGGACAGCTCCTTCTCCCAACGGGGCCAGCCCGTGAAGGCGGCCGACAGCGCGGCCAGCAGCTCCTCGCGGCCACGCGCCGCCTGCTCCACGTCCCGCAGGTGCAGGGCCTCGGCCTCGACATTCTTGCGCCACGCCTCGTCCGCCTGGCGCCAGAGCATCTCCGCCGCCTCCGCCCCCGTGCGCGCGGCCTCCCTCCGGGCCCGGGCCTCCTTCGCCTTCCGGGCCTGGGCCTCGGCGAGCTCCTCCTCGGCCTTCAACCTCTCGGAGTGGACGCGTACCTCGGCGAGTGCCTCCGCCAGCCAGGCCTCGGCCTCCGGGGCCTCCACGGACTCGGCGGGAAGCGCTCCCGTGAGCTTCGCGCGCAAGAGGCTCCAGCGCTCGCGGGGCGAGGTGCTCCGCCGCGCCGCGGCCTCCCCACGCTCCTCGGCCCGCGCCGCGCGCTGCGCCGCGCCCTGGGCCCGGGCGAGGGCGGCGGATTCGGTCCGCGTCACCTCCTGGAGCTCGTTCTCCAACGACGTCACCCGACCGCGCCCCTCCTCGAGAAGTCCCGCCAGGGGTCCTTCCTCGCGAGCGTAGGGGTGCTCCTTCGCACCACACAGGGGACAGGGCTCGCCCTCGCGCAGGTCCGCCCGACGCGCGCTGAGCTCCAGCGCGTCCCGCGTCCGGTCGAACGCGCGCCGTGCCTCCTTCAGCGCCGGGTCGAGCCCGGTGCGCCGCGCCTTCGCGGCCTCCGCCTCGGCGGTCGCGGTGGCCTGCTCCTTCCGGGCCTCGTCCACCTCCCGGGTGGCCTCGCGCAGTGCCTGGGCCGCATCCCCCGCTTCCTTCCGCGCGAGCTCCAGCTCCTTCAACACCTCCTGCCGGGCGCCCAGCTCCTCGCGCCGCTGCCTCCGCGCCGCGTCGGCCTCCGCGCCGAGCGCGGACTCCGCCCGCGCGGCCTCCTCCCCGGCCACCCGCAGCGCCTCGGACGACTCGCGCCGCGCCACGTCCCGGCGCTCCGCCTCGAGACGAAGCGGCTCGGCCTCGGCGCGCGTGCGCGTGAGCAGCGCCTGGGCCGCGGCCTCCTGGCGTGCCTGGTGATGATAGCGCTGGAGCTCCGTCTCCCACCGGGACCACTCCCGGGCCACGGGCTCCACGGGCCCGCGCTTGTCCCGCCACGCCTGGATGTCCTCGAGCCGCTTGCGCGCGGAGGCTTCCTGCTCGCTCAGCACCGACAGCTCGGCCCGGGCCCGCTGCTCGCTCGCGAGCGCCTCGTCCCGCGCGCGCGCCGCGTCCCGCGCCTGCTCCTCGGCGCGTTGGATTTCCCCATCCAGCGCCTCCGCCGCTTCCAGCTCCGGCCGCGCGGCCTCCTCCGCCTTCACCGCCGCGTCCCGCCGGGACTCCGCCTCGAGCCGGGCCGCCTCGGCCCCGCGCTCCCCCTCGCGCGCCGCCGCCTCCTCGGAGCGCCGCGCGGTCAGCTCCGCGTCCCTCGCCGTCAGGGCCGTCGTGGCCTCGTCCAGCGCCGAGACCGGAGCGCGCAGGTCCTCCGCCGCGCGAACCCGCTCCCATTCGAGCCGCCGGGGCTCCGCGTCCTCGAGGGCCCGCCGCGCGCGCTCCCGCTCCGCTTCCGCCTCGCACTCCCGGGCGACCAGGTCCGCCCGCGTCCGGTACCAACGCACCGCGTGCTCCGCGCGGGATTGCACCGCCTGGGCCTCTCCCAGCGCCTCCTCCTCGCGCGCCAGTCCCTCCTCCTCCTGCCGGCGCGTCTCCTCGCTCATCAAGGAGATGGCCTCCACGCCCCGCTGCAACTTCTCCAGCGCCTCCTGCATCTGCCGGTGGCGCTGGTGCGCGGCGAGCGACATGCGGCTGTACACCTCCGTGCCCGTCATGCGCTCGAGCAACTCCGCGCGGTCCTTCTCCTTGGCGCGCAGGAAGGCGGCGAACTCGCCCTGGGCCAGCAGCGCCGAGCGCCGGAACTGCTCGAAGGACAGGCCGAGCTTCTCCTCGATGGCCTTGAGCACCTCGCCCTTCTTGGCGCCGAAGCGCTGTGCGGAGGCCACCTCGGTGAGGCTCATCACGGGCTCCATGATGCGGCCATCCAGGCGGTTGTGGGCGCGGCGCACGGACCAGTTGGCCACGTAGCGCTTCCCATCGCGTCCGAGGAACTCCACCTCGGCGAAGCCCTCGGCCGCGCCACGCCGCAACACGCTCCGCGCGTCGTTGTCCTTGACCCGCGCCTTCTCATCCTCGCCGGCGCGCCCCACGAGCACGCCACCGCCCTGCTCCAGCCGGGGCGTGCAGTCGAAGAGGGCCAGGCACATGGCGTCCAGCAGGGTGCTCTTGCCCGCGCCGGTGGCGCCGGTGATGGCGAACAGCCCCATGCGATCCAGCGGCGGCTTGTCCAGTTCCAGGGCGAAGTCGCCCGCGAGGCTCGTGAGGTTGCGGCCCCGGATGACCAGGATCTTCATGACGCGTCCTCCTGCACCTGGGTGAGCAGCTCGTGGAAGGCCTCGAGCAGCGCGGGAGCGGGGGGCTCGGAGTAGTCCTGGGCGTAGCGGGCGAGGAACACGTCCTCGGGCGTGCGGTCCTTGAGCGAGGGCCCGGGCCGCGACTCCGCGAGCGCCTGCCCCGTGCCGGTGTACTGGGGGGTGATCTTCACCAACCGCGCGGCCTTGCCCTCCAGCGCGGCCTCCACCTGCCGGCGCAGGGCGGGCTCGGGCCTGGGCAGTTCCACGCACACCTCCAGATAGGGGCGCTTCCACTCCACCATTCCGGCCTCGGCGGGGGGCAGGGCCTGGAGCGCCTTCACCACGGCGGTCAGGTCCATCGCGGGCGCGCCGCGCTCGGGCACCCGGAGGATCTCCGCCTGACGGGGCACGCGCACGGACTCCACGGAGGCGAGGTGCTCACCCTCGAGTTCCACGAGCAGCACCTGGTGCACGTAGCTCGCCTCGGACAGTGACAGGGGCAGGGGCGAGCCGCTGTAGCGCACCCCCTCGCGTCCGCCCACGCGCTGGGCCTTGTGCAGGTGCCCGAGCGCCGCGTAAGCCACGTCCTCGGGGAAGAGGTCCACCGGGAGCGCGTGCTGGTTGCCGCCGAGGATCCGGCGCTCGCTCAGCTCGCTCAGCTCGGTGCCCACCATGTAGCAATGGCCCATGGCCACGAGTGCCTGTCCGGGCTGGCGCCGCGCCCGCGCGCCGTCGAGCACCTCGGCGTACACCGCGCGCACGCCCTCGATGAGCCGGTCGCCGGCCTCGTCCGGGAGGAAGGGGAGATCCGCGGGCCGCAGGTAGGGCACCGCCGCCACCCACGCGCCCACCTGTCCCCGGGCGTCGTGCACCGGCACCAGCAGCCGCTCCAGGCCCCGGTCATCCCGCGAGCGCGTGAGGCCGCCCACCACGCGCACGCCGAGCGCGGTGAGCAGGGGATCCGGCGCATCCAGCCGAGCGGCCGAGTCGTGGTTGCCGCCGATGACGACGACGTCCAGCTTCGGGCAGCGCTGGCGGGCCTGGGCGACGAACTCGTACCAGGCGGCCTGGGCCTCGGCGCTGGGGTTGGAGGTGTCGAAGATGTCACCGGCCACGAGCAGCGCGTCCACCTCGCGCGCCGCCAGGGTGTCGAGCAACCACGCGAGGAAGGCCGCGTGCTCGGCCTCGCGCGAGGTGTCGTACAGTGAGTGTCCCAGGTGCCAGTCCGACGTGTGCAGCAGGCGCATCCGTGCGTACCCCTCCAGGAGCGATGCGAGCGGGACGGGAGAGCCCTTGCCTGCTCGCACGTTCAGGCAGCGCCAGTGTGCCCGTTGGCGGGCGTGGAGCCAAATACGGAATCCCCACCCCCCGTTCTCTCCCGCGCGGAGCAGGCGGGCAGGCGGCTTCGGGCGTGCGGTCCGGCGTCCGGGCGGGCATCATGACGCGCCGCCTCCCGCTCCCGGGGGGCCGCTGTGCCCCCCGCGGACCGCGAGACACCGAGAATGAGGTACCTGGCCACCCTGTGGTTCTGGCTCGTCTTCCTGAGCACCGCCCCGCTCTGTACGGCGATCGGAGCGTTGATCTGGCTCGTCACCTGGCCGTTCGACCGGAACCGCAACGCGCTGCACGCCTTCGTGTGTGGCTGGTGCCACGTGCTCTACCTGTCGTGGCCTGGCTGGCGGGTGCGCATCGAGGGCCGCGAGCACCTGCCCCCGGGGCCCTCGGTGCTCGTGGCCAACCACCAGTCCGCGTCGGACATCCTCGCGTCCATGGGGCTCAACCACCCGTTCAAGTTCATCGCCAAGGAGGCGGTCTTCCGCACGCCGTGCGTCGGGTGGCTGATGCAGTGGATGGAGTACGTCCCGGTGAAGCGGGGCCATCCCCAGGCGATGGAGCGGATGCTGGAGGACTGCCGCGGGTGGCTGCGGCGGGGGGTGGCGGTGTTCATCTACCCGGAGGGCACCTACGCACGCACGCGCGAGCCCCTGCCCTTCAAGCGCGGAGCCTTCCAACTGGCCATCGCGGAGCAGGTGCCCGTGGTGCCGGTGGTCATCGAGGGCACGACGGACGTCATCGCGGGGGATGGGCCGTTGATGGGTGCGAGTGCCCGGGTGCGGGTGCGCGTGCTGCCGCCGGTACCGGTGCAGGCGCTCGGGGAGGATCCGGTGGAGCTCGCCGGACGCGTGCGCGACATGCACATCGAAGCACTGGGCCTGACTGCCGCGAAGCAGGGCGAGTCGCCCGAGCAGCGGGTGGCCTGAGCCCAGGGGCTCACAGCGTGATGTGGCCCTCGAGGTAGAGCACCGCCTGGCCGCCAATGCCCACGCGCTCGCCGCGATCCTCGCACTGGAGCACGCCGCCGCGCGCGGAGAGCTGGTGGGCGAGCAACTGGCGCTTGCCCAACACACGCGCCCAGTAGGGCACCAGCGAGCAGTGCGCCGAGCCCGTCACCGGATCCTCCGGCACGCCCACGCGCGGCGCGAAGAAGCGCGAGACGAAGTCCGCCTCCGAGCCCCGCGCCGTCGCCACCACCGCGAAGTACTCCAGCGCGGCGAGCTTCGCCATGTCCGGCGCGAGCGCGCGCACCTGCTCCTCGGTGTCGAAGACGGCCAACAGGTCGCGCGTGACCAGGGTCTCGCGCGGCTCGGCGCCCAGGGCCTCGGCGAGCCCCTCCGGCATCGCGCACGGCTCGGGCACCCAGGAGGGGAAGTCCATCTCCATCCACTCGCCCTCCTGCTGCGTCACCACCAGCGAACCCGAGCGCGAGTGGAACTCGGCCTTCTCCAGGCCCGGCGCCAGGCGCGTGAAGAGGATGTAGGCCGCGGCCAGCGTGGCATGGCCGCACAGGTCCACCTCCTGGGTGGGGGTGAACCAGCGGATCTGCCAGCCGCGCACCTCGTCGCGCAGCACGAAGGCCGTCTCGGAGAGATTGTTCTCCGCGGCGATTGCCTGGAGCACCTCATCCGGCAGCCAGGCGTCCAGCGGACACACGGCGGCGGGGTTGCCGCCGAAGACCTGGGGGGAGAAGGCGTCGACCTGATAGAGGCGCAGACGAGTGGGCATTCGTGGCCCCCTATCTACCCTACCCCGGAGGCCATGCGAAGCCGGGGGGGTTCACTTGGAGGACGAGGTGAGGGCACTGGCGAACTGCATGGCGTAGTTGATCTCCAGGCCGCCATCCACCACCAGCGTCTGGCCGTTCACGTACGAGGAGCCCTCGGAGCACAACCACTCGATGGCCTTGGCGATCTCGTCCCCATCGGCCACGCGGCCCACGGGCACGGTGTCGCGCACCTTGGCCTCGAGCGTGGCCCAGGCATCGCCCATGTAGAAGCGGCTGGAGTCGGTGTCGATGTAGCCCGGATTGACGGCGTTGACGCGGATGGCGTTCGGGGCCAGCTCCGCGGCGAGGTACTTCACCAGGATTTCCATGGAGCCCTTCATCGCGCCCAGGAAGCCATGGAAGGGCAGCGGCATGCGCGAGTCCATGCCGGACACCGCGACGATGCGGCCCTTGCGCCCCTCCATCAGCGGCACGGAGCGCTGGGCGCCCAGCAGGAAGCTCTTCACCGTGACGTTGAAGGTCTTGTCCATCTGGTGGAGCTTCATCTGCATGAGCGGCATGAAGGCGGTGGAGGCGGCATTGGCCACGAAGACGTCCAGCGCGCCGAACTCCTGCTGCACCAGATCGAAGGCGGCATGGAGGCTGGCGGGCTCGAGCTGATCCGCGACGACGGTGCGGCAGCGTCGGCCGAGCGCCTCGACGTCACGGGCGAGCAGGGAAGCGGCCTCGGTGTCGCGCCGGTAGGTGGACACGATGTCATAGCCCGCCTTCGCGAGCCGCAGGGACAGCGCGCGGCCCACGCCTCGCGAGCCACCAGTGATGAGCGCCACGGGAGCAGTCGTCATACGAGCGGGCATAGCACCTTCCCCCCCAGGGAGTAGAGTGCGCCCCCCTATGACTGTTCCCCAAGGACCCAAGTGGCTCTACCTGCACGGCTTCGCCTCGGGGCCCGAGTCCACCAAGGGCGTGAGGCTCGCCGCGCACTACGCCCGCCAGGGCATCCACCTGGAGCGGCTGAACCTGCGCCAGCCCTCGCTCGAGCACCTGAGCTTCGGCGCGATGGTGAGCACGGTGCGCGAGGCCCTGGGGGGAGAGCGGGATCGGGCCATCCTCTTCGGCTCCAGCATGGGGGGGCTGACCGCGTGCCACGTGGCGCAGGAGGACGCGCGGGTGTGCGCGCTCGTCCTGCTCGCGCCCGCCCTGCGCATCGCGCGGCAGATGCGGCGCACGGTGGGCGAGCCGGGCCTGCGCCGGTGGCGCGAGACGGGCTGGTTGGAGATCCAGGACTACGCGGAGAAGCGGCAGACGCGGGTGCACGCCGGCCTCCTGGATGAACTCGACGCGCTGGAGGCCCGCTCGGACGGAGTCCCCGACGTGCGCGTGCCCACGCTCCTCATCCACGGCCGGCAGGACACCACCACCGAGATTTCCTACTCACGCGAGTGGGCCCAGGGCCGGCGCCACGTGCGGCTCGTCGAGGTGGACGACGGCCATGAGCTGGTGGCCTCGCTCGAGCGCATCGCCTCGGAAGTGGATGACTTCCTCCGCCCCTTCCTCGCCAGCCCGGCCGCCCGGTAGACAGGCATCGGAGACCTCGACAGGGATTGGAATGACGCGGGTGCGTCATCTCTTTGTGCACCCACGATGCATAAAGCCAATCCGTTGATTTCGTCCGCCTGTCTGCTGGGCGTGCTGCTGGTCACGGCCTGTGAGCAGTCTTCTCCCCCAGCGGTGAAGGAGCCTTCCGTCACGGAGCCCGCCCCCGCGGCGCCTCGCGAGGACGTGGGTTCCGAGAAGAGCGAATCCCTTCCGCCTGGAGCGATCACCGGCAGCCCCTCCGCACCGGGCTTCTCCGCCAGCAATTGCCAGGCGATGACCACCCAGGGCACGTCCGCGAGTGGTGATGACGGCGCGGGCAGCGTGGCCGCCAATACCCAGGACGACAACCTGGCCACGCGTTGGAGCGGGCCGGGCAAGGGGGCCTGGCTCACGCTCGACCTGGGCAGCGCGCAATCGCTCTCGGGCGCCGCCATCGCCTGGCACCAGGGCAGCACGCGCCAGAACCACTTCACGCTCGCCACCTCCACGGATGGCACCACCTTCACCCAGGCGTACGCCGGGGACAGCGCCCTGACGAACGAGGCCCAGACGTACGCCTTCCCCAGCGCGCGCCAGGCGCGCTACGTGCGCGTCACCGTCAACGGCAACACCGTCAATGACTGGGCCTCCATCGCCGAGACACGCGCGTGTGCCGGAGGGACGACGACGCCCGCGCCCACGCCCGCGCCCACCACGGACTCGGGCCCGGCGCTGCCCCGCCAGCCGTACCTGCAGAGCGTGGGCACCACCAGCGCGCTCGTGGCCTTCCGCACCAGCACCTCCTGCACGCCCTTCGTGCGCTTCGGTGAGGGCGCGTACCTGTCGCGCTCGGCCTCGGCCACGGTCACGGGCTACCGCCACGCGGTGAAGCTGGACGGACTGACTCCGGGCCGCACGTACAGCTACGTGGTCGAGGCGTGTGGCTCGGTCACGGGCGCGCGCACCTTCCAGACCGCCACGGGTGCGGACGTCAAGCGCGTGCACTTCACCGCCATGGGGGACTTCGGCACGGGCGGCTCGCTGCAGCGCAAGGTGCTCCAGGTGCTCACGCCCTCGCGCGCGGGCGAGTTCCTCCTCACGCTCGGCGACAATGCGTACTCCTCCGGGACGGACGCGGAGTTCCAGAGCAACATGTTCACCCCCATGGCGGCCCTGCTGCGGCAGACGCCCCTGTTCCCCACGCCGGGCAACCACGAATACATCACCAACAACGCCCAGCCCTACCTGGACAACTTCTACCTGCCGGCCAACAACTCCGCGCGCACCGAGCGCTACTACTCGTTCGACTGGGGTCCGGTGCACTTCGTCTCGCTCGACTCCAACTGCCTGAGCTACCCCACCACCGAGTGCACCAAGGCCATTCAGCAGGACTGGGTGGCCAAGGATCTGGCCGCCACCACGCGGCCCTGGAAGATCGTCTTCTTCCACCATCCGCCCTGGTCGAGCGGCGATCACGGCTCGAGCACCTCCATGCGCAAGGCGTTCGCCGCCACCTTCGAGCAGTACGGGGTGGACCTGGTCCTCACCGGGCATGATCACAACTACGAGCGCTCCAAGCCGATGAAGGGCGAGGCGGTGGCGGCCTCGGGCACGAAGGGCATTCCCTACCTCGTGGTGGGCAGCGGCGGCGCCACCATGCGCCCCTTCGAGACCTCGCAGCCGAGCTGGTCCGCCTTCCGCGACGACACCAACGTGGGCTTCCTCGACGTGACGGTGGACGGCGGCACGCTGACGGCGAAGTTCATCACCTCCAGCAACACCGTGCGCGACAGCCTCACGCTGACCAAGACGGTGAGCTCCAGCGTGAAGTCCGCCCTGCTCAGCGCGACGCCAGCGTCGGACACGCCGCCGGGCCCGGTGGACAGTCCCTACCGGCAGCCCGCGTTCCTCAAGCAGGGGCCGGTGCCTCCCGCCGACACCGCGGAGTCCGTGGCGGACCAGCCCGAGCCCGAGCACCAGTTCGTTCACGATCAGCCGTGACGGCGCTCCCCGCCCGCGTCCGGAGGCTTGCCGGTTGGCAGGCCGTCCGGACGCGGCGAGGATGGATGGATGAATCGCATGCACTGGCTGGACGCGCTCGGCGCGAGATGGGTGGTGGCGCGCCAGCCGCGCTTCTTCGAGGACGGATGGGGCTCGTCCGCCCTCCTGGAGAAGCTCACCCGGGGGCCCCAGGGCTTCGCCTTCCCGGAGTTGTCCGACGTGCGGATGAGCCCGCCGCGGCGCGAGGGGCACCTGCTCGTCCAGGAGGGACGCTTTCCCAGCCCCGCGGCCGTGGGCTCGCTGCCCGCCGCCTGCCAGGAGGCTCGCTTCCAGTTGCTGCTGCCCCAGGGAGCCGGCCCGCTGCCCGCGGTGTGCGTCTTCCTCGCGTCCTCGGGAGACGAGGGCTTCGGCCTGCGCCGCTTCATCGCCGGGAAGCTGGCCCGCTCGGGCGTGGGCGCGCTGCTGCTGGAGAATCCCTACTACGGCTCGCGCCGGCCTCCGTCCCAGAAGGGCCCCGCGGTGCGCACCGTGGCGGACCTGCTGCTCATGTTCCGCGCCACGGCGGTGGAGGCGACGGCGCTGCTCGGGTGGCTGCTCGCGCGGGGACACCCCAAGGTGGGCATCTGCGGCTACAGCATGGGGGGCAGCATCGCCGCCTACGCCGCCGCCCTGTTCCCCCTGCCCGTGGCCGTCATCCCCCTGGCCGCCGCCCACACCGCGGCCCCTGTCTTCACCGAGGGCGTGCTGTCCGCCCTCCCCGACTGGGAGACCCTGGGCCGGCCCCTGGGAAGCACCGAGGCCGCGCGCCAGCGGCTCCACGAGCTGCTCTCCGCCGCGGGCACCACCACGCTGCCACCCCTGCCCCACCCCAAACGGGCCATCTTCATGGCCGCGCGCCAGGATGGCTTCGTCCCCGCCGCCTCCACCCTGCGCCTGCTCCAACACTGGCGGGGAGCCGAGCTGCGCTACCTGTCCGGGGGGCACCTGAGCGCCTTCGTCACCGGCCGCGGCGCCATCGTGCGCGCCATCCTCGAGGCCTTCTCGCGCGTCGAGGCCCTTCAACTCCCTCCCGAGGACGAGCCGTCGCCAGCGCCCCCGTGAGCCCGGGCTCCCTCAGCGCCCGTCTCCCGCCGCCCGTCCCTGCCCGTCCCCGCGCTCACGTCCGCCCCGCCGCTCCTCGCGGCGCATCTGGTCGTACTGGGCCTGCTGGGACTCATCGAGCAGGGACTTGATCTGCGTGTCCGTCTGCTCGCGCAACTGCCGCAGCTCCTGACGCGTGTTCTGCGGCTCCGAGCCGCTCTGCATCGCCTGGAAGAGCTCCTGGCGCCGGGTGGACTCGTTCTCCAGGTGGCGCAGGACATCGCGCTCCTGGGTGGAGCTCAACCGCGCCTCGGTGGCGAAGCGGCGCACGCGCTCGGCCTGCTGCGCCTGCGCCTGCGCCATGTTCTGCACCATCCGCTCCTGCCGCTGCGCGCGCTGCTCGGTGCGCATCTCGTCCTGCACCGAGCGCATCACTCCCTTGAGGTACTCGCGTCCCCCCTCGGACTGCAGCGCCTCGCCCGCCACCATGGAGCGCACTTCCGAGCGGAGCTGCTCCACCTCCGTGGCCAGCCCCGCCGGAGCGGCGCCGCCCCCCTCCGCCCCCGCGACCGCCGGCCGCTGCTCCAGCAGCATCAACCGCCGCGACAGGCTCAGCGCGTTCTCCTCCAGCATCTTCACCCGGAGTTCCAGGTCCTTCACCGTTTGAGGAGCGGACGCGGGCGCCGGAGAAGCAGGGGGCGGGGCAGCGGGCGCCTCGTCCCCCCCTCGAGGACTCCAGACGGCCACGGTGAGGGCCAGCAGGGACACGGCAAGGGACGCGGGGCCAAGAAACCGGTTCATATGACTCCCAGACGGGTCAACGCCCCTTGTATTCGATGACCTTCCCGGATGCATCCCGCGGCGAGGGGTGGGAGTGAACGACACACGAAAGATGACCGTGGGCGGAGACGGGTGAGTGTGCTCCAGATCTCCCCCATGCGCTCGTGCTCCCGGATCCTCCTCTCCAGTTGCCTGTTGTTGCTCACCCACTGTGCCCACTCGAACGGGCCCGCCCTGGCCGAGGGGCCCGCGCCCGTGGTCGAGACCGGCCGGGGACCCGTCCAGGGCCTGGCCTATGCGGATGGCGGCGCCGCCTTCCTCGGCATCCCGTTCGCCCAGCCCCCCACGGGCGAGCGCCGCTGGCGCGCCCCCGAGCCCGCCGCCGCGTGGAGCACCCCGCGCGATGCCTCGCGCTTCGGCTCCCCCTGCCCCCAGGCGGACATGCGCAACGGCAAGCCCATCGAGGGCACCAGCGAGGACTGCCTCACCCTCAACGTGTGGACGCCCGCGCTCGAGCCCCAGAAGCCCGCGCCGGTGATGGTCTACATCCACGGGGGCGCCTTCACCCTCGGCTCGTCCCGGGATGAGCTGTACGACGGCTCGGCACTGGCCCACGCGGGCGTGGTGGTGGTGAGCATGAACTACCGGCTGGGCGCGCTGGGCTTCCTCGCCCACCCCGCGCTCGGCGCCGGAGCGCCCGCGGAGTCCTCGGGCAACTACGGCCTCATGGACCAGCGGCTCGCGCTCGAGTGGGTGCGTGATCATGTCTCCGCCTTCGGGGGGGATCCCACCAACGTCACGCTCTTCGGCGAGTCCGCGGGTGCCATCTCCGCGTGCCTGCAGATGGTCTCGCCCGCGGCACAGGGCCTCTTCCACCGCGTCATCGCCGAGAGCGGCACCTGCTACCTGACGAACACGCCGCTGAAGGATCCGGGCACGCCCGAGCAGGAGGACAGCGCCGAGGAGCGCGGGGTGCGCTTCGCCCGCGAGGTGGGCTGCACGGAGGGAGACATCGCCGCGTGCCTGCGCACCCGGACGCCCGAGCAACTGCTCGCCGCGAGTGGGGCCGCGCTCGACCTGCTCAAGCCGCGGGTGGGCTTCGGACCGGTGGTGGATGGGAACGTCATCCCCGCGGCGCCGCGCCAGCTCCTCGCGGAGGGCAAGTACGCGCGGGTGCCCTTGCTGCTCGGCTCCAACCGGGACGAGGGCACGATCTTCACCCTCCAGGCGAAGATCGACACGCCCGAGCAGTACGAGGCCGCGGTGAACGTGCGCGTGCCGGGCAAGGCCGAGCCCCTGCTGCGCGCCTATCCGGCGAAGGACTTCACCTCGCCCAAGGCGGCCTTCAGCCGTCTGCTCGGGGACGCGATGTTCGTGTGCCCCACCCGCCAGCTCGCGCGCACGCTGGTGGAGCAGGGGCAGCCCGTGCATGCCTATTTCTTCACCTACGAGCCCAAGAAGGCCTTCGGCAGCATCTTCGGCCGGTTCCTGAAGCTGGGCGCGTACCACTCCGCCGAGCTGCCCTTCGTCTTCGGCCTGAGCCGGGGCCGCTTCGCCCTGGACTCCGATTCCGAGCGGGAGCTGTCCACGAAGCTCATCGGCTACTGGACCCGCTTCGCCACCGGGGGAAACCCGAACACCGAGGGCGCGGTGCAGTGGCCCGCGTACACGCGAGAGGAGGAGAAGTACCTCGAGATCAACACGGAGCTCGGACACGGCTCGAACCTGAACGCCCAGCGCTGCGACATGCTGGACTCGCTCGGGCTCTGAGCGACTCGGCGCGAGCACGCGTCACCGGGTGGGGCGCCAGAAGAACGTGGTGCCCTCGACCCCCGCCACGGTGAGCCGCTGGAAGCCCAGACGCTCGTAGAAACGCACCGCCCGGGTGTTGTCGTTGCCCGTGCCCAGATGCAGGGAGGGGGCGCCCGCGGCGGCGGCGGCGGCGAGGAAGGTCTCCACGAGACGTCGGCCGTGCCCGGCCCCCTGCGCATGCGGAAGCAGGTCGACGTGCAGGTGCGCCGGGTGGGGGGCCAGCTCGGGCAGGAGCATCCGCTCGGGGTGGTGCAGCGTGGAGATGAGCCGATCATCCGCGGTGAGTGGCGGCTCGACCGGAGGGGGATGGCGGCCGGCCACGCGGGGCAGCCACCGGGCGCGCCAGGCCTTCACGAAGGACGGCGTGTCGGCGGTGCCGAGCACGTACCCGACCGCGCGCCCGCCGTCGTCCAGCACGAACGCGAGGTGCGGCTCGAGTTCGAGGTAGGCGCCGGCATAGACGTCGGGGAGCAGATCGTCGCTGCGGTAGTGGCCCCGGGCATCCTGGCCGGACGCGCCCGTGCGCACACAGATGTCATACACGGCATCGCGATCGTTCGGGTGGTAGGGACGCAGATACATGGGCGGGCTCCTCCAGGGTGCATCCACACGTCATCCGGCGAACGGTTGGCCCGCCCCCCATACCACAGTGGACATTCACATGCGGCTGGCGGTCAGCGCGCTCCCCGATATATGGCCGCCTCACGGATTCACGAGCACATCGCTTTATCACCCCTACATCCGGCATCCGGAGGGCGACATGGACGACAAGGGCCTGCACATCGAGACCCATCCCCGCGAAGGAGATCCCCTGCTGCGCGCGGGGAAACCCGACCCCTGCATCATCGTGCTCTTCGGCGCCACGGGAGACCTGGCCCAGCGCAAGCTCTTCCCCGCGCTCTTCGAACTGGCACGTCAGGGCTCGCTGCCCGAGCAGTTCGCCGTCGTCGCCTTCAGCCGCTCCAAGCACAACGTGGAGAAGCTGCGCGCCCAGGTGAAGGAGGGCCTGCAGAAGTACGCCCGCACCCAGCCCCTGGACGAGGCCACCTGGGAGAAGCTCTCCTCCAAGCTGGAGATGATGTCGGGTGCCTACGACGACCCCGAGTCCTTCGTCCGTCTGCGCTCACACCTGGACGACACGGCCAGGCGCCTCGGGACCCAGGGCAATCAGCTCTACTACCTGGCCACCCCCGCCTCCACGTTCTCCACCATCCTCAACGGTCTGGCGCAGTCCGGGCTGCTCTACCGCGAGGACGCCGAGGTGAAGAAGCCCTGGCGCCGCATCATCGTGGAGAAGCCCTTCGGCAGGGATCTGGCGAGCGCCAAGGCGCTCAACCGCGAGCTGGCCTCGGTGCTGGAGGAGAGGCAAATCTTCCGCATCGACCACTACCTGGGCAAGGAGACGGTGCAGAACATCCTCGTCTTCCGCTTCGCCAACGCCATCTTCGAGCCCTTGTGGAACCGCCAGCACATCGACCACGTGGAGATCACCGCGGCGGAGAAGGTGGGCGTGGAGGGGCGCGGCGGCTTCTACGACGAGACGGGCGTCATCCGCGACATGGTGCAGAACCACCTGCTGCAGGTGCTGGCCCTGTGCGCCATGGAGCCGCCCATCTCCTTCGGCGCGGAGGACATCCGCGACGAGAAGAACAAGGTGTTCCGCGCGCTGCGCTCCATCGAGGGCAGTGAAATCTCCCGCTCGGTGGTGCAGGGGCAGTACCAGGGCTACCTCGACGAGGAGGGCGTGTCGAAGGACTCCAAGGTGCCCACCTACGTGGCGCTCAAGGCCTATATCGACACGTGGCGCTGGCAGGGCGTGCCCTTCTACGTGCGCGCGGGCAAGAGCCTGAGCAAGCGCGTGACGCAGGTGTCCATCCACTTCAAGTCCGTGCCGCACTGCCTCTTCAACACGAGCGACACCTGCCAGCGGCTGCAGCCCAACGTGCTCACGCTGCGCATCCAGCCGCGCGAGGGCATCGCGCTGAGCTTCGAGTCCAAGGTGCCCGGCGAGGACATCAACATCGCGGGCGTCACCATGGACTTCGACTACGCCCAGAGCTTCGACAAGCCGGTGCCGGAGGCCTACGAGCGGCTGATGCTCGACTGCATGCGGGGCAACACCACCCTCTTCGCCCGCCAGGACAGCGTGGAGCAGGCGTGGGCCTGGGTCACCCCCATCATCGAGGCGCTGGAAGGGGGCAAGGGCGGCCCCATGCACACCTACGCGCCCGGCGGCGTGGGCCCGGACGCCGCGAAGGACTTGCTGTCGCGGGATGGCCGGCGCTGGATGGAGCTGAAGGGATGAGCTCCACGCCCCTGGTGGTGGAGAAGAACGAGCTGGGCCGGCGGGGCGCGGAATGGATTTCCCGCGCCCTGCTCGAGGCCGTCGCGGGAGGCCAGCGCGCCAGCCTCGCCCTGTCCGGTGGAAGCACGACGGGGCAGGTGTACCGGGAGCTGGCGAAGCAGGACGTGCCCTGGGCGCTGGTGGACTTCTACTTCGTGGACGAGCGCTTCGTGCCGCCGGACAGCCCGGACAGCAACTACCTGCTGGCGAAGCAGACGCTGCTCGAGCCCCTGGGCATCCAGCCCCATCAGGTGTTCCGGATGCCGGGCGAGCGCGAGGACCGCGAGCAGGCGGCACGCGACTACGAGAAGCTCCTGCCCGAGGTGCTGGACGTGGTGGTGCTGGGCATGGGCGAGGATGGCCACACGGCCTCGCTCTTCCCCGGCCACGCCGCGCTCGAGGAGAAGGAGCGGCGGGTGCTCGCGGTGGTGGGCCCCAAGCCGCCCCCGTGGCGCATGACGCTGACGCTGCCCGTGCTCCAGTCCGCCCGGAAGGTGCTGGGGCTGGTGAGTGGCGCGGGCAAGCAGGACATCGTCCGCCGCTTCCGCGCGGGCGAGGACCTGCCGGCGGCGCGGGTGAAGCAGACGCAGTGGATGATGGATGAGGCCGCGGCGGGACAGCCGCCCGAGCCCTCGACGAACACCGGAGCCAAGCACATGAGCACGACGACACAGCCCCTCGCGCAGTTCGGCGTGGTGGGCATGGGGGTGATGGGACAGAGCCTCGCGCTCAACGTGGCGGACCGGGGCTTCCGCGTCGCCGTGTGGGACATCGAGCCCAAGCGCTTCGAGGACCTGCGCCACAAGGGCGCGCCGCCGAGCCTCCAGGGCCACGCCGCGCTGGAGGACTTCGTGGGCGCGCTGGAGCGCCCCCGCCGCATCCTGATGATGGTGACGGCCGGAGCGCCGGTGGACTCGGTGATGGAGCGCCTGGCGCCGCTGCTCGCGCCGGGGGACATCGTCCTGGACGGCGGCAACTCCTGGTTCCAGGACACCCGGCGGCGCGAGGCGGCGTGGAAGCAGAAGGGGCTGCACTTCCTCGGCGTGGGCGTGTCCGGCGGCGAGGAGGGCGCGCGCCATGGGCCCTCCCTCATGCCGGGCGGCCCGGCCGAGGCGTACGCGCTGGTGCGTCCGGTGCTCGAGGCCATCGCCGCCCGGAGCGAGGAGGGCGTGTGCGTCACCCACGTGGGCCCGGATGGAGCGGGCCACTTCGTGAAGATGGTGCACAACGGCATCGAGTACGCGGACATGCAGCTGCTCGCGGAGACGTATGACCTGCTCCGCCGCGGGCTCGGGCTGTCGGCGGACGCGATCGCGGGGCTCTTCGAGCAGTGGAACCAGGGCATCGCCGAGTCCTTCCTCCTGGAGACGACCATCCGGGTGCTGCGCAAGCAGGACGCGGAGACGGGCAAGCCGCTGGTGGAGCAGGTGCTGGACAAGGCGGGCCAGAAGGGCACGGGCAAGTGGACGGTGCAGGTGGCGCTCGACCTGGGCGTGTCCGTGCCGTCCATCGCCGGAGCGCTCGACGCGCGCAATCTGTCCTCGCTGAAGGAAGAGCGCGTGGCGGCGGGCCGCGTGCTGGCCGCGCCCCAGGGCGAGGCGCTCAGCGCGGAGGAGAAAGCGAACCTGGCGGCGTGGGCGCATGACGCGCTGTACGCGGCGCGGGTGGCCACGTACGCGCAGGGCCTGCGCCTCATCCAGGCGGCGAGCCAGGAGTACAAGTGGAACGTGTCGCTCGCGGAGATGGCGCGCATCTGGCGGGCCGGCTGCATCATCCGCGCGCGGCTGCTCACGCCCCTGCGCGAGGCCTTCGAGAAGACGCCGGAGCTGAAGAACCTGATGGTGGCCGACGGGCTGGCGCCGGTGCTCGGGAAGATGGCACCCGCGTGGCGGCGCACCGTGGGAGTGGCCACGCGGCTGGGCATCCCCGTGCCGGTGCTCGGCGCGAGCCTCGCCTACTTCGACAGCTACCGCAGCCCGGAGCTGCCGCAGAACCTCACCCAGGCCCAGCGCGACGCCTTCGGCGCCCACACCTACCAGCGCCGCGACCGGCCCGACGCCGGATTCATCCACTCCGACTGGAGCTGATGCTTCGCCGTGCCTCGGAGGCTCCTCGTCGTGGGGAGTTCCGGGGCGTGGCCTGGCCCGTCGTCGTCGGCGGAGGGTTCGATTCCCGCCGCCTCCACGGTTACTTCTATATGAGCATCAGAACGATGGTCCGAAAGCTCATGGCGTTGAGCTTATGTCTTCTCCTTGGCTCATGTAGCGCCACCCGACCGATGGTCGCGGGCCCATCCGGACCGCAGGACCTGCCCAGGTACGTGCTGGTCATCGAGAATACAGCAGACGGGCAGGCGACCCATGCCTGGAAACCCGCCAAGTACTTCGACCTGACTGAGTACCGGAACGTGGCGAGCGTCCGGGCCGACGAGAGTCGCATCGTCCAGGTCTCACTCGATGCGGCGGAATGCGAACGTCAGTATGATATTTGTATTCCGGAGTGCCAGGCCAGCACGAGAATCCATCAGGTCGACAAATACATATACGATACCAAGCAGTACGGTCCCTGGCGGACTGGGAAATGGGGCTACTGCAGGACCGCTTGCATGAAGCAGCTCGCCAACTGCCTGGGAGAAGCGGGCCGTGAGCCTGTGAAGTTCGAGGCCATCGACACCGCGGTCAATTGGCTCGAACGCCACCAGGATGAGCTTGCGCTCGGAGCTGTTGTCGTCATCGCGGGGGTGGCTTTCTATGTTGCCGCCTGTAGTGGAGGCCTCGTGCTGCTCGCTCCCGTCTTGCTCTTCGCCGAGAGTCCACGATGAAGATAGGGGAGATGCTCAGCTTCGAGGCTCCACGGCTCCTCGGAAGGTATCTGACGGAGCAGACTTCTCCCGAGGAGAGAGAACTGCTCCTGGTGGCGAGAGATGCCTTGTTGTTCATCTCCGAGCTTGGTCAGGACTACCGCTTCGAGGATTATCGCCGGAGCCCCGACTCCTCCCCCTCGTCCTCCGGGGGAGGGGCATCCAGCAAGACGCTCCTGGGTGAAGCGGCGGGGCTCATGGCTCGGCTCCGAGGGGAACTCCACTCACCTGAGGAGAAGGAGCTGGCGTCAGTCCTCATCGACGCACTCAATTTCATCGCCTCGACCGGCCAGCACACGGCGTTCGAGGCGTTTCGCCGCGATGCTCTCGCCGCCAGGCCGCCGCACGTCGTGGCATCTTTCAGGACGCGCGAGGAGGCGGAGGCCTGGCTCGACAATCAGCCCGAGCCGCCGGCTCAAGGACAGGTGTTGGTCGCGGGTGAATACTATCAGTTCTACTACTTCCGCGAGCTGAACCGCCGGGGGCTCCGACCACAGTTCACCTTGGAGATGCTCATCCGGCAATTGATGGAGGAGGGGCCTCCTGCCACTGTGGCCTCCTTTGTCTCTCATGAGGAAGCAGAGGACTGGCTGACGAAGCAGCTCGGGCCACCGACACATGCCTTCATCTTGATTGCCGGGGAGTACCATCTCGCTGTCTTCCACGAGAACATCCACCACCGCGCCATCCATCCCATCTCCATCGTCGAGAGGCTCGAGAAGTGGGAGCGGGAGCATGGGACGTGAAACAGGCCGGTTGGCGTATAGCACCGGAGCTGCCGCAGAACCTCATCCAGGCCCAGCGCGACGCCTTCGGCGCCCACACCTACCAGCGCCGCGACCGGCCCGACGCCGGCTTCATCCACTCCGACTGGAGCTGAGGCCCTCCCTGAGCCAGATTCTCCTCGTCACGGGGAACTCCGGGGCGTGGCCTTGTCGAGAGGCGGCCGCTCGGTGGAGTCGGGGGGATTTCTCGGTCCGCTTTCCTCCCTTCTCCTTCCCTCCTCGTGTCTCTCCAGCTCGTGCTGCTCCAGTTCTTTGCCACCCTCGCTGAGAAGGACTGGGTGAGGAGGAGAGGCAGTGCGCGGTGCGAGGACTCGTGGAGGGGCCTCTTCTTTTCGGCTCAGTCCAGCGCCGTCACCGCGACCTTGGCATACGTGCCGTTCGAAGAGGCGTCCTGTGAGTAGGCACCGAGCTTGAAATACAGATCGACGTCGCTCCATGACGCACGGTTGTAGGTAAACGACTTCGACGTACCATTGACGGTGACCGTGACGGTGGAATCGACCAGCTTGATGACGTAGTCGATGTTCTCCCCGAGTGCGACGCCGCTCTTGATCAGGATCTTCTGCTCGGAGTCGCCGAAGTTCTTCTTCACGCCCATCAGGATGTCACCGTCGGTCCAGCGCAGCTTCAGCAGCTCCGAGCCGCCGGTTTGTTCGCCATGAATCTGGCCGATGATGATCTGGCCGGTGGCCGGTTGTTGCAGCACCTTCATCGACACGGCCAGCGTATGCGTGCCACCCATATGCCAGGTGGTGTCCGCGCGCAGCTCCGAGCGCGGATACTTGGAGTTGGCGGTCGAACCCGCTCCGGAAGGCACGTAGAAGGTCATCGCACCGGTCGATGGGTCGGTATAGAAATACTTGTCGGTGTAGGTGTTGATGGGATCGACGAACTTCACTTGAAGCGAGCTGTTCAAGGTTTGCAGTTGGTAGTCCGACAGGTCGAAGTTCTCGCCCGGGGAGCGGGTCCGATCGAGCCCGGAGCAGGTGCCCGTCCCCTGGGTCCAGATCTCCATTTCCGACAGGCTGACCCATTTGTTGACGTCGCTGCCCGTGCTTTCCAGCCGCACATATTTGGCGGGCCTGTCGCCGAAGGTATAGGGCTTGAGTGCCGCCGTCGTGCCGCTGTTGGTTCCACTGAACACGGTGGACCAGGTGGTGCCGTTGTCCGACGTCTTGAGCGCGAGATTGTATTTGCGCGAATCGCCGTTGTACCAGGCGAGATTGGCGAACGCGATCTTGTAGCAGCCTCCCAGATTGTATTGGAGCCATTGGGTGCCCGTGGTGGCATCGGCCGACCACCGCGTGCTCAGCGACCCGTCGTTCGCATGGATCGGCAGGTTGCTGTCACTGGCGCTGGCGCTGATGTTGGCCTCCGGGATGACCAGCTTCGTTTGTGCGAACGCGGGCAGCGACACCAGGAGAACCGCGGCCATGAGCACGAAGGTGGAGAGCCCGCCAGCACGGCCCGCCCCCTTTGGATGGGTAGGATTCTTGGACATTTCTATCTCTTTCGGTTTTGAAACCAATGTGCGGTGCCGCCGCGGTGCACCTCGGAGTGGGTCGCCGAGCACCAGGGCTGGCTGCTCGGCGACCCACGACTTCAACCCGAGTGTGAATCAGTTGCAGCCGCTCCCCTTCGTCGGACCGAGGTCCGCCCATTGGATCCTGCCGTCGGGGACGCCCCAGCGCTCGTTGGTATAGCTCTCGAGGTCGATCAGCGCGTCGGCGTTCCCCTTGTTCTGGGTGCAGCAACCCGAGCAGTCCGAGTCGGCGCACGTGTCGAGCACGGTGACCACGATGGTCTTCGTGCCGGACTTCAAGCAGAGGTCATGGAGCTTGAGCGCGTTCATGTTGGGGAACACCGCGACGATGTTGTGCGCCGCCACCCACGCCTCCGACTTCTTCCCCGAGCACGCCGCGAACTGCCCTGCCCACGTACAGCCGTTGTACTTGGTGCACTCCTCGCTGCCCGGATCCGGGTACGACGTGAAGTTGGTCTTGTTGCCGGTCTTCCAGACGAGGCCGGGAGCGTCACAGCCCGTGGCGGGAGGCGGCGTCGTGCCTCCAGACAAGCCAGAGATCGTCAACTGCTCCCACGAGCCGAGCGCGGCGCCATACGCGAACACCGTGCTGCCGCCGCCGTTCTCCGCCGACACCCAATTGCCAGTCGTGACCGTCTGCAGGCCGACGATGTCGCCGTTGGCGATCACACCGGTCCCGCTCTTCTTGACAATGCGGAACGTCTCCCAGTCCTGGCGATTCGCGCTGGCGGCGTTCAGCGTGGAGCCACCGCCGTTGGCGGCCTGGAAATACTGCCCAGAGCCCGCGATGATGAAGATCTTGTCCCCACTCTCGAGGGACCCGCCGTTGATGTCCTCGATCGAGAACTTCTCCCAATCCTGGGCGGTGGTCGCCGTCGCGATGACCGCGCCGCCGCCGTTGTTTTGAGCGCCCACATAGCGGCCGCCGAGCACCGTCTTGAAACTCACGCCGGAGGCGAGCAACGCGCTCGGAGCCGTCTCTGTCGCGACGTCTTGCCCTTCAGGCGCGTCACTCGTCGGGGCGCACGCATTCGCGAGGAACAGAATCGCGCTCGCGGCACGAAGGGAGGGTCTTGAATACTTCTTCTGGAACATGATTGTCACCTTGATTGAACGGAGGTTGGAGTCTGCCACGGTGCTCACTGATCAGGGTCGGCGTCGGCGAAGGTCGTGCCCGCGCCAATCTCGTCGAACCAGATGCTGCGCGTCCCCTGGCTGCCCTGCATGTACCCGTTGTCGTGCCAGCCGTTCGCGTAGAGGCCGACACGGAACTGGAAGTACCGGTCATCGGAAACCGTGGTGTTCAGGTTGTACTGCTCGAGGACCTTCTTGCCGTCAAACCAGAGCTTGTAGAAGCCGGTGCCGTCGCTCGCCCATTTCGCCTGGATCACGACCTTGTGCCACTCCCCGGCGGTAACGGTGGCGAGGTTACCGAACGTGACGGTCTTTTGATTGCAGATCGAGCCCTGCTTCACGCGCGTGAAGAGCTGATTGCCCGAGAGCCACACCATGCTGGACGGCATGTAGTCGTCACAGCCGGTATTGGAGAAATCGGCGATGAACTGCGCGAGGTTGAACGACTGGGGTTGGAACTGCCAATCCGGCTGCAGCCGGAACGCGAAGCCGTAGAAGCCGGTGTCGCCGCGACGGTACACGTTGTTCTTCACGACCTCCGAGTGGTAACGGCCGCTGTACGAGGCATCGTAGATCTGCGTCACCTTGATGGCGGTGGGGCCCGAGTAGGTGACATTCGTCACCTCAGTGACAGACCCCTTGTGCTCCCTGTTGATGGAGTTCCAGCCAGAGACGGTCCCGGTGTTGTGGAAGATTTCCGCGGCTTCCGCCATTGGGGAAAGCGAGAGCAGAGAAAGACCGACAGCAACGCCGATGTTCTTGATATTCATTGAGTTCGGGGGAAGGGGTGAACACACACGGGACTGGCTTCCGGTCACGGTGGGGCCATGACCGGTCGCAACCAGGGAATCCCTGTAAGCTACAGGCTTCCAGGGTTCTTCGAAATCCCCATTTCGAGGGAGGATCCGGTCACCCCTTCGAGGTACGGTCTGGCCTGGAGTAGCGCTCATCCCCGCGGGTCCGCTCACCCATCGGCTCGGGCGAACTCGAGCCGACGGGTGATGTAGCGCGCGGGCGACGTGCCGAGCGCCTTGCGGAACATCGTCACGAAGCTGCTCGCGCTCTCGTAGCCCAGATCGATCGCCACACTCTGCACCGACGCCCCCCGCGTGAGCCATTGCAGGGCGAGGATGATGTGCAGCCGCTGGCGCCACCGGCCAAAGCTCATGCCCGTGTCCTGGACGAGCAGACGGTTCAATGTCCGCTCGCCCAGGCCCACACGCTTCGCGCACTGCTGGAGGGTCGCGCCGTCGCCCGGATGGGCGAGGAGCCACTCGGCGAGCCGCCGCAGCCGCGCATCCGTGGGCATGGGCAGTCGCAGTTCCTCCACGCGCGCCGCCGCCAGTTCGTCCAGCAGTACGGTGACCAGCCGGGACTCGCGGCCGTGGAGTGGATACAGCGGGGGCAGTTCCTCGGCGCGCGACAGCAGCTCACGCAGCAGTGGGCTGACGGACACGGCGCAACATTCCCGGGGCAGAGTGGCGATCGCCTCGGGCTCCACGAACAGCGAGAGCCCCTCGAGGGGAGCCCGGCCCTTGAGGCGGTGGGGCGTGCCGCCGGGAATCCACAGCGCGGACTGGGGCGGGACGAGCCACAGGGCGTTGGACGCCTCGCACGTCAACTCGCCCCGGCGCATGTAGAAGAGCTGGGCCTTGCGGTGGGTATGGACGTCCAGCTCGAGTCCCCCCGTCACCAGCTCCAGGCCAACCGCCAGGACCGGGCGGGCGACCTCGTCCGGGTCCATGTCGGCGGAGGGGGGGAGAGGGGCCTGGAGGCGCATGGAGCCTCATCCTGCCCCATGGCCGGATTTCGAAACAAGTTGACCAGATTGCGCAATGCGGTCAGGCGGCGATCCGGTCAGGTTGAGGGGCATGGAGACACAAACCATCACCACACTCGCCGCGCTGGAGGCCTGCATTGGCAAGGCGATCGCGGCGGTGAATCTCAAGGTCATCGATCATCTGGATGAAGGCGCGCTGCGCTGGCTCTCCGCCGCTCCGGTGATGTTCGCCGGATTCGGGGAGGGCTCCCGCCTCCAGGTCACCCTCGGCGGCGGGGCTCCGGGTTTCGCCGGAGGCACGGCCCACGAGCTGCGGCTGCCGCTCGCGGTGCTCGACGATGCGACGGGGGCCCGGCCGGGGGTGGGTTTCGGCTCGCTGTTCCTGCTGCCGAGCACCGGCGAGACCCTGCGCGTCAACGGCCGGGTGGCACAGGTGAGCGGGGGCGAGCTGCGCGTCACGGTCGAGGAGTGTTACGGCCACTGCGCCAAGGCGCTGCTCCGCTCGGACTTCTGGGCGGCTTCGCCCGGCGTGGCCTCCCCCCCGGACGCCGCGGCCTTCGTGTCCGCCAGCCGTTTCATGGCGCTGGCGACGCTCGACGCCCAGGGGCGCGCCGACCTCAGCCCCCGGGGCGACCCGGCCGGCTCGATGGCGAGCGTCGAGGCGGGCCGGGTCTGGTTCGCGGACCGTCCGGGCAACCGCCGGGTGGACAGCTTCCGCAACATCGTCACCCAGCCGCGCATGGCCGCCCTGCTGCTGATTCCCGGCGCCACGCACGTCGTCCGGCTGTCGGGGAGCGCCCGGCTCACGACCGACGAGGCCGCGCGCGCGCGGTTCACGGTGCAAGGCAAGACGCCCACATTGGTCGCCGGCGTCGAGGACCCGTCCCTCGAATTGCTCGAGAGCCCCGCGCTCGCGCGCGCCCGGCTCTGGCCGGTCCAGGCGCGTCCGGAGGGCGTCGACGTCGCGAAGGTGCTCTTCACCCACGTCAAGCTCAACGGCAACAAGAGCCTCGGCGCCCGGATCGCGAGCGCGGCGCTCTCCATCCCTGGCGTCACGGGCCTCGTGCAGAAGGGCATGGAGAAGGATTACAAAGACAACCTCTACTGACGCTCCGGTCTACCGGAACGTGTTGTTCGAGGCGCGTTGGCCCGCGAGCCCGCGCTTCAGTTCGGGGTAGACGGTAGCGGGAAGACCGACCCGCGAGGGCCCTCCCCGCCCTCCCCTGCTCACCAGGCATCACCTCCCACGACTCCCAGCGCAGGGGAAGACCACCAGTGGATTTCCGCGCTCGTCCTCGTGTGATGGCCAACGCGTCTGCCTCGCGGACGGATGTGGCGCGCCAGACCATCCCTATAACACGCCGCAGTGCTTCTACTCACCGGAGGAACATGTCTTGAAAGCATGTCGAGTGCAGATTTTCTGCGCGGTAACCGCGGGGCTCCTGGCAGGTGTGGCACGAGCCGAGCTCCCCACCAAGCAGTCCAACGTGGGAGACAGCATGTCCCAAGGCGCACTCGCGGATGGGTGGCCCGCGGATCGCCCGGAGCTGAGCTGGGTGCAGGGCACCTCCGGCAGCGTCTATTCCATCTTCATGCGGTATCAGGAGCTCGTCCCCTCCTTCACCCAGCAGCCCGAGTCCGTCTCGGGCGCGGAGATGGTGGGCGGGAGCAACAACTTCGCGGTCCAGGCGTCGCGGGTCTGCGCGCAGGAGGAGAAGCCCCAGCATGTCCCCGTGCTCCTGGGCTCCAACGACGTGTGCAACCGGTCGAGATCCTCCAGTTCGGATGCCACCGCGAACATGTACTCGCTCGACACCTGGGTGAACGCACTGCGCGCGGGGCTGGATCAGCTGGCGGCATGCCTCCCGCCGGGCGCGACGGTGCACGTGCTGAGCGTGCCTCGGGTGGATTTCCTCTATGCCGCCGGAAAGGCCAAGAGCCTGCATTGCCCCTACATCATCTGGCCCGCCGTGGGCATCTGCCGCATCGTCACCGCGGAGACGAGCGGCGCCCGGCGAGCGCAGATCGGTGCCCGCATCAATGAGTACAACGCGGCGATCCGCGCCGAGGTCGAGCTCTACGAGGCCAACGCCGACGGCCGCAACCCGCGAGGCGTGCACTTCGTGGCGGACTGGCAGGGCTCCATCGAGGAGGGCTTCCAGAACACCTCGGTGGGCACATACGTCTTCCGCGCGTCGGACATCAACGACACCGACTGCTTCCACGCCAGCGTGTCGGCGCAGCGAAAGCTGGCGTGCGCGGTCTGGGCCACCACCCCGAATGGCGCGGGCGCCGTCGGGGAGTGCTTCGAGTAACGGCATCCAACCCTGGGGGGAATCACCATGAAGAGCTTGTCTGTGTTGCTATGGGGAATGGCGGTGGTAACGCTCGCTGGCTGCTCCACCGAAACGCTTCCTCCGGAGAGCGCCGCCGGGGAGACGCCGAGCACGGGGGTGAGCGAGTCGGAGCTCTCGGGCCTGCTGGCGCCGGAGCCAGGCGCCGCGGCGGCGGCGTATGAGGCGCGCACCGCCCGCTATCGCCTCTTCGGAGTCCAGCTCAATCCCGTCCGAACCGAGTCCTTCGCGACGCTGGCGGACACGTCGACCTGGGAGACGCGCAACCTGCACGTGGGGGAGCTGCTGGGCCGCAACCTCCGGGTGACGGCCATCACCTCCGCGGGGCTCCAGCTGACGGGGCCCAAGGGCTCCCAACTGCTCCCGGTGGGCCGGGAGGTGTCCTTGCGCGTCATCCGCCACCTCTTCGACACGGCCGCCGTCCACGAGGGCCGGCTCCACTGGAAGGTGAAAGGCAGCGTGGTGTCGCAGCTCCGCGGCCAGTACGGCCTGGGCGCCCAGGCGGAGACCGTGACGGTGTTTCCGCGGCCCGCCCTCCGGCTCACCCACGTCCAGGAGAACGGAGTCTTCGCACGGCTCGGCCTCCACGAGGGAGACCTGCTCTTGCGCATGAATGGAGAGCCGCTCTCCCCTGACCAGCTGGGAGCCCTGGCCGATCGACTGTCCACACCCGGCGGCACGGTGAACCTCCAGATGTACCGCGAGGCCTCCTTCCAGACCCTCACGTTCACGGTGGACCGCCCATGAGCTCCGTGAACCGGCGACACTTCCTCCGGTGGTCCATGTTCGGGGGTGGAGCGCTCGCGCTGGGCCCGGCCTTCTGGCGGCGCGCCTATGCCTCCCCAGCCGAGCCCGGTCCCAGCCCCTACGGGCCCCTGTCCGACACACCCGACGGCAACGGCCTCCTGCTGCCCGCGGGCTTCAGCTCGCGGCTCATCGCGCGGACGGGCGATCCCGTCCCGGGGACGAGCTACCCCTGGCACTTGAACCCGGACGGCGGCGCCTGCTTCGCCACGCCCGAGGGAGGCTGGGTGTACACCTCCAACAGCGAGTTCATCCCCGGCGGGGCCTCGGCGATTCGCTTCAACGGGAACGGAGACATCGTCGACGCCTACCGCATCCTCTCCAACACCCTGGCGAACTGCTCGGGCGGCCCCACGCCCTGGGGCACCTGGCTGTCCTGCGAGGAGTTCGAAGGAGGCCGCGTCTTCGAGTGCGATCCGCTGCAACCCTCGCAGGGCGTGAGCCGTCCAGCCCTGGGCACGTTCACCCACGAGGCGGTCGCGGTCGATCCGGATGGCCATCGCCTCTACCTGACGGAGGACCGGACCAACGGGCGCTTCTACCGCTTCACGCCCTCCTCCTGGCCCTCGCTGTCGGGAGGCATCCTGGAGGCGGCCCGCTTCCGCTCGAATCCCCTCACGGGCGGCCCGGTGAGCTGGGTGCGGGTCTCCGCGCTGCTGCCCGCCGCCCTGCAGCCCACCGCGTTCCTGACCACGGCGTTCAACGGAGGCGAGGGGTGCTGGTACGACTCGGGCACCGTCTACTTCACCACCAAGGGTGACAACCGCGTCTGGGCCTACACCGTGGCCAACTCGCGCCTGGAGGTCCTCTACGACGATGACCTCTACCCGGACTCGCCGCTGAGCGGCGTGGACAACGTGGTGGTCTCCCGGTCGGGCGATCTCTACGTGGTCGAGGACGGAGGGGATCTCCAGCTGGGCCTCATCACCCCGGAGCGCGTGGTGTCGCTCTTCCTTCAGGTGCTGGGCCAAGGGGGCTCGGAGCTCACGGGCCCCGCCTTCAGCCCGGATGGCCAGCGGCTCTACTTCAGCTCGCAGCGGGGGAACAACGGATTGGGCCTCACCTATGAAGTGACGGGTCCCTTCCGCTGACAGCCCTCCTGCCCCGGTGCGCGGCCCTCGGGCGGCACCGGGGCGCGGGGCCCGACTCCTCGGCGCAGGGTTCCTTGGAAATACCGCACAAAAACCCTGGACCCGGACGAGCCACGAATTGCTCGTCCGGGTCCATTTCAGCCGCGGCAACTCCAGAGCTCCCCCCCTCGTGCTCTCGCGAGCGCACCGCGGCTTCACACACTACCGCCGAAGGTTGATCATCTCCCCCTTGCCGGACCCCGGCGCGGTGAAGGGCCGCAGCAGGTTGGGATTCACCGCCTCGAGATGTACAGGAAGACATCCTTCGGAACGCAAGGCCCCGAGGGCAGCCGCTTCGTGGAGCGTATCCTCACCACCGTCACCACGCTCAAGCTGCAACGGCGTGGCGTGTTGGACTTCCTGACCCACACCCTCCAAGCACATCGACGTGGCCTTTCAACCCCCTCGCTGCTGCCCGCTCAGGCGTCGGTTCAGCTCTCCAACGCGGCCTGAGTCGGTGAACGGTTACAGCGCTCGTTGACCTCCTGCTTCGCCTTACGTTGTCCGTATAGCTATCCACAGATCGCTAGAACGACAACAAGCAAGAAAACAAGTGCTTCCATTCCCCAACTCCTCACCATCAACGCGAGCACGCGCAATAAACCATGGAGCCTATGTCCCAATACCCTTCCCAGATAGTAGGAAGGATGGCCAAGCGTCCAGCCGCTTTTCCGTATCCACTGATACGAGCCTGGGTCGGTCCGAACCGGCGGCCATTCTCGGCTTTCTGCGCTGCCTGTCCAATATTGGAGCCAACACGGTGTTGCCATGACGTTTGATGGGAAGCCGAGCTAATACCTGACCCGGTCGCTCCAGCAGCCGCATTACCTGCACTATTGGCAAGGTTTCCTGCAGTGCCGGCATGTCCGACCACTGTCTTCTCATTAGCTCCTTGTGGCCCCAATTGCCCCCAATCCCAGCGACGCTCTTCTACGCACTCAGCGAAACCTGACGGTAGTTGCGGCCAATCTGCAGGATTGGTGATGTCGAGCCCGTAGGGATCGACATAGATCAATGGACTCCCCAGAGCATATCCATAGGTATTGAGACCCGCTTCAAGCCCGAGCGGGTCACTTTCTACATACCGTCCTGTCTCCGGATCGTAGTCCCTGAAGTAGTTGTAGTAGAGGGCGCTATGGGCGTCGGCTATCTGGCCAGGGAAGCGCAGGATCACATCGATGTTGGTGCCGTGGTTGTTAGGCTGCCCCACACCAAAAGCATCGCTCTGCCAACTCCATACCAAGTTGCCGCCTTGGTCGGTGGCCAAGCGCGGGGTGTTGAGGTGGTCGCTGTGCAGGTAAGTCAGGGTGGTGTTGGTGACAGTGCTGCCCGTGTTGTCGTAGCTCAGATCGATCTGCGCGATAGGCAGGTTGTCGAGCCACACGTAATAGCTGGCCGTGGTTTTCTTGCCAGTGTTGCTGTACTTCACCTCGCCCAAGACTTGGCCATCCGGGCCGTAGAAGTAGGCGTAGGGGTAGTGCGTACTGCCTTGCTGCACATCCTTCAAAACCCTTTGACCGAACGCGTTATAAACGTAGGAGACCATCGTTTCACCAGCAGAATTCAGCACGCTGGACAGTCGACCTTGATCATCGTAGGTGTGACGTCGGCTCTGGCTATAGCGGATGTAGTTACCGGCGGCATCTACTTCCACCGCGTAGCTGGTACTGCGCTGGCTGAGGCGGTTGCTGTCGGCGGCGTACTGCAGCGTCTGCTTGGCGGTCTGGGTCTCGGTGCCATCGGTGATGCTGTAGGTGGTGCGCGAGGTGCGGTTGCCGGTGGCGTCGTAGGCGTAGGCATTCTTGCTGCCGGCGTCCTTTTCCTGAGTCAGGCGATCGAGGGGGTCGTACTGATAGTCGAGGCTGCCGAAGAGGCTGTGGCTGTACCCAGTGATGTTGCCGTTGGCGTCGTGGGCGTAGGTGCTCTGCCAGTTACCGACCTGCTGGGCGGTGAACTGGTAGTTCTGGTCATAGGTACGAGTCAGGGCGACGCCGTTGTTCCAGGTCAGACTCTTCAGCGGTCCGAAAGGTGCGTAGCTGATGTTGCTGACCAGGGCGGTGGGCGCGGCGTTGCCGACGGCGAAACCGACTCGGTTCACCTGGCCGGCGGCGTTGCGGTTGTAGTGGATTCTGAAGCCGGCCGGGTAGTCGATGCGGGTCAGACGGTTGGCCGCGTCATAGACGTAGCCGAGCGTGTCATACTGGTCCGCCCCCAGCACCTTCACCGAGCGGATCTGCTTCACCAAGTTGCCGCGCTCGTCGTACTTGTAGCCGAACACGCCGCTGGCGTCCTTCACGGCGGTCAGCCGACCGATGCCCTTGTTGCCATCAGCAGTCATGTCGTAGTGGTACTGGACGTTGAGCGTGGGCGTGGCCGGGTACCGGCGGCTGGTGATTCGGTTGAGGGCGTCGTAGCTGTAGGTGGTGACCACGCCGCGGGCATCAGTCTTCTGGATCACGTTGCCGGCAGCATCGTGCAGGTAGGTGGTGGTGCCGGTGTCGGGGCTGATCAACTTGGTAAGGTTGCCGAGGCCGTCGTACTCATAGCGGGTAGTGACGCCGCGCGGGTCGACGACTTGGCGCAGGTTGTCCTGGGCGTCGTAACCCAGCGCAGTGACCCCGTTGAGCGGGTCGGTGCTGGATACGAGGCGATCCAGCGCGTCATAAGCCTGGGTGTGGCTGAACTGGCGCGGGTTGGTGTTGGTTGTGGGGTTGTCGTTGAGGTCGTACTGCTGGCTGTGGGTCTGCCCGCCAGCCCCGACCGAGCGCAACAGGCGGCCGAGCTCGTCGTACACCCACTGTTGCTGCTGAGTGAGGTTGTTGGAGGCGTCCTTGATGCGCTGGGCGGTGCGGTTGCCCATGGCATCGAGGTCGAACTCCACCTGCTCGCCGAGGTTGTTGGTGACCTTGGTCAGGCGCCGGGCATCGTCCCAGGTGTAGGCCAGCCAGCTGCCATCGCCGCGGGTGACCTTCGTGGTCTGGCCGATGGCGTCGTACTCAAAGCTGGTGGTGCTGCCACCAACGCCGACCGAGGCCAGCCAGCCCTGCGGGGTATAGGTGAGCGTGCTGGTCACCCCATTAGGGTCGACGATGGTCAGCGGGTTGCCGTAGGTGTCGAAGTTCGACAGCTGGGTCACGTGGCCAAGGGCGTTGGTGACGGTGGTCAGGTGGCCCTGGGCGTCGTAGGCGTAACGGGTGATGTCCTGCACATCCGTGCGCGGGCCATCCGCGGTCTTGATCTGCCCGGTGGCAGTGTAGGTGTAGCTCCAGTTGCGTGGCGCAGCCTGCAGGCTGGTAGCACTGAGGGTGCCGGCCAGGGCGAGCGCAAGCACGCTCAGACGGTAGTTCCTAAAGTCCATGTTCAAGTCCTTTTGCAGCTCAGCGCTGGCTTACGCTCTGGCTGAGTGGGCGTCCTTTGTCGTCGTAGGTGTAGGTGGTGGTTCTGTTGGGCTCGGCAATCGTTGCTGGCAG
Source organism: Cystobacter fuscus DSM 2262 (assembly GCF_000335475.2). Classification (NCBI taxonomy): domain Bacteria; kingdom Pseudomonadati; phylum Myxococcota; class Myxococcia; order Myxococcales; family Archangiaceae; genus Cystobacter; species Cystobacter fuscus. The sequence goes on along the minus strand of NZ_ANAH02000013.1, from coordinate 13,419 downwards.
GAACAAGGTAGGGTGCCAAGTGGTAGTGATCGTCCGTGCCTGCGGCGTGCCGAAGGCGTCGATACGCGATATCTCGAGGCCTCGCTCATTGTAGTTGTAGGTGGTGACGTGGCCCTTGTTATTGGTTTTGCTGACCAACAAGCCTCGGGTGTTATAGGTATAGGTCGAGTTGCTTGCAGGGCAGTTCGCCGAAGGCTCACCTTCAATCGCCACGACTTTCTTGACGCCCTGGATCACTTGATAGCGATAGGTCGTCTTCTTGCCGAACTCATTGGTGACCGTGGAAGAGCCATCAGCGTTGTAGTCAACGGTGATGTTCTCAACCCCGTCACCATGAGAGCTTGAAGTAGCCCTGCCTGCACTGTCGTAACTCCATGATGCAAAGCGAACCCCCTTCTCGTCGACGATGCCGGTCAGGAAGCGCGGGTAGGTCATGTTCTCGTACAGAAAGCTCCGGCTCACGATTGTTGAACCATAGGACTTTGATAGTGAGATCAGTCTTTTCTGCACATCATAATTGTACTGAACCGATACACCGGGAGCAGAAAGGGTAAGCGGTTGATATCTATCGTCCTGAGTGAACGAGAGGGCCTGCTCCGTATCACTGGCGACCGTGACAGTCCGGTCGGCATAGGTGAATGTCAGGCTTCGCCCCGCGAAGTTCTGGAGCGAAATAATTCGCCCTTGAGAGTCAAACTGAAGAGTCTCTTGATCAGGGGACTTATAAGTCCAAGTGCCTGAGCTTTCAGTCAAGCTGCCAAGCTCATCGACCGCGGGGATGGCGGTGCTACCGGCGCGAGCAAATTCCACTTCACGTCCATCTGCGTGGATGAGCCGTATGGAGCTAGCGGCAAGCACCAGCCTGGCCGAATAGTTGTGTCTCCAGAACCCATCAAAACTGTTGTAGCTGCGCTCAAACCTCAGCCCCGGGGACGTAGTGCTCTGGTAGTCGCTTTCAATTTGGTATTTGTTCCCGATCGCCGTGTTGATTGGATTGCCATGGCATGACTCCGGAGGAGGCGCCCCTTTGTTCTTGGCTTGGGTCACCTCGGGATCATAAGTGATGGTCATCGTATCGGTGGCAGAGCAGCCGCCTACGCTTCCGCTCACAAACAGGAAGTTCTGCCCGGGGCGAAGCGTCACCCCTACCCCTCGACTCTGAAGGAATGATACGGCGGCGGTAAATGATCCGGAGTAGTTGAAAAAAGATGCCCCATTCAGAGTGGCAGTGACTGTTCCGAAGTCACCTTCAGTGGCATCGGCACCGCCAACACCATAGACAGTAATTGCCGCACTTCTGACCGTTGCACCATCACCTGGAGAGGTGAATTTTAGAGTGCAAGCCTGAGAGACCCAAGGGACCATGCTGACTGCAATGGCCAAAGGTAGATAACGCACGCGTCCGTTCTCCTTGCGGCAAAGCTCTCACCCCGAGAGCGCAAAGGACAAAACCCTACAGTAGAGCGGTTGGCGGCGTGCGCATCCTTGCAGTAAACGTTGAAAACTCAACACCAGAAGCATCTCTTCTCTAGTACTACAGTTGGACGTTGTTGGTTCTGGGGGCCCTGCGGCGGTAATGGCAGAGTTTGGCAACGGCCTGATGGTGGCGCCGCCAGCGGCTCCACCACAGGACGAAGTCCACCGCGGGTTGCACCACCCACCGAGCGAGTTTCCACAACAGTCGTCTCACTTCCTGAAGGCTGAAGCGGATGAGAAGAGGCCTCGCCGCCGTCGAAACGCTCCCCTGCGACTTCTCCGGTGCGGCGGGCCCAGGCGTTTTGGGCCTTGTTTCTCCTCCTCGAGCGCATTGGCCTCCGCTCGCGCGGCGGCCAGGAATGCATGTGCGACCATGCACAGCGTCATGTGGCGATACCACCCTCGCCACTTCCTCACTTCATAGTCGTCCAGTCCTATCTCTCCCTTCGCCGACTCGAAGCATTCCTCTATCGGCCAGCGCTTTCCCGCCGCTTCCACCATGGCCTCCAGCGACGTCGTGGCTGGTGCATGCACCAGGTAGTGCGCTACCTCCGTCTCCTCCGTCAGGCTTCTGCGAAACAGAAACCATCTCGCCTGTCCCCTCGCTGGCGAATTGAGCTGGACACGCGCCCACTCATACAACCTCGGTCCTTTGGCTCCCGCTCCCGCCGACATCCTCGTCCATTCTGGCCTCTTCACTTCCTCCAGCACCTCGCCCGCGCGCACGTGGGCCTCTCCGCGCCAGGCGTAGGTATTGGAGGCCACCGCCAGCACATACCGCTGCGACTGGCTCTCCAGAAAGCGTCGCAACTCTCCATCCCGGCCATACACTTCATCTCCCACTACCCACGCCGGACGGAGCCCCGCGCCCAACGCCCGCTCAAGCATGACTCGCGCCAGGTCTGGCTTGGTTTGGAATCCCACCTCCGGGGGGATTCCCGCCTGGCGACAGCGCTCCGGCTCCTCGAACCAGTGCTCAGGCACATAAGCTCGCGGTCCACCAGGGTGTGCCCCTGGTCGGTGACGTAGGCCAGGAAGACACCTACCTGGCAATTCTCCACCCGGCCCACCGTGCCGCTGTACTGCCGCGCCACTCCCGCGGACTTGTCCCCCTTCTTCAAGAAGCCCGTCTCATCCACGGCCAATACTCCCCCCTCGCCCAGTCGCCGCCGGGCATACGTCAACACGTCGTCCCGCAGGGCCTCTTCGTCCCACTGCGCTCCATTGAGCAGATGTTGAAAGGCGTAGGGCGTCTGCCGGCCCGCCTCCTCACTCAGGCCCCAGGAGTTCTTGCGCTCCACTCGTGCCAGCAGCCCTTGCAGCAGGGCCTCCGCCGTGGCGCGTGTCTCCGGACGCGCGAAGTGAGGCTGGACCCACTCCCGCACACGACGCCACTCTTCTTCCCATTTCCCGACGAGAACTGTTTCTTCCTTGTTGCTCAAGACGCTCGCGCTGCTCGACATGGCGGCCCCCAGGGGAAAGTGACTTCTCCCATGGGTTGTAACCACGCCACTTCTGGCGTCACCCTCTCCCGCGTTTCGCTTCCTCTCCTGGCTCCCCACCAGACAGGTGGGGCCCTTCACCCCACTTCCGCAGTTGCTTTGCCCTGGGGCTGCGTTACCTCGAGACTGAAGGGAGGCCGCAGCGGCCCACGAACGAGGGCGGAAGGGAGGTCATCGCAGCGGCAGTCAGGTCAGGGCTGACGGGTCGTTCTCTGTCCGCTCCAGAAAGCCCAACTGTAGTATTAGAGAGCGCGGAAAACTGGCGTGACGGCGCCTGGCGCGGTCGTGGACCCCGCGACTGGCGGCAATGCACGTAGACGAGCATGCGCCCCGGCCAACCAGCGTTCCACCATCTGCCTCCCATTGAGCAGCAAGTGCCAGCGGTCCGCGACTTGTTGGGCATGGGGCACCCCCTCCGCCACTGCGCGCGTATACTCTGTCGAGCGGTCTCTCATCACCACGTCAACGCCAGGATGACGACGGAGCCAGGAAGTCAGAGTGGGCGCGGACCGGTCGGGAAACAAGTCGACGACGCGGTGAGTCTCCAAATCAACCAGGAGGGAGCCGTAGGTGCGTCCTTTGCGCCAGGCCCAGTCATCCACGCCAAGCACTCGGGGCAGAGTAGACGGAGGCAGGGGGCGCGGTGCGCAGGTTCGCGTGCGCTGGCTCCAATCCGGACAAAAACCCTGGACCCGGACGAGCCACGAATTGCTCGTCCGGGTCCATTTCAGCCGCGGCAACTCCAGAGCTCCCCCCCTCGTGCTCTCGCGAGCGCACCGCGGCTTCACACACTACCGCCGAGACTGGCTGACGGCGGTCCCGCCCCGGGCCGAGCCGAAGAACTCCTTGAGCAGGAAGAGCTGGGCCTGGCTCATGGCCCGGTCAACGGCCCGCGTGACGTTCCGGTAGTCCGGGGCCTGATCCCACTCGCCCTCGACCGGCAGCATGGCCTCGCTCATCTCCGGGTAGGCACGCCACGCGATCTCGTTCGTCTTCAGGTTGATCATCTCCCCCTTGCTCACGCAGACGGCCTCCGGGGCCCCCAGGGGGATGAAGCCGTAGTACTTCCGGATGGTCCCACACTGCTGGAGCGAGAGCAGGATGAGCATGTCGATGTCCTCCTTCTCGGCCAGCGGCCGCATGTCCTTCTCCGCGAACTCACCGGACCCCGGCGCGCTGAAGGACTGCAACAGGTTGGGATTCACCGGCTTGTCGAGCTTCCGGGCGTTGAGGCCTCGCTCGGTGAGCCTCTCCACATACTGGTCGGCCACGGCCGCGAACTTGCTGGCATCCATGCTCTGGAGATGCGCCTCCAGGCTACCGGCCATGGCGGAGTTGATGGCCATGTCCATCAGTCCCTGGCTGCCGGCGCGGTAGGCCGCGAACTTCTGGGGCGGAAGGGTCGCGACACCGACCTTGAGTTGGGTCTCCTTCCAGAACGAGGGCTTGAGCGACATGCGCGCGGGAGCGCATCCGACCAGGCTCATGAGGAGGACCGCGGCGCCCATCCTGCACAGGATAGACATGTTCATGGGGCTGTATCTCCAGGGTGTGACGAGGTGGGTGGCTACAGGGAATGCGACAGGTTCAGGGAGACCTGCTGGCCCGGGGCAACGAGGGGCTCGACGCTCCAACGGCTCTGCCCCGCCCCGATCGCGAGCCCGACGAGCGCTCCCAGCAGCGCGCTCCCGCCCAGCAATCCCAGGGAAACGCCCGCGGCGGACTCATCGCGGAAGAAGGCGGGACTCTCGATGCCGTATCTCAGGAGGACGGTGCCGGTGAGCAGCAGCCCGAAGCCAGCGCCGTACATCGCCCCAGGCCCCGCGTACGAACCCTCATGGCGATAGAGGGTCCCGATGTCGTCCGGGAGGAAGTCGAGCGTCTGTCCGTCCGCCGAGATGCCGGTGAACCGGGTCGACGTCAGGGCGCCGCCGTGACCCTTGATGCGCTCTCCGTCCTTGCTGATGAGCAAGAACTCACCGACCGCCCGCGGCTCGTCCGGCGCCTGGGCCCGCGCCTCGCCGGGCATGCCCACGACGAGCCCGGTGAGGAGCACGAGCGTCGCCAGGGGACCCACCCTCCCCGGTCCGAGGAGGGGTGCGACAGACAGAGATGCCGGGTTCATGTGGTTTCCCCCCATTGAAGTGGATGACCTGCATGGGGGATGAGCCGGCGAGCGGGAAAATCATGCACGGAATTCCGCGGGTTGTTTTCCGGGGGATTTCCGCCTCCCCGTGTCACGGAGAGAATGACGCACAGACGCGCACGCCGATCGCCGCGTCGCGTGCCGTCGGATCTCCCACGGAGATGTTCGCGATGTGCGCGCCGAAGTCGTCGTAGTACCAGGCGCCGCCCCGGAGGACGACGCGCCCGAACTCCGGGGTCACCGAGCGCGTGAGCTCGAAGGCGTTGCCGGCCATGTCCTCCAGTCCGAAGGGGCTCACCGAGGCCGGGTGGGAGCCGACCATGTCGGGCCCGAAGGCCGTGGGCTGCCGGTCATAGGTCGTGTCGATGTTGGCGTCGTCGGGCTGGAGCTGGTCGCCATGCGGGTAGCGGCGGCCATCCGCGCCACGGGCGGCGTACTCCCACTCGTTCTGGGTGCACAGGCGTGCTCCGGGCAGACGCCCCGAGCGGTCGAGCCAGTAGAAGTAGGACGCCAGGTCCTCGGAGGAGACGCCGGACAGGGGAAACCGGCGCCAGTCCGCGGTGTCGCGCCGCGTCCGCCCCGGGTAGTGGAACGTCTCCCCCTCCTTCGCCGAGAAGACGTCCTCGCTCGAACGGTAGAAGGAGAAGATCCACCCGGTGCCGGGTTGCCGCCGCAGCGTGATGGCCCCGGTGGGGCTGAAGCGTGGCTGCTCGAGGATCCGTCTCGCGGGCGCATCCGCGGGCAGCGAGTCGAGGTAGGCCAGCCAATCGCCGAACGTCACCTCCCGCTGACCGATGAGATAGCCCTCCTGGAGGCAGAGCCGGTGAAGCGGCGAGCTGAGCATGAAGGTCCGCACCTCCTCCGGCTCGGCGCTGCCCAGCAGGAAGCAGCCCGGCGGGATGTAGACATGGCCGGCGGGCACCGAGGTGGGGAGCACGAGGCGAACCTTCTCGTGGGCGCCGCGCGTGAGGAGCAGGGGCACTCTCACCGGCACCCGGCCCGGATGCGTGACGTGGAGGAGGTAGGAACCCGCGGGCAGCTCGAGGCGGGACAAGGGGGTGGGGCCCAGGTCGTCTTCCGCCACGACGGGCTCGAGGTGCCCCGTGCCCTGCACGTCGGTGTAGCGCTCGAGCTTCACGCGTGCGCCGGGAGGCTCCGTCACGAGCTCGAGCTCGGCCGGGGCCAGGAGCCGTTGGCGCCACTCCGAGCCCTCATTCGAGGTGCCGGTCACCCCCCATCGCATGAGGTGCTGGGCCCATTCGTCGCGCTCGCGCTGCTGGTGGAAGCGCTCCGCGAGCAGGACGCGTTCATAGGTCATCTCCGCGATGAGCCGGCGCGTTTCCTCATGGGCGCGATCCCGATCCAGGGCCTGGTCGAGGAACTGGCTCGCGCGGGCATAGGCCGCCTGGGCCTGATCGCGCAAGGCGAGCGCCTCGTCCCATCGCTTCTCGGCGGCCTTCCTGAGCTCATCGGGGCCCCGCAGGGCCTTGGGACCGTTGGCCAGGGAGGGCCGGCCGTCGAACAACGCCATCGCCTCCTCTCTGCGCGTGCTGGCCTTCTGGGCGAGGGCACGGCCCGTGACGAGTTGCTCCCGCGCCGTGTCCACCAGGGCGGCGACGAAGCGCGCATCCCGCAGGCGAGGCACCCCCCACACGGCGGCGAAGGCCAGGGCGATGACGAGCGCGGCGAGCCAGCGTCTCCAACGCTGGAGCGTCACGGCGCGATGGGAGGCGAGGAGGAAAGCCCGCTCGCGGGGGCCCAGGGTGGAGGGCGCGAGCGGACTCGCCTCGTCGAGCTGACGCTGCCCCCAGAGGGCCTCCCTGGCGCGCAGCAGGCGCTCCCACTCGACGCTCGCCGCCTCGAGCCGCTTGCGCACCGCGCGATGGCCGATGTCGTCGTCGAGCCAGCCTCGCAGCGTGCCCCAGCTGTCGATGAGCGAGTCGTGGGCGATCTCGCAGCGTGGTTGGCCCCCCGCGGTGCGCGCATGCAGGAGGCGGCCCTCGATGAGCGCGCGAAGGGCGGCGCGGGAGGCCCCCTCCGAGTCCTCGACGAGCTCCGCCTCGGTACGCTCGACGCGCGTGCCCTCCCCCGTCACGAGCCGCAGGAGCAGGCTGCGCGCCGCCTCGTGCTCGGTGGGACTCAGGCGCGCGAGCACCCCGTCCGCGTGCCGCGACAGCGCTCCGGCCACTCCCCCCATCTCCTCGAGCGCCGCCCGCGTGATGCGGCCTCCCGCCGGGTTGCGCCGCTCCCACAACTCGGCGAGCGCGAACTGGAGCAGGGGCAGGCTGCCCGCACCGTACGCCGTGGACTCGACGAGCGTCTGGACGAGCTCGGCGGATTCGAAGGCCACGCCCTGGCCGCGCGCGGGCCCGACGATGGCCTCGCGCACCCCCTCGGGAGACATGGGACGCAGGACGTAGAGCGCCCGCTCGGCCTCTTCGCCCAGGCCGGGCAGCGCACACAGGCGCGTCAGGAAGTCACCGCGCACCGCCAGGAGCACGCGCACGCCCGAGGAAGGCAGGGCCAGTTCGCCGAGGCGGCGGGCGAAGTGCGCCGCCTGCACCGGATCCGACAGGGTGATGAGCTCCTCGAGCTGGTCCACGAAGAGGACCAGGCCCCGCCCGTCCTGGTGGGCCTCGCGCAGGGCCCGCCCGAGCCAGGCCGGCGTCTGCTCGAGCATGGTGAAGAGCTCCTCCTCCCCCTGGCCCAGGACGGGCGCGAGCGCGGCGGCCAGGGCCTCGAGCGGGCGGTGGCCGGGCCACAGTGTCACCGTGGTCAGCTCACGGATTCCGTCCCGCGGCGCCGCCTCCATCCGGGGCAGCACGCCGGCGCGGCACAGCGAGGACTTGCCAGCGCCGGAGTCCCCGGCGACGAGGACGAGCGGCCGGTGGCGCAGGCGCTCGAGCACGGCGTGGATGTCGGCATCGCGTCCGAAGAAGAGCGCCCGGTGCTCGGCCTCGAAGGGCGCCAGTCCCCGATAGGGATTGCTGGCGGCCAGGGGCGCGGGGGCGCTGAGCCACTCGAGGCGCTCGAGGGCCTCGCACAGCGCCTCGGCCGAGGCGAAGCGTTCGAGGGGTTCGTGCGCGAGGCACCGCGCGATGATCGCCACGAAGTCCGGATCGACCTCCGCTCCGCTTCCAACCCGCGGGGGCAGCTCACCCGTGCACAGCTCGTGGAGCACGACGCCCAGGGCATAGAGGTCACTTCGGGGAGTCGCCGGAGCACGCTTCAACAGCTCGGGCGCCATGTAGGGCCGCGTGCCGGCGAGCTGGTTCATGCTGGAAGAGGGGGCGGCCGCGCCCGGCTCGAAACTCTCGGCCAGGCCGAAGTCGAGCAGCTTCACCTCGCCCTCCCCGGTGAGCAGGACGTTGGAAGGCTTGATGTCGCGGTGCAGCACTCCCTGCCGGTGCGCCGCCGCGAGCCCCCGGGCAAGGCCGACGCCGAGCGCCAGGACCCGGCGCCACGGCACGGGGAGCGGCAGCTGCGCGAGGCTCTGTCCGACGACGTACTCGGAGACGATGTACGGGTGCCCGTTGACCTCGCCGACGCGGAACACATTGACGACGTTCGGGTGCTGCAGCCGGGCGATCGCTCGAGCCTCGGTCTCGAAGTATGCACGAACCCAGGGCTCGGGCTGGCTCGAGGCGATGAACTTCACCGCCACACGCCGGTCCAGTGAGGTGTCGTGCGCCAGGTAGACGATGCCCATGCCTCCCTTGCCGAGCACACGCTCGAGGCGGAACTCGTCGAACACCCCGGGCGGTGTCCAGGACAGGCCCGGCTCCTCCACGCCAATGCCGGGCGGAGCGGAAGATTCCGGTACATCGCTCCCCGTTCCCAACCCCCCCCGCGAGACCGAGGCGAGGAGGAGCCGGCAGGCGTCACACCCCGCGGCATGCCGGTGGGCCCGGGCCAGCGCCTCGTCCAGCAACCTGCCATCGAGGAGATCCACCAGGACATCATCCGTCAGGCAATTGACGGCGTTCGTCACGTGGTCGTTGGAAGTGGACTGGCGCATGGAATCGATGAACTCAGGCTATTCACGGAACAGATGGCAATCAATGGCACGCATTGCCACCCCGGCGAAGCACATGATACAAAACTGGGAATGGCACAGGTGCATGGGCTGGCCGCGACGTTTCTCGCGCACGCGAAGGTGCGCATCGTTCCCTCCGTGGATACCACCGCTCTCGAAGGCCTGCTCGTCCACGCCTGGGAGACCTCCCGCGCGCGGTGGCCGGCGGTGGAACTCCCCTCCGAATCGTTCGTGACCCACATCGCCGAGCGGCTGCCCAAGGAGCAGCCGGACAGTCCCCTCGAGCCGATTCTCGCGCAGTTGTCCCTGGCGGAGCTCTACCTCGCGTGCGCCTGCGTGCGAGGGCTCCCCGCCGCCATCGAGCTGCTCGAGCGCAACTACCTCGCGAAGCTGCCGAAGCTGCTCAGGGGTCCCAAGCTGTCCGAGGCGCTGCTCGACGACGTCTGCCAGCTCACGCGCGTGAAGCTCCTGGTGACCACGCCCGAAGGACCCCCGAAGCTCGCCGAGTACGCGGGGAGAGGGGCGCTGATGAGCTGGGTGCATGTCGCCGCCACGCGCTTCGCCATCAAGCTGCAGGGCGCCGAGAAGCCTTCGTCCGATGAGGACATGGACGACATTGAAAAGATGATTCCGGCGCCAGGACTCGATGCGGAGCTGGATCTCATGAAGCGGCGCTACCACGCCGATTTCCGCCAGGCCGTGAACGAAGCCTTCCGCGCGCTCTCGGCCGACGAGCGCTACCTGCTCCGCCTCTACTTCGTCGATCAACTCTCGATGTACGAGCTGGCCGAGCTCTTTCGCGTCAATCAATCGACGGTCTCCCGCTGGTTGAAGAGTGCACGGCAGAGCATCTACGAGGAGACGCGCCATCGCCTGCAGGAGCGGCTGGGGCTCTCCCCCCGCGACTTCCAGAGCTTCCTGGCCATGCTCGACAGCAAGCTCGAGCTGAGCATCAGCCAGCTCCTGGGTGAGGCGCACGGGGTGCCCCCGGCGCCCAAGCCAGACTGACGTGGGGGCGCCACGAGGTGTCCTACGGGCCCTCGCCCTGGGCGGAGGTGCCCTTCGAGGCTTCATAGGACTGGTTGCGCAGCAGCGCTGACTCGGGGTTCACGTCCGTGCGCCGCAGCGTGCAGCGATCTCCCTTGCCCAGGTCGAGCGCCGTGCCCGCGCGGAAGCGGTTGGGGCACTCCTTGAGGACCGTCTCCAGCGCGCGGCCGTCGCGGGTCCGGGACAGGCAGGTGGCCCCGTCGGGCGCCCAGGCCGCCTCGAAGGAGGCCCGCGAGAGATCCCACTGCGCCGAGGACTCGGTCGTCCGAGCGATCACGCCGAGCCGATCGTACATGTCGATGGTGGTGTTCTCGTGCGTGTGGCTGCGGCCGTTGCCGCAGTAGTCGGCGCGGGCCATGCGCGTGCAGGCCTGGTGGAGGTCGGCCATCGATTGCCCGTCGCGGCTGGCCCAGGGCTTGTAGCCCCACTGGATGCACTTGCTGATGGCGCCGTTCTCACAGGCGAAGGTGAGCTTGCCCCGGGCCTTCTGGTGGGCGCCGTTCGCGTTCCAGGTGCCGCTCACCGCGAGCGCCCGGGGGTCGGGCACGTTCGCCAGGGCGACGCAGGGGTTCTCCCACTCCTGGGCCAGCGCGTTCCAGGCTTCGATGCGGTACCAGACCATCGCGGGATCCTCGGGGGAGGGCTCGGCGCCGCAGATGGCCACCTCTACCGGCTTGCCATCGCTCGCCGTGCCCTGGAGCACGGTGCCGACCACGCCCTTGCCCGCGGCCACCAGACGGCCACCCTCGAGCGACAGGGACTTCACCTGGGCATCCGCCTGCCGCAAGGGGGCGAGGTCCGCCGAGACGAGCACACCGGTGCGCTCGTCCGTGACCTTCTCGACGTCCCAGTCCCGCCGGGTTCCCCACAGCATCGTGCCCTGGGGCTTGACGGTGCGGTGGGGCGACTGGGATTGGCACCGCCGTGCGTAGCGCTCGGCATCGGACAGCGGGGCGGCCGCGCTCGTGGGCGTGGGCTGCCCGGCGTGCACCATCATGGGCAGCTGAAGACACACCCAGGCAAGCAGATACCTTTTCATCGCGGTCATGGCTCTCTCCTTCGATTTCGTTGGGGTGGGCGTGAATCCCTCGCCCGCAACGAAAGGAGCCGGTGACCTGGGCAATCATGCACGGAATCCGCGGGCTATTTCTCCGGTGGCTCCGGCGCGGTGGGCCCCAGTCCGCGCAGCGGAGCGTCCCGGCCCACGGCGATGAAGGGCGCCCAGTAGTGCGGATGGGCACGGGTGGCTCGCAGCGAGCGCATGGCCTCTCGCAGCGCGGCGGCCCGGCCCTGCCCGGCGAGCAGGTGGCGGTAGTAGGCCTCCATCAGCACCCGTGTCGTCTCGTCGTTCACCTTCCACAGGCTCATGACGACCGTCTCCGCTCCCGCCGCGACGAAGGCCCGGCGCAGCCCGTAGACGCCCTGGCCGAGCTTGACGTCTCCGCGCCCGGTGTCGCAGGCGGACAGCACGACGAGCTGCGTGCCCCACAGGTCCAGGCCGGCCAGCTCCAGGGCCGTCACCAGCGCGTTGGCCGTGCTGGAGTCCTCGGGCGCCGCTCGCGCGCCAGCCAGGACGAGCCCGGAGCGCAGCAGCGGATCCGCGGGGCGCGGCGCGAGGGGTTTGTCTCCCATCGCGCCGAAGTGGCCCACGCCTCGGGAGCCCTCGGGAGCGGGCGCGTCATCGAGGAAGAAGCCGTGGGTGGCCAGGTGGAGGATGCCGGGAGGAGACACGTTGAGCAGCCGCTGCTTGGAGGCCTCGGCCCCGAGGAAGAGCTGGGCCTGGGGAAGCAGGCGTTGAATGCCCTCGGCCTCCCGGCGGGTGCCGGGCAGTGGCACCCAGGCGCTTTCCCCCAGGTCCGCGCGCGCCGTGGAGAAGAAGTGCTCGACGGTGGTGGAGCGCTCGACCAGCACGGGCCCGCTCCCAGCGGGGGTGGGACGAGCCAGAGGGGGCACGCTGAAGTCCGGATCCGCGAAGACGGTCACCGCGCGTGAGGTCGCCACGCCCTCGGTGCGGGGCAGCAGATCCTTGCCCGAGGTGAGATAGGTGAAGTCGAAGGTGTCCACGAGGAAGCCACGGCCGTCGTGAAGGGCGGCGAAGGGCACCAGACCGAGCTGCCCGTCGGGAGAGAGGAACAGGCGGCGGGTGCCGCCCAGCAGCGGCAGCAGAGGCCGGAAGGCGAGCCGGTAGAGCTCCTGGGCCATGGCCTGGAAGGAGGCGTCGCGGTTGGCCAGGGCGCTGCGCAGGCGCGAGGCGGCACGGTCGATCGGCTCGGCGGGGCCGAGATCCACGACACGGATCTCCGCATCGGGCAGGAGCACCAGCGCCAGATAGCGAAGCTGGCTGGGGACCTCTGACAGGGGCATGCCGGGCTCGAGCAGCAAGGGGCGGTCCGCGTAGGCGATGAACTCGACGAGGGCACTGTCCTTGGGGAGGGCCGCGGCGACGCGGTCGACGATCTCCGCGGGAGACGGCAGCGCGGTCAGGGCGCGCAGGGGCGCCGAGCGTTTCGCCAGGTCGGCTTCGAGGGCATCGCCCAGCTCGGTGAGCGCCCGCAGGCGCTGGGGATAGTCGGCGGAAGGAGGCGAGCCGGGGCCTTGGAGGGACAGCGTGGCGAGCTGGGTGCGCAGGCCGCGCAGCTGCTCGAAGGTGTCGCGCTCCCGGGCGCTCAGGCTCCGATAGATGATGCGGGATCTGGCCGCGGTCTCCTCGACGGAGCGGCCCTTGAGCAGGAGCGCGCCGCCGAGGGCCAGGCGTCGGATGTCGGCATCTCCCGGATGGGCACGCAGCAGCGCGTAGAGCAACTCGTCCTGGTCGCGCAGGTGCTGGAGGAAGGTGGCCAGGCGCGACTCGGAGAAGTCGAGCGCCTCCTGGCGCAGGCGACGCTCGGTGATGGTGAACGCGCGCGTGAAGAGCGGCACGGCTTCGCCGAGGCGCCGCTGGGCCTGGCGCATCAAGGCGAGGCTGTTGAGCGTCCGAACGTTATCGGGATGGTTCCTGCCCAGCGTCACTTCGTGGATGGCGAGGGCGCGCTCCCAGAGTTCTCCGGCCCGGCCGGACGCGCCCTGGGCCAAGGCAAGCAGGGCGAGGTTGCTGAGCACCCCGGCGACGTCGGGGTGGTTCTTGCCGAGCGCCGCTTCCCCGAGGGTGAGGGCGCGCTGAAGGAGCGGCTCGGCCCGCACGTACAATCCCTGGCTCGGCTCGCGCGTACAAC